>JBGQHM010000079.1:0-20337 GCA_041497995.1 Binatia bacterium | reverse complement strand
TCGAGATAGTACAGCTCGTCGGTCATGTAGCCGTACGTCAGCAATCCGCTGGAAAGGACATGGACGCCCAGCTTCACGGCGGCGAGCCCGAGGAGCAGGGTCCAAGACGTCGCGACGACGGCGGGCCTGCCGAATGGTCCGGCGGCGAGTGCGGGCTGGGCAGACCCTTGGATCATGTACGGCTCCTGCACGATGGCGCGGTGCCTAGCGCCGCGCGCCCCAGCGAGTCCAGTGCGTTCGCTCGAGTGCCGGCAGCCGCTTGGCGGGTTGACTGCACCCCCGCGCCGTTCAACTGCCGCTGCCTGTTGGACCGCATGCGTTGCATCGGTCTTCCCGAACCCGGATCAACTGTCTACGAGTCGCTGGCGGGCGATTGCGAGGCCAGCTTCGTACGCAGAACACGCGCGCTCCGCTGCGGCGTCGAGCACCACGCGCACGTTGCGACCGATACGCTCCTGAACCATGGCGAACGCATCTTCCGCTGTACCGCCTTGGAGGCTGACCAGACCGGCCAAGACGCCACCCGCGTTGGTCACGAAGTCAGGGAGCGGGACAACGCCGCGCGCATGCAGCCGCTGCGCAGTCCCACTGGCGTACGGAATGTTTGCAGCC
This sequence comes from Binatia bacterium, assembly GCA_041497995.1. Taxonomy (GTDB): domain Bacteria; phylum Desulfobacterota; class Binatia; order HRBIN30; family HRBIN30; genus DATKMS01. Next base: position 19,725 of record JBGQHM010000079.1, on the reverse strand, counting down.
GGTACGATGACTCGTGCGTGGACGCCTTCGACGTTGCCGTGGTGCAGCGCATCGGGACGCGCGCCGGGCACCAGCACGTCAACCGGCAGCGTCAGCAGGGCTTCAGGGGCCAGCAACCGGCGGCCGCCGTTGTAATGCTCCAGCGCGGCGTCACCCTGCGCCGACCGCAGCGCGAGCAAGCACTCCATGTCCAGGCCATCGGGCTCATACAAAGCTCCACGAATCGTCGACAGCGCCACGACACGTGCGCCCTCACGGGCAAAGAACTTCGCTGCGCCGGCACCAACTTTTCCGAACCCTTCGATGGCCACGCGCGCGCTGTTGAGCGACCAGCCGAGGGAGGCGCAGGCCGCGCGCGCCGCCATCACCACTCCATAGCCGGTGAGCTGGTCTTCCAGTGGCATGCCCTCGAAGGGCTGTTCACCCAAACTCTGTCGCTGCCCGGTCGCGACGTAGAGCGCCGCGAAATCGCTCGCCGACGTCCCCATGTCCGCACCCGGGAGGTACGTCCCGGCGTCCACCAGAGGGCCGATGACGTCACGAAAAGCCGCGAGCGCTTGCGACCGGCCCGGGTCCGACGGGTCCAGCCAGATGCCGGCCTTGGCGCCCCCGCAAGGGAGGTTCAGCCACGCGAACTTGTACGACATGGCGCGCGCCAATCGAATCATCTCGGCAAGGCTCAGATCGGCCGCCATGCGCACCCCGCCGCCGCTCATACCGAAGCGCACGGTGTCGATGACCAACACGGCGCGTAGACGCGCCGCGGCGTTGTAGTAGTGATAAATGCGCTCGGGGCCGATCTCGTCGAACTCGACGGCCGCGAGATCCGGGATGCGCTGCAGCGTGTCAGTCATCCACCTTCTACCTCTGCATGCCCCAGCGATTCCAGTGCGTGCGATCGCGTGCCGGCAGCCGCTTGGCAGGTTTGAAGTCCGTGCCCGTGAAGTACGCGACCGGCAGCAGCGCGACCTGCGTCACTGTGTCGGGGATGCCCAGGATCTGCGCCGCCTCGGTTTCGTAGAAGAGATGGTCCGTCGTCAAGCACGAGCCGATGCCACGGGCGCGCAGTGCCAGCATGAACGACCACACGGCCGGGAAGATGGAACCGTAGAGGGTGGCCTGCATCACCACCCCGGCAGTTTCGAAGCGGCCCTCGATGCAGGGAATGACGAGGGCGGGGACTTCGTGGAGGTGCTCATACAAGTGGAGCCCGGAGGCGAGCATACCCGGCAGCTGGCGCGCCCGTGCGTCGTCCGCTGGGAATGGCTCGCTCGCATACGTGGGCAACAACAACTCCAACCCCTGCCGGTACACCGCCGCCAGACGTGCGCGCGTATCGCGCTCCGTCACCACAATGAAATGCCAGCCTTGTGCATTCGAACCTGTCGGAGCCTGGAGCGCGATCTCAATGCAGCGTTCGAGCATTGCGGGTTCCACAGGGCGGGTGAGATCGAGCCGTTTGCGGACGGAGCGCGTCGTCGTGAGTAGGCGATCTACAGTCGCGAGGTCGAGTGTAGTCATCGGTGCCCTCCTGACGCTAGGTTCTCGCACGTCATGTGCCGCTCCGTCGACCATCAACCAGCGCACACTCTCGGCTCGGCAGCGCCACCGCTGCACAGTCGAGGGGGCGCTCACCGCATATGCTGCATGGCAGCGCCATCGTGAAAACTGCGCCGGAACCGCGGCGTGAGGGCACGCCTCTCTGGCGTCGTTTTGTGCAGCGCCGGGTTTACGCTCTCAGGCTGCCGCCCTGAAACGCGGCTACGACGACACATGCGTCGTCTCCCTGCCCCGAATCGACAAGAGCTGCGCGTAGCAGGCGCCGACTCCCAGGACGACACGAACCCAGTGCCACGTTGCCCACGTACCGAGCTCGCGTGAAACGCTCTCAGGTGCAATGCCCCGTGCAGCAAAGACCGCATTCCGTGGCGCGTGCGCTGTGAAGTACACGACGAGCACCAAGAGGGTAAGCACGGCGGAAATGAGCGCCCACGCGCGAACGGCGCCTCCGGTGCGCCAGGTGACGACGGCGGAGCCGATCGCCGCCGCCGTCGCCGCGGCACCCAGGGGGATCATCAATGCCCCGATTCGATGCGCATGGGTGGCGAACCAAGCCAGGAAGGCTTCGGGTTCGAGCGACTGCCAGTATCCAACGAAGGCGATGGCGATGAGCAGCATCGCTCCTGCAAGCAGACCCAGAAGCACGACGCTTACGTCTTGGAGAGCCCGGGCGAGCACTGCGGCTGCCTACCCGACGCGCACGGATGCGGACAGCAGCGCGACCGTTCCGAACGGCGTGCTGTGGAAGCCCCGATCCTTGATCTCCTGGAACCCAGCTTCCGCCATGACTTGAGGAAGACACCCTTCCAAATTCTCACGGAGCCGCTCGCCGCTGGGTATGACGCGGGCGAGGACACTTGCATACCAGCCGACGGGTGGACCGAAGTCTGCGAGATGGAAGCAGCCGCCCGGCTTGAGGACGCGGTGCACTTCGCGCAGTGCGCCAAGCTTCTCGTCGCGCGTGAGGTGGTGGAGAACCAGCGACGAGAGGACTCGGTCGAAGCTCGCATCGGGATACGGAAGCCGCTCTGCGAGCGACTCATCGAACTGGATAGAGAGAGAAGCCTTGGCGGCCTTTGCGCGGGCGACTTTGAGAACCTTCGGATCTCCATCGACACCCACTACCGTGGACTCCGGCCTCCGCTGGCGAACGAGAATGGCCATCGTTCCCGTGCCGCAGCCGAGATCGAGGACGCGATGATGAGGATGGATGTCCGCCTGCTCGAGAAACCTTTGCCGGAACGTGCTCTCGCGCATGAGGAGACGGAGCACGGGATCGTAGAGGGGAAGAAAGAGGTCGTGCCCCGCTGCCGGTATGTAGTGCGAATCGTGTTGGGGCATCGTGGTCAGAGTCCTCAGCGTCGCCGTCCGACTAGACACGACCGCTCGAACGCCGTCAAGCAAGACGGATCATCGCTCCAGCCCGAACGACTTCCCTGCCAACGCGGCGATGTGCTTGCCAATCGCCAGTGACGCGGTTGCTGCCGGCGAAGGGGCGTTCAGCACGTGAATGGCGTTTGCCGTCTCGGTGATCTTGAAATCGTCGACCAGGGCACCGTCGCCCGTCACCGCTTGTGCACGGACGCCGGCCCCGCCCGGCGCAAGGTCGTCCGCGCGCACGTCGGGAACGAGGCGCTGCAGGGCACGCACAAAGGCGTGCTTGCTGAGCGAACGGTAGAACTCGTAGGAGCCGGTGCGCCAGTACTTCGCGGCCATCGCCCAGAAGCCGCGGTAACCGAGGACGCCGAGGAGTTCGGGAATATTGATCGTGCGCATCCGGTATCCTTCACGTGCAAACGCCAGCACCGCGTTCGGCCCCGCCTCCATTTCGCCGCTGATGCGTTTCGTGAAGTGAACACCGAGGAACGGGAACTCCGGGTCCGGCACCGGGTAGACGAGGCCGCGCACAACGTGGCGCTCGGGGCGCAGGGTGTAGTACTCGCCACGAAACGGGATGATCCGCACCTGCGGCTGCACGCCCATCAAGCGTGCGACGGTGTCGGCATACAGCCCAGCGCAGTTGACCAGGTTGTGCGCCTGCACCGTCCCGCGGCCGGTTTCGAGGTAGAGCCCATCGCTCCGGCGGGTGATCGCCCGCACCGCGGCCCCGGTGAGCAGCTGCACGCCGCGTCGTTCGAGCTGCGCAGCCATGGCAGCTGCGACGGCGCTGTAATCGACGATTGCCGTATGCGGTGAGTGCAGCGCGCGTACGGCGCGCGCGTGCGGCTCGATCTCGCGCAGCTCGGTCGGGTCCATCATGCGCAGCCCCTGCACGCCGTTGGCGGTGCCACGCTCGTAGAGCATCTGCAGCCGCGGGAGCTCCTCCTCGGTGGTGGCGACTATCACCTTGCCGCAGTTCTCGTAAGGCACGGCGTTGGCCTCGCAGAACGCCTTCATCAAGCGCACGCCCTCGACGCACAGCTGCGCCTTATACGAACCCGGCTTGTAGTAGATGCCAGCATGGATGACGCCGCTGTTGTGCCCGGTCTGGTGGCGTGCCAGCTGCGGCTCCTTCTCCACAATCGCCACGGTGCGACGCGGGAAGCCCTCCGCCAACGCCAGCGCGGTGGCCAGTCCGACGATGCCCCCGCCGAGCACCGCAACGTCATACGTGGATGTGTTCATCTCACCAACCCAAGCGCCCGCAGGGTGCTGTTCCCCCCCCATTTCAGCCGCGGCAACTCAGGTACTGGAATCGCGGCCTGGGCACAATCCACGCACAGGCCCCGGTTTATTTGATGACCTTGCAAGTTTTTTCCTTGTCATCGCGCCTCTGGTTGTAGTAGACCGCTGCGCATAGACTATGTCCCCGCAAATGGATCTCGCGCGATGACCCCAGCCTATACTGATAGGTCAGAGCTGCGAAAATCATGCTGGCAGGCCTTGCGGAGCGGTTGCGCTCCAGCAGCGGTCGTCGCCGGCCTGCTAGTGCTTGGCATCTTCGCGCTGTGCGCCAGCGTGCCGCGGCAGGCGTTTGCACAACCATGCACAACGAACGCCGACTGCCCCGCAAGTAACGCATGCACACAGTTCGCGTGCGTCGGCAGCGTATGCCAACGCACCGATACGGTCTGTCCGGGGATGTGCGACGTAGTCACGGGATGCGTGGCGACGGCCACACCGACGACCACACCAACAAGTACGCTCACCGGCTCACCAACCATCACACCGACGCGAACGCCCACAAATTCGCAAACACCGACGCGGACCGCCACTCAGACCGCGACGACTACACCCGGCTGTGTCATAGCCAATGACTGCGGCACGAGCGATGCGTGCACGATGTTCATGTGCGTGAGTGGCACCTGCGTGCGTATGGATACCGCCTGTCCCGGGGCCTGCAATCCGGCCATCGGTTGTGTGCCGACAGCAACTCCCACCGTGACGCCCACGGGAACCATCACTCCGACGAGCACCCCAACCGCCACGGCGACGAACACACCCACACCGACAAGGACGCCCACGCAGACACCGACGTCGACCAGGACCCCTACTCAGACCCCAACCAATACTCCCGCGTGCCTGACGGCCAATGATTGCGGTACGAGCAATGCGTGCACGACCTTCATGTGCGTCGGCGGCCTCTGCCAACGCATGGATACCGCGTGCGCCGGAGCGTGTAACCCCGTGACCGGTTGCGTAGCGACGCCAACGTTTACGATTACCCCGACGGCAACCATCACCCCGACTCGCACACCGACGAGCACGATAACCGTCACGCCCACGGTCACGCCGACGTCCACCCGTACGCCGACAGCAACCAACACTGCCACCGTCACCCGAACGTCAACCGTGACGCCAAGCGCTACTCCAACCGCGACGCAGACCCCGACGGCAACGCCGACATCGACGGTAACGCCAACATCGACGAACACACCGACGGTGACCCAGACACCCACACGGACGGCGACTCAGACTCCCACGTCCACCCGCACGCCGACCGTGACCAACACCGCCACCGTCACGCCGACACCCACGGCCACATCGACGAACACGCCCACTGCGACGCAGACACCCACCACGACAGCGACGTTCACCACCACCCCGACGGCGACGCGGAGCAGCACGCCAACGGTGACGCCCACTGCCACCGACACGGCAACACGCACTCCGACCGCCACACCGACGCAGACCGCCACGGCAACGCCAAGCGCCACAGCGACGCGGACGCCAACAACCACCGCAACCGCAACCTCGACGCCAACCCACACCGCGACGGGGACTCCTACGCGGACCCCCACTGCCACGTCGACCCCTACATCGACGGCTACGGCAAGCCGGACAGCCACGGGCACGGCTACTGCGACGAGTACGCCGACAGCGACATCCACCAGGACGGCAACTCACACGGCGACGCCCTCCGTGACCCCCACTCCGACCAGAACGGCGAGCCCGACCAGCACCCCGAGTGTCACGGCATCGCCCACCTTGACCCGGACGGCCACGCCGACGTCGACCCTCACCCGTTCGCCAACCGCAACCAGCAGCCCAACCGCCACGTCGAGCGCTACGCCGACGACGACCCGAACAACGACTCCCACGCCGACCGCGACGAACAGCCCGACGGTCACCCGCACGGCGACCCTCTCGCCCACCCCCACGAGCACTCCAACACCAACGCCCACGGCAACGCCGACGCCAACGTCCACTCAGACACCCACGGCTTCACCGAGCTCGACGCCGACATCTACGCCGACCCCGACAGCCACTGCCACACCGACTACCACCCCGACACCAACACCGACCGCCACCGTGACCCACACCGACACTCCCACAGCGTCGCCGACGCCGTCGCCCACCAGTACAGCTACACCGACGCTGACACCGAGCCCAACCGCCACGATTAGTCCCACGGCGACAGCGACTGAGACGCCGACGGCTTCGCCGACACACACGCCTACCGACACAGCCACCTCGACTCCGACCCCGACGTCCACTCCCACGCCGAGTCACACGCCGACCGCGTCTCCCAGCGGCACGCCAACCGGCACCGCGACCGCTACAGCAACGAACACCCAGACAGCGACGCCCACAGCAACACCAACACTGACCCCGACAGCGATACCAACGCTGACCAGCACGACCACCGTAACACCCACAGCAACCGCGACTGTCACGCCGACGAGCACAGCCACAGACACACCAACACTAGCTCCAACGGCCACCGCTACCGCCACCTCTACTGACACCGCCGTGCCGACGCCTACGGTCACGCCGTCCGCAACCCCAACGCCGACAGCGACGGCAACGCGCACCGCGACGGTGACCGCGACACCGAGCGTGACACCGACAGCGACGGCCACACCGCAGCCATGCGCCGGCGACTGCAAGGGGACCGGCGAGGTGACGATCGTTGACCTCATGACGATGATAAACATCGCGCTCGGGACCACGCCGGTGACCGCCTGCCCCGCCGGCGACATCCACGGCGACGGCGTCATCACGGTTGATGAGGTCTTGGTCGCGGTAAACAACTCATTGGACGGGTGCCCGACGTCCCAAGGGGCCGCGGCGCCATAACCGCGTACTGCACGCCGCTCTTGCCGCCGACACGCGCGCTGCCGTATGCTGCGCGCCGGACGTAATGCCGGATGATGCGACTGGTGCGCCTCTTCATAGCCGTATCCGCACTAAGCCTTGCCGCAGTCGCCGAGGCGCGCGCGGCGACCTTCATCATCACCAGCACCGCCGATGCCGTAGACGCAACGCCGGGCGACGGCGTGTGCGCGACGGCCGCAGCGACCTGCACCTTGCGTGCGGCGATTCAGGAAACCAATGCGTTGATCGGCGCAGACAGCATCACGCTCCCCGCTGGGATGTATTCGCTTTCAACGGCGGGTGCAGGTGAAGACGCGGCGGCGACCGGCGACCTCGACATCACCGGCGACCTGACCATCACGGGCGCGACGAACGGCCAAACAATCGTCAGCGCCGGAGGCATCGACCGGGTGTTCGATATCATCGCCCCGGCTACCGCGACGCTCTCGCGGCTGACGATTCAAAACGGTTTCGCCAACGGCGCCGACGGATCGGGCGGCGGAATCCGCACTGCTGGCACACTCACGCTCACCCTCGCGACCATCAAAGCCAACACCGCGACTGTCGACGGCGGCGGCCTCGCCATCCGCAGCGGCGGGGCCGCGCAACTCACCAATGTCACCGTTACCCTCAACGGCGCCAGCGCACGTGGTGGCGGGATCGCCAACGTTGGCGGCTCGTTGCAACTGGTCAACGTCACCGTCAGCGGTAACGCGGCCACGCAGGGCGGCGGCCTCGACAATTTCGGAAGCGCACAAGCGGTCAACACGATCGTCGCCAACAGCCTCACGGGCAGTACGTGCGCCGGCGGCGAGGTTGCGTCGCTCGGCCACAACCTCGACAGCGGCACCACGTGTCTCTTCTCGGGGATGGGCGACTTGCAAAACAAAGATCCCAAGCTCGGCTCCCTGCTCGACACCGGATCGACCTTCGTCCTCCCCCTGCAGCCGAGCAGCCCGGCCATTGACGCCGGCGACAACGTCAACTGCCCGCCCACCGACCAGCGCGGTCAGCTGCGACCCGCCGACGGGAACAACGACGGACTCTACCTCTGCGACATCGGCGCATATGAGGTGGCCGGTCCGGTGTTGCCAACACCGACGGCAAGTGCCACCGGAACGGCCACCAACACGCCGCCGCAGGCGACCCCCAACACTCCCACACCAACCGGCACACCTGTGGGCGGCTCCATCAGTCTGAGCAAGGTCAACGGACATCCGGGCGAGCAAGTCGTCTTCACGGCCACGCTCAGCACGAAGGGGGCGAGCGTCGCACGGACACAGAACGATATCGCCTTCGACGCCGCCAACGCGCCCATCGCCGCCCTGCCCAACGCCGCCCCCGACTGCACCGTCAATGCCCAGCTTCTCAAGGAGGCCGCGTCCTTCGCGTTCCAGCCGGGTGGATGTAGCGGGGCAGCGTGCACATCCGTACACGCCGCGGTACTCTCCACGATGAACACGAACCCAATTCCCGACGGGTCGGTGCTGTACACGTGCAAGGTCAACGTCGCCGCGAACGCGGGGGCCGGGCAATATCTGCTCACCATCAGCGGGGTCGTCTTGGAAGACCCGAATGGTCAACCGCTGCCGAGCCCGATTGGCAGCAGCGGTGCCATCGTAGTGGTCGTGCCGCCGCCCACGCGTACGCCCGGACCCGCAGACTGTTGCCAGAGCAGCGCAGCATTGTGCGGACCGGCTACCGGCGGCTGCGGGAGTAACGTGGTGGTCTTCGGTGCCACCTGTGACGGCGCCAGTGGACAATGCATGGTCTTCACCGTGACACCGACCGCCAGCGTTACCACCACCGCGACACCAACGCCCACCGTCACACGCACGGGTACGAGCACACCGACGCTCACCGCGACCAGCACGGCAACGCACACACCTGTGCTACCGACACCGACGGTAACCGCGACGCCGGCGACCGCTGTGCCTACGGACACGACAACTCAAACCGCGACGGCAACAGCTCCTCCAACCAACACGCACAGCCCATCTGCGTCGCCGACGCTCACGCCAACGCTACCGCCGCCGACGACGACTGGGACGGAAGCACCCTCGACCACCGCAACGGTGACACCCACGGGAACGCCGACGCTCGCCGTGACTTCGACAGCGACAGCGACCACAATCCCCAGTCCCACCGCAACCGACACCGTGACTGCCACACAGGTACCGACGCCGACGCCCACCCTGGAGGTAGCGACCGCAACTGGAACCCCAACGGCCAGTCACACGCCTGTGCCAACGGCCACGGCGACCGTGACGCAGACCGAGTCACCCACCCCGTCGCCAACACCGCCGGTATGCACCGGTGATTGCGACCATTCGGGCGACGTGACCATTACCGACATCGTCATCATGGTAAACATCGCCCTGGAGAGTACGCCCGTGACCGCCTGCACCGCGGGCGACGTGAACGGTGACGGGCAGATCACCGTCGTCGAGATTATCATCGCGGTTGGTAACACCCTGAGTGGTTGCCCCGCGACGTAAGCACACAAGGTACGCCCCTAGCTGCCAGCCTGTCGGACTTGGCAGCCAGGAGCGACAACGGGAGCGGGCCACAGAAGTGACGCCGGCCGCAGGCCCTACACGCCGAAGACGAGCTGGCGCAGCACCGTGTTGATGATCATCAGAACCACCGCGCCGAAGAACGCCGGCAGAAACCCGGCCACGACAAAGCCGGGGACCAATGCCGACGCGAACAGCAGCATGAGCGCGTTGACCACGAACAGGAACAGCCCGAAGGTCACGATCGTCAGCGGCAGCGTCAGCAGCTTCACGAAGAGGCCGATGGTCGCGTTGACCAAGCCGATGACCACCGCTGCGATCAATGCGGTGCCGAACCCGCGCACCTGGAATCCCGGAATCAGCTGCGCGACGATGACGATGCTGAGGGCGCTCAAGAACCAGTTGGTGATCAGATAGAGCATCGCTGTCACCTCCGTGTGGAAAAGCCGCCTCCGCTCTACGCTGCGCGCGGCGCGCTTGTCAACGAGACGAAATCGGTTACTCGTGCAGGCGGCGGCGTACCGCGCCCAATCAGACCGTGGGTTGGAGACATCGATCGCATTCGTCAAAGACGTGCTGCGTACCGGGGACGCGTTCTCGGTGTGCGGCGAGCCGCAACGACACGCACTGGTCGGCGAGTTGGCGATGGCTGGTCGTCTGAATCGGCACACCTCGGATTCGTGCACATCGTCCGCCCCGGAGGCGTCCCAGCGGGCTCCCGGTCAATCACGCGTCCCCGGCCGAAGAGTTGATTCGCTCGTGTATCGCACGCGGACATTGTGCCGGCGGCTGCTCTGGCATGTAGCCAGCCCGGACCGTTAGGGAGCGGAGTGGGGAACGCCGATCACACCAGCTCCCATTGCGTGCCGCGGTCGTAGATGATGCGGCCGTCGACGACCCGGGCGAACTCCGGCAACCGATGCTCGCGCGAGTCGAGAGATTGGGGTCGCGTCTGGAAATTGGACTTTGGGTCTAGCGGTCGGCTCTCCGACTTACGCGTTTTCGGACGTAGCAAGGGGAGCGAGCGTGGCGATTACAGGGGGAAGATCAGCGGTGATGGTCTTCCACACCTCTTCCAAATCCACGTCGTCGTATTCGTGGATCAGCTTGTCGCGCATTCCGGCAATCATCTTCCAAGGAATCTGAGCGTGCTGCACCCGGAACGCGTCAGACAGCCGTTTCGCTGCCTCCCCGAGAACGAGGAGTTGATGCACGATTGCTGATTGCGTCTTGGCATCGATCAGAAAGACCTTGTCCAAGTCTCCTTTGAACGCCACTGCCAGCCGGGCAGCCTTCAAAATATCCAGAACGACGGCGTCATCGCGCGACATACAGAGGTTCCGCGGTTTCCAGAATCGCCTTGCGGCGGATCCAGTTCGCGCTGCGTTCGATTGCTCGGCGGCTCACCAGATCCACCTTGCGGCCAAGCATCGCCGATAGCTCGTCTTCCATCGCCACGTGGTCGAGCAGGCTCCAGTCCGCCTCCGGCTCGAACGTTACCAGCAGGTCCACGTCGCTCGCCCGTGTGAAATCACTCCGGAGGGCGGAGCCGAACAGCGCCAGCTCCGCAACTTTCCAGCGCCGGCAGAACTCAGCGAGTTTCTCGTGGCTGATTGGAAGGCGGGTCGTCCGTGGTTGATGTGTCGAGGTCATCGTTCATCTCGGACCTGGCGCGCGGGGTCGCCACCCCGAGGTTGTCGCCGGAACCCGCGCGTGTCTTCGAACATGTGCGGAGGTTAGCACACTGCCCCCAACTGCAGCCAACCGGCTGTTTGCGAGCTACACCAGCTCCCATTGCGTGCCGCGGTCGTAGATGATGCGGCCGTCGACGACCCGGGCGAACTCCGGCAACCGATGCTCGGCGGCTCGGGTAGCGCTCTGGATATGTAAAACTCTGTGCCCCATCACGACGAGTCGGTCGGCAATCAGGCGGCGGTGGCATTGCCAGTGCAGCGCCTCGGCGCACATGAACGCCGTGCGGCGTTGGTGCGCAGCGGCGAGGAGCTCATCGAGCCCACGCGCGAATTCCTCGGTTTCGGTGTAGTCGGCATAGTTGCGGAACGCGGCGACGGTCCAGGCGGTATGCGGTGACTCAGGCAGCCCCGTGTGCCGCCGGCCGCCGAGGGCGGGAATCCAGTCGTAGCGTACCGCGTGTGTGTCCAATGCCTGTGCGAGCGGTGCGCGATTGAAGTGCGGCCAGCGCCGCGACGCCGGGAAGGCACGGACATCCGCGATTCCCTCGATATTGTGCGCCGCGACCAACGCGATGAACTGGTCGAGCGGACGGTTCGAGTGGCCGATGCTGTAGAGCGTGAGCGCCATGACGCACCGCAGCGTTAGAAAGCGCGGCCGGCGGCCAGTCCGGCCACCGCCGCGAGCATGCCGACAACGACGCTGCCGACGACGTTCGCCGTGGCGAGCAGCAGGCTCCCGTTTTCGATCAGCCGCAAGGTCTCGTAGGTGAACGTCGAGAACGTGGTGTACGCGCCGACAAAACCGATCGCCAACGACAAGCGTACCGCCGGGGCAAGGACATGCGCATCGAGCAGCCCCATGATGACGCCGAGCACGAAACTCCCCGTGACGTTGATCACGAAGGTGCCGTAGGGAAACGTTGCGCCGAAGCGCGCCGCGACCCACGCGCCGAGTAGGTAGCGGGCGTTGGCGCCGATGAAGCCGCCGAGCCCGACCCAGAGTACCTCCTTCATGTTGTGGTGCCGGCGCCCTAGAGTTCAAGAGCCGCAGCAAGCAGCGCGGGGCGTGAGACCATGCCGACCACGTGTCCCTCCGCGTCGATCACCGGGAGCCGCTTGATATGACGCTCGACCGTCAACGTCAGCGCGTCGATAGCCGAGGCCGTGTCGCGTACGGTGATCACCGGGCGGGTCATGACGTCAGCCGCGCGCTGGCCGTAGGCCCGTTGCACCTGCCGGTGCGCCTCCGCACTCCAGCGGCTGCGGAGCAACGTCAACAGGCCGGGCCGCTGCGCCGGATCGACGCGCCCAACGATGTCGGTGTCGGTGATGATGCCGGCGAGCTTGCCGGCATCATCCAGCACGACGACACGCTTGACGGCGGAGTCGAGCAGCTTCCCAACTACGTCGGCCAGGGGTGCGGACTCGGCGACGGTTGGCACCTGCTGTTCCATGATCTGGGTAACGGTTCGATGCGCCTGCGGCAACGGGACGGAGTGCGCGGTCGTGCGCCGCGTGTAGCCAGTTGCCACGCTTCGCAGGACGTCCAGCCGGCCGAGCACGCCCACCAGCTTCCCGCTGTCGTCGACAACCGGCAGCCGCTTCAGGTTGCGGGCGTGCATCAGATGCGCCGCGTCGGCTAACGGTAGGGTGCGTACGATTGTCACCGCCGGCGTCGTCATGGCTTGCCGTACAGTAGTGCCGGCAGACTTGAGCGCGCTGAGTTGTTCGCGCACGAGGTCAGGTCCGATGACCTTATGGACACTGACGCTCACGCCGGTGAGCCCAGCGCGCAAGAGATCGGTATCGCCGATCACGCCGATCACTTGACCGGCGCCGTCCACGACGGGCAGCGCCGTGTAGTCGCGACTCACCAGGCGCTCGACCACGTCGGCGATCGGCGTGTCGGGCGTCACAGCTTCGGGCTCCGTACTCATCACGTCGCCGACCTGTAAGTCGGGAAAGCCGCCGCGAAATGCCGCCGAGTGGAAATAGACCTCGGTGTCGTCGACGACGATGAGCCCGGCGCCGAGCATCGTCGAGATTTCCGGCAACACGCGCTCGATCTTCTCGGCCGCATCGATCGCCGTGATGACCACCGGCAGATCCACGGACAGCGTGAGAATGTTCGCCGTCTTGATCTGCGACTGCGCTCCGAAGCCGGCGATGCCGCGCGTCACCGTGGCTCCGGCGCAGCCCGCCGTCTTCAAGTGTTCGAGGATCGCCATGTAGAGCGGCCGGTGGTGCCACTGGTCGCTCTCCCCGAGGAAGATGGTCATTCGCTTTCCGTGCATGCGGGGGACCAAATACCACAGAACATTGCCGTTGTGCAGGAAGCGGGCGTGCGCTGCCGTCATTGCTTGACAGGGTGCTCCCAGGGCGCGATACCGCACGCCGTGGCTGCGCGCGCGGTGAGTGGGACAGTGCCGTCAAAGCTGCATGCGCTGCCGGCTGGGCCGCGCATGCTGAGTACCAGCGGGCTGTCCTGGTTGTTGCCCGTTTGCGTCTACGCCGCCGCTGTCCTCTCGTTTGCCCTCGCGTCACCCTATTCACGTCATGACTTTCCCCTCGATGATGCGTGGATCCACCGCGTCTATTCACAGTCCTTCGCCTACGGTCACGCCTTCCAATACAACCACGAGGGGCCGCAGGAGGCGGGCTCGACCAGTCCGTTGTGGGCAATAGTTAGTGCGCCCGCTCATTGGCTCGATCCCCGCGGCGTCGATGCCGTCGTGCTCGCCGTAAAGGCGATCGCGTTGTTGCTGGGATGCGTCGCGCTCTACGCGGTCGTGCGCATCGCGCAGGACGTGGCAGGCTCGCGATCGGCCGGCGCGATCGCGGGCGTGCTGTTCGGCGTGGATCCGCGTCTGCTCTTCTCGACCCTGTCGGGGATGGAGAACGTGCTGCTGGTGGCCGTCTGGCTGTGCGGCACGCGGGCCTACATGGCGCGGCAGCGCGGGCGGTCGCTCGCTTGGTTCAGCCTCGCTCCAGTGTGTCGGCCGGAAGCGACCATTTTGCTTCCGTTGTGGCTGGTCGGATTGTGGTGGCTCGGCCGACGACAGCGGCCCACCGCCGCGGACCATTGCGAGTGGCTGTTGGCGTTTGCGCCGCTCGCCGTGTGGAGTCTGTTCTGCCACATGGCCAATGGTCATTGGCTCCCGACGACGTTCTACCTGAAGGCGACGCCGTTCCATCTCGGGCGGCAGGAGGTGGAACGGACGTGGGAGATTCTGACCCAGTACGGCTATGCCGGACTCGGCGTCTTCGTCTTCGGACTCGCTGTGCTTTCGGGCTGGGCGATGGCGCGGCGCGACTTCAAAGCCCTGGGGCTCTGGTGGTACCTCGTGTTCGCGCCAGTGCTGTACGCCGTCGGTGTAGGCGGTACGCGTCCCGTGTTTCCAACGGGCTACTACTGGACGCGGTGGATCGATCCGGCGTCGCTGATTCTGACGGCCGCGTTCTGTATCGCCTGCGGGATCATGCTTGCCGCGGCACGCGACGTCGGACGTGCGGCGATCCGCCGCAGCACGACAGAATTGAGCGCTGCGCGGTGGTGCCTGGGTGGGTTAGGTGCCGTGACGGTGTGCTGGATGGCCGGCGGCGCACCGCGCATCGTCGAGTCCTTCGCAAACCGGCGTAGCCAACTGGCGAGCGACTCGCGTGCGATCCATCTGATCAACGTGCGGGCGGGTGAGTGGATCCGTGACCACACACCCACCGACGCGCATGTGGGTGTGAACGACGCGGGCGCGATTCGCTACATCGGTGGGCGATGGACGCTCGACCTGATGGGTCTGAACAGTGCCGACGTTGCGTTCGAGCACCTGAGCGACCGCGACGCGGTTGACTGGCTCGCGGTCTTTCCTTCGTGGTTCGCCGAGTCGCCCACATTTCAGTACTTTCAGCAATACTACGAGGCGCGACAGGCGTTTGATATCCCGCTCGCCGAGTACACGGTCTGTCACTGCCCGGGGCAGACGCGGGTGGTCATCTTGCAGAAGAAAGTGGCGCCCGCGCCCGATACATAGTCAACCTCCGGCTTGTCCATCCCAGCGCGCTCCAGCGCGTTCCATGATTGACCCGCCCCGCGGCGCGGTGGTACGCCGAAGGCGTTGTACACCCTGGCCCCCAACAGCAAGCCGGCCGACCAACCGAGTGGCGTCCGGCCCGCTCTCATTGCTGTCCTGGTGGTAGCACTTGTGGTCCTCGCGTACCTGCCTGTGCTGCGCAATGGGTTCGTTAACTGGGACGACGACATCTACGTGGTCAACAACGATGCCGTGCGAGCTCCCGACGGACTGCGCCACATCTGGTCGACGACGGAGCTGCCAGAACACTTTCCGAACTACCCGCTGGTGTTCACCTCGTACTGGCTCGAATACAGGGTGTGGGGGCCGGTACCGGCCGGCTATCACGTCACGAATCTCGCCCTGCATGCGGTGAACACTGCGTTGGTGTTCGCCCTGGTCTTGGCGCTCGGTGCGTCGCCGTGGGCGGCGGGCGTGACCGCCGCGTTGTTCGGTCTGCACCCCATGCAGGTCGAGTCGGTTGCGTGGGTGACCGAGCGCAAGAACGTCCTCAGCACCTTCTTCGCCTTGCTGACGCTCCTCGCCTACCTTCGCTACACGCAGTCTGGTCGCCGAGCGGCGCACCTGTTTGCGGTCGCTGCGTTTCTCTGCGCTCTGCTCAGCAAGACCGCGATGGTCGTGCTCCCGCTGTCGCTCCTCCTGCTTGATCGCTTCCGCGACGGCCGCTTCACACGGGCGAGCGTGTATCGTGTCACGCCGCTGCTGATGCTCGCGGCACTGGCGGGCGTTGCAACGCTGGGTGCCGAGAGCAGCCCGCTGACGGTATCGCTGGCGGAGCGCCCGCTGCTGGCAGCGGCGTGTCTGTGGTTCTATGCGGGCAAGCTCATCGTGCCGTGGAATCTCATGCCGGTGTATCCGCGCTGGGATGTGTCCAGCGCTGTGGGGTGGTGGTGGTTGGCGCTCGTCGGGCTCGGCGCCGCTTGCTTCGTTGCGTGGCGTTGGGTCGGAGACTGGCGTGAACGCTGGGGGCTGTCCTTCTTCGTCTGCATGTTGCTGCCGGTGTTGGGATTGCGGCCGTACGGATTCAACGAGTACAGCTTCGTCGCCGATCGGAATGTCTACCTCGCGTCGGTCGGTCTGCTGCTCGCGGTGGTGCTCGCCGTCGATCGGCGGCGCGCGGTCCTCGGCCGTGTCGTAAGTGTCGTGACCGCGGTTGCGGTGGCGTGCTTGATCGGGCTGACGGTCCAACAAATCGCGGTCTGGCGCGATTCGGTGACCCTTTGGACCGAGGTGCTGAGTCGCAACCCAGGCGCTGTCGTCGCGCACAGCAACCTGGGCCTCGCGTTGATCGACGCGGGGCGTTTAGACGAAGCGGCCGCGCAGCTGCGCAGCGCGCTGGCGGCCGCACCCGACGATCCCGAGGCACACACCAACCTCGGGCTCATCCTCTACCGCCGCGGGGACCTGCAGGGCGCGGAAGCGCATTGCCGGCACGCGCTGGCCGTGCGGCCGGGCGATGCCGAGTTCCACAAGAACCTGGGAGTCGTGTTGGAAGGCCAAGGCAACTACGCGGGAGCTGAGCAGGAATACCGGCAAGCGTTGCGCCTGCAGGACGCCGCCGCGTACCACTACCGGCTCGCGAATGTCCTGCTGGCGACCGACAACCCGCAAGCGGCGCTGGTGGAGTACCGACAAGCGCTGCAAGGCGATCCCGAGATGGACGCAGCGCGTCACGACATCGGTCGTTGCTTCTTGGAGCTGGGCCGCACCGGTGAGGCGGCGGCTGCGTTCGCCGTCGTCGTGAAGCGGCACCCCGACTGGGCGGAGGCGCGCTACAATTTCGCCTTCGCCTTGCGGCGTCTCGGGCGTACTGACGAGGCGATACACCAGCTGGAAGCGGC
This sequence comes from Binatia bacterium, assembly GCA_041497995.1. GTDB lineage: Bacteria > Desulfobacterota > Binatia > HRBIN30 > HRBIN30 > DATKMS01. The sequence goes on along the minus strand of JBGQHM010000079.1, from coordinate 2,488 downwards.
GCTACAGCTACGGCCGGAGTTCGCCATTGCCCGCGAGGAACTGAACGCCATCCGCGCCGAATCCCACTAGGGCCTGCGGCCAGCGTCATTTTGTGGCCCGCTCCCCGATGGGTCGCTGGGGGTTGCCAAGTCCGACAGGCCGCTGTTCTACGGCTCGGCGTCGGCGCCCTTGAGGTAGTCCCACAAGAGCTGGTTCAACAACTCGTCCGGAATGCGGTCGGGGGCGCTCCAGTCGAATTGCGCGGAGAGCGCCGCGCCGCGGTTGGCGTGCGCCGTCGTATACGGAAAGCTCGTAGGGAGCGCCGTGTAGGGCGCCGTATCCGGCGTGTGGGTGAACAGCTCGCGCATCGGGATGGCCATCTGGTCGAACTGGCTCATCGGCGGCAGGCCGAGAATCAGCTCCATGGTGCGGTGCATGCTCGCTATGTCGAAGCGCGTATGCGTGACGTAGTGGCGGCGGGTGTAGGGACTAACCACCGCACCAATAGTCCGATGTGAATCGATGTGATCGGCGCCGGATTGCGGATCGTCCTCGAGGATGAAGATCGCGGTCTCGGGCCACACGGAGCTGTTGGCAATCGCTTCGACGATTTTGCCGGTGGCGAGGTCGTTGTCCGCCACGAACGAGCGCGGATCAGGCACGCCGGTCCCGGTGCCTTTCGTATGGTCGTTGGGCACGGTCATGTATGTGAACTGCGGGAAGGTGCCGCTCTGAACCTGCTCATCGAACTCCTGCTTCCACACCTCGAAGCGGTACTGGTCGGGAATGTCGAGGTTGAAGATTGGATATCCAGGCGCTCGATTGGCCAACCAGTACTCGAAGGGCTGGCCGTCGTCGTCGGCGCGCACGAACTCGCCGTAGATGCGGAAGCTCACCCCGTGGTCGTGGCAATTGTCAAACCAGTAGCCACCCTCCGGTGCGGCGACCGGCAGTACGTAGTTCGCCTCGGCGTGGACGCCAATGTCGTCCGGCCGCCCGTCGTTGCTTGTCGACGGCCACGTCTTTTCGACGTAGTCGGTGTCGATGGATGCGGTGGTCCATTGATGTCCCGGCTCGCTCTTCTCGCTGTCGGCGTAAAAGTGATCCATCAGGACGAACTCTTCCACCAGCTTGTGCAGGTTCGGGGTCACGTCGCGGCCGTACAGGACGAGTGAGGGTGCGCCGTCGCCCTGCGGCAGATCGCCCAGGTCCTGGTCATACGTCTTGTTCTCGCGGACGATCAGCACGACATGCTTGATGGGAGTGGGATCGCCGGGCTTGCAGGGGATGGGAAAGCACGGCGCGTCGGCGGCGCGCGTGTTGCTCGGTCGCACGCCGGTGTCGAAGCCGTTGTTCTGGCGCACCCGCCGCCCCAACAGCATCAGTTGCCGGTCGCTGGGCACCGGCAAGATCGACAACGTCCCTTTGACGCCGTAGGTGCCGCCGAACTGCAAGTTGACCATGGTATCGAGCGACTGGCGCTTGTGTGTGCGCGGGAAGCTGCGTGCGCCTTTCATGTTGCTCACGTACAGCGTCTTGTTGTCGGGGCTGACGGCGATGGCGGTGGGGTACCATCCGGTGGGGATGGCGCCGATGACCTGCTCAGTATCAGGTGAGAGAGCCACGATGGCATTGTCCCAGGCGTTGGCGACATACAGTCGCGAGCCGTCTGGTGCGAAGGCGAGCGCATTGGGACTGCTGCCCGGCAGCGCTCCCTCGAACGGGCGCAGCGAGATGCGGCGCGCGCTCTGCGGCAGATTGACGTCGAACACCGTGAGGTCGTCGCTGTTGGCGTTGGCGATGAAGATCTTCGCGCCGCTGGGGCTCACCGCCACCGCGTTTGGGCCGTTGCCGGTCGGCACCGTGGCGATCACGGCCATGGTCTGCGTATCGACCACCGAGACCGTGCGGTCGACGCGGTTGGTGACGTAGGCTTGCGGCAGCAGCGGATGCAACGCCACGCCCCAGGGTTGGCGGCCGACGGGGATCTCCGCGATGAGCGTGTTGGTGTACGTGTCCATCACCCCAAGCTTGTTGGCGAGGTTTTCGGCGATGTACAGGCGGCTGCCATCTCTGCTCATGGCGAGGCCGGCCGGATAGCTACCGTGCGGCAGTGGGATCGGGGCGGCGCGCGCAATCGTCGGGCCCGCGGTGATCGTGACGGGATAGATGACGTCGTTGTGTGCGCCTTCGGTGCTTCCGGAGGCGTATCCCGTGCGACCGTCGGGGGACAGCGCCACGCCGATGAACAGCACGTTCATACCCACAGCACCAACCCGCTGGTCTTTCACGCGCAGCGTGTCGGTGTCGACGACGGTCAGCGATTGAAACAGGAACCCGTTGTTGGTGACCAGCATGAGTCGTCCGTCGGAGCTGAGGGCCACGCCGGTAGGAAACAGACCGAGATCGACTTCCTTGCCGATCGCGCGGATCCGTTGTTGTGTCGGCAACAGGCTCGCCGTACGCGCCGCCGCGTGGTCTGCGATCGCGGCGGTGACGGCGCACATG
>JBGQHM010000078.1:0-20524 GCA_041497995.1 Binatia bacterium | reverse complement strand
CGTCGAGCTGTGGCGCAGCAATGGCAGCGGCGTGGGAACCGTGCTCGTCGCGGACATCAATCCGGGGGCCGACGGCTCGTGGGTGTCGAGCCTCGCCAATGTCAACGGCACGCTGATCTTCGCCGCCACGGACGGCACGCACGGCGTGGAGCCGTGGAAGAGCAACGGCACGCCCGACGGCACGCGGATGATACAGGACATCGCGGCCGACGAGCTGTCGTCCCAACCGGACTCGTTTACAGTGGTAAGTAACAAGTTGCTGTTTGCCGCCGACGACAAGATTGTTGGGCGCGAGCTGTGGGCGTTGCCGATGTCCAGCCTGGCGACTCCCTGCCAAGGTGATTGCAATGGCGACCAGCACGTCACCATCGACGAGCTGGTCACCGCGATGAATATCGTGCTCGGGACTCAACCGCTGGAAGCCTGCAGCGCCTACGACGTCAACGGTGACGGGGCGGTCACCGTCGACGAGCTCATCGGCGCCATGAGCTTCGCTCTCAATGGGTGCCCGGCGCTGTAGGACCAGACCATGTCCGCGACAAGTCGCAACAGCCAGAAGAGAAGGACAGTGACGCTCTGGCTCGCCCGAGCAATGCTGCTGTCGGTGGTGGTCAGTGCGCGCAGCGCATCCGCAGCGCAAGACTACTGGAGCACTGAGGGTCCAGCGGGCGGTGAGGTCCGCGCCGTGGCCGTCGATCCGACGGATGCGCGAATCCTCTACGTCGGCACCAACGGCGGCGGGGTCTTCAAGAGCATCGACGGCGCCGCCTCTTGGACGCCCACTGGTGGCCACCTCGGCAGCGGCGTGGTGTTTGCGGTCATCGTCGATCCCAAGACGCCTACAACGCTCTACGCCGTGGCCGACGGCCACGAGGATGGCCGCGGGGTCTTCAAGAGCACAGACAGTGGCCGCAGCTGGAGCGCGCTGCAGATCGGTCGCGGCAATGTCGATGCCCTCGTGCTCGATCCGATCACACCCACCACGATTTATGTGGGTAGTGAAGCGCAAGCCGTCGTGAAGAGTACAGATGGTGGCGCGACGTGGCACACCGCTGATACCGACTTGACCAGTCCGTACATACGGTCGCTCGCCATTGATCCCACCCATCCGGCAACGCTGTATGCCGGAACGCTCGACGGCGTCTTCACGAGCACCGACGGTGCCACCACGTGGCACGCGGTGAACAACGGCATACCCGCCGAAACCGTCGTGCACGCCGCGGTGATTGATGCCAGCGCCCCTGCCACGGTGTATATCGGCACGCCGAACGGTGTCCTCAAGAGTACGGACGCCGGGAGCCATTGGGACCCTGCCGTGACAGGTCTCGATGAAACCTACGTCGTTGGCCTCACGATCGACCCTGGGACACCAGGAACCTTGTATGCAACCAGCTCCACGACCTGCGAAGATTGCCCCGGCGACGTGTTCCGCAGCACGGATGGCGGCGCACATTGGGAAGCAGTGATCGTCGGACAACTGGCCCGACTGGTTCACGCGCTGGCCGTCACGGCGCCACGTACACTGTTTGCAGGAACCTTCGCCGCTGGCGTATTGACGAGCACCGATGGCGGCAGCAACTGGGTCCCGGTCAACAATGGGTTGACGAGTGCGAACGTCCGCACCGTCGCCATCGCTGCTACGACACCCAACTCGACGATCTATGCCGGCGTGTTCGGCGGGATATTCAAGAGCCCGAACGGGCTGCTCTGGATCGACGCCAATGTCGGGCTCACAGACATCAACATCCTCGCCATCGCGGTCGCCCCTTCCAACCCGACGACCTTGTACGCCAACGTAAACAGCAGGGTCTTCACGAGCACGAACGGTGGCGACAGCTGGTCTGATACCGGCGCCGTGTTTGACCCGATCGTCTTCGCGGTCGACCCAACCATCGCGACCACCGTGTACGCCGGAACATCGGACGAGGGTCTGTTCAAGAGCACCGATGGCGGCCCTACATGGAGCCACGTAAACGTAGGACTCTTTCCCGACTCCGGAGTGAATGCGCTGGCGGTCGACCCAATGACACCTGCCACGCTCTATGCAGGCGTCGGCGGCTACAACAGTCCCGCGAACATTTTCCCGATCTTCAAATCGACTGATGCCGGTATCAGCTGGACCGCGGCCAGCGTCGGCCTGGACGGAGGCCTTGTGGTGACCGCGCTGGCAATCGATCCGCTCACAGCGACCACAATCTACGCGGCGTCCTACGAGGGCGTGTTCAAGAGCACGGACGGCGCCGGCACTTGGCGTGCGGCGAACAATGGACTCGCCACTGTCGCATTCGTCAGCTCCCTGGCCATCGACCCGTTCACGCCGGCGACGCTGTACGCCGGAACGGCGGCGGGGGTTTACAAGAGCACCAACGGCGGCGCGACGTGGAGGCCGCTGAATACCGGCCTCGGCAATCTTGGCGTCAGCGCGTTGGTCGTCGATCCGCAAGGCCCATCCGTTCTCTATGCCGGCACCTGCGCCAACGGCGTGTGGACCATCGCGCAACCAGCCACGTGTCCCGGCGACTGCGACCACAGCGGTCAGGTCACGGTCATTGAGCTGATCACCGGCCTCAACATTTCCCTCGACGTGTTCCCGATCAGCAGCTGCGCCAGTTTGGATCAGAGCGGCGACGGGAGCGTGAGCATCGACGAGCTCATCGCAGCCGTCGGCAATGCGCTCAACGGCTGCCGCGCGGGTCCGAACTAACCGTTGCAGGAGGATCGCCAATGAAAGGCTCGAATCGGAAAGCTCTCGCTGTCTGTCGCCGCCGAATCCCGGCATTGCTGCCGGCCGCATTGTTGGTGGGCTTGCTAGGATTCACACCCGCGTGGGCAGTAGACGCCGAAACGTGCAGCGGCGATTGCAACGGCGACGACGTGGTTACGGTCAACGAGCTGCTCCTCGCCGTCAACATCGCCACTATGGACAGCGTGCCGATCGCCCTATGCCCGTCGGCAGATGCGAATGGTGACGGCAGCGTGACGATTGACGAGATTGTTGTCGCGGTGGATCACGCGCTCAACGGTTGCACCGCCGGCGGGAAAGACGTGTACGCAGGGTTGGACGACGATGCGATCGCGGTGTTCCAGCGCGACGCAGCCACCGGCACTTTGGTTTTCGTAGAAGCCGTGCGCTGACGGATGGGTATGAGGAGGTCGCACTCAAGCGTGCATCGAGAAGCCGAGTGCGAAGCGTACCCGTGCACCAGAGGTGATATCGAATTCCGGCCGTACCCAACGCGACGCGGCAGACGGGAACCGCAGCATCCGGAACCGTCTCCGCTGCGCCCGAATCTGCCGGCCGCAACCGGGCCTGAGAACCGCGGCGGGTGGCGGGGCGTGACGAGCTTCTAGCAGCCTGTCAGACTTGGCAGCCCAGAGCGACCCTACGGGGAGCGGACCATAGAAATGACGCTGGCCGCAGGCCCTAGGAGATCGGGCTGGAGAATGGGGATTGCCGTCATGAGCTATCGGTGTGCAGTCATTGGGTTCATCGCAGTGGGGCTATTCCGTGCGGAGATCGCCGCGCGCCCGGCGTGCGGAACCTTTGTGAGTGACAACTCAGCTACTACGTCGGCACCTGAAGTCCCCCGGGTTGTGCTGGAGAGTGTTGTTGGAAAGGCTGGCACGGAGGTCGTGTTCACTGCCACGTTGCGTACGGCGGGCCGCCAAGTGGCGGCAACGCAAAATGACATCGCATTCGATCGGGCCACCTTGGGGTTTGCTACCACCCCGGGAGGCAAGCCCTACTGCCTCGTCAATTTGGAAATCGACAAGCAAGCGTCGTCGTTTGAGTTCCAGCCCCACGGCTGCACCGGTGCTGCGTGCACCGCAGTCCGCGCCACAGTCCTGTCGAACAGCAACGTTGATCCAATTCCTGATCGCGAGCTCTTGTATAGCTGCAGGGTCGAAATTTCGCCCGGGGCACAGCCGGGTGACTACCCGCTCACGATCGGTGGCATCATCCTCAGGGATCCGAATGGCGACCCGCTGGCCGACGCAACCGGAACAGACGGTGTCGTGTTGGTACGAACAGACGTGCCGATGCCCACACCGGTCATCCCTTTCGTCGTTGCTGTTCCCGTGAGTGGAAGCCCGGGGCAGGAGGTGACGGTGCCGGTGGTGCTCCAGGCCAACGGCTTCGCCATTGCGCAGACGCAGAATGATCTCACGTTTGACGCGGGCAACACGCCGATCGAAGCCACGGCAAACACCAAGCCTGCTTGTACGGTCAACCCCGAGATCGATAAGAACGGCACGGCCTTCGCTTTCTTCCCGCAAGGGTGCAGTGGAGCCGCCTGTACGATGGTCCGTGCGGTGCTCGTGTCGTTAGAGAGCTTCTCCACGCCCATTCCGGACGGCGCCCAGCTGTACAGCTGCACCATCAAGATTTCCTCGACCGCTACATCGAGCTTTTACTCGCTCCATGTCAGCCATGTAACTCTTACCGATCCCAACGGCGTACCGCTCCCGAGCGTCGGTAGCATTAACGGTGGCGTCTTTGTGGTCGAACCATCGCCGACGGCCAGCGCATCACCGCCACCAACGCCGACGGCGAGCCCGACACCGACGGCTGCGGCGCAGTCGAGCGGCGGCAGCTGTCAGCTCGATCCGTCGGGCGGGCATTGGGCGGTCTTCGCGATCGTTGGAGCTTTCCTCGTCGCCCTGCTTTCGGGGATGGTCGGGAAACGAGCGGGAAACGAGCGCCATTGACATCTCCTCACCGTGGATGGTACAGGCGCAGCCACTCAAGCCTGAGATTCTGACAGGGCGGCACGGCCGACAAGTCACACACCGTGCAGCGGGTGTTACGTCCGGGGGGACGGATATCGGCTCGCGAGAAGGGAGCGAGTTCGATGCAACGGACAACACTCACCAGATGGCTCATTGCGGCGCCGCTGCTGTGGAGCGTGTCGGGCCCCGCGGGCGCGCAAGTCACCACGGAGCAAAGCGCCGCGCTCATCGTCTTCCCCAAGGTGGTCGCAGACGGCACCTGGGACACGGTCATCCAAGTCGTCAACCAGTCCGGCAACCAGAGGCACGCACGCTGCTTCTATATCAACGGCGCACCCGTGTTTCCGAGCCAACCGGTCGGCCCGCTCAATCCGCCCCTGTGGGGAGTGATCGATTTCGACCTCGCGCTGACTCCGGTGCAGCCGACGCACTGGGTCGCGTCGCGTGGCCGACCCAATGATCAGACCGACGGCACTTGCGACCCGAGCCAACCGCCCTACTGCGACGGCGCGGGATTGGATCCGGGCCCTGTGCCCGCGCTGCCACCCGACTTCCGCGGCGAGTTGCTGTGCATCGAGGTTGATTCCGGCGGGTTCCCCGTGCCCGGCAACGCGCTCATCGGGCGGGCAACGCTGCAGCATCTCACCAGCGGAGACGTGGCCACATACAACGCCATCGGGCTGCACGGCGAGGACAGCAACAACCAAGACCCCGTACTCTGTCTCGGCAACGCGGGCGCAGCCGCGTGTCCATCCGGCGCTGAGTACACTCCGTGTCCTGACACGTGGATACTGAATCACCTCGCGGACGGCGCGACGGATCCACTCGGCGGTGCCGGCTCGACAGTCGCCACCGCAATCACCGTCGTTCCCTGTGCGCTCGACCTCGCGAGCCAGCGTCCGGGATCTGCCACGCTCCAATTCACACTCACCAACGAGCTCGAGCAAACGTTCTCTGCGGCGACGACGGTGACGTGCTGGGCAACCATTCCGTTGGCGAGCATCGCGGAGGTTTTCAACCGCGAGACGCTGGGAGGCGAGCTCGTGCAGACCCGCATTCGGGCAGCCCCCGGCCACCCAGGCGGGTTCATGGTAGTCGCAGAGACGACCCGAACGACCGGCGGTCCCGGATCACCGACCAGCTCGAGCATGGTGAACCTCCATGTCGAGGGAACACAGTCCGGCAGCGATGTGATTGTCTTTCCAACGCCACGCATGCCTTCCGGAGCGGGCCGATGAGACCGGTGCGATGGATGCACGCGGCATCCGCAGTGTGGCTCTCGGTGGCATTGGTCAGCGTTCGGCCGGCGCGTGGGGACGCTAGCTCGGATCAGGCGGCGGCCTTGCTCGTGTACCCGTACGTCACGGTTGATAGCGCCGAGGGTAAGGACACGCTCTTGCAGATCAGCAACACCTCCGACACGCCGGTCGCTGTACGGTGCTTTTATGAAGGTGCCGCGCTCGACCCGCTCAATGGGATAACGGACCTGAAGGTAGCGGATTTCCAGTTCCCGCTGACGCCGCGACAGCCAATCGCCTGGCGCGCCACCCAAGGGGCGGCGCTTCCGCTCGAGACACCGGGTGGCCCGAGCCAGATCCCGGCCGTGCCAACCGATCCCTTCACCGGCGTCCTACGTTGCATCGCTGTGGATCGCAACCTTGTGCCCGTCGAGCGCAACGTCCTGGTGGGAACGGCGACGCTTGGACAACGTCGCTCGGCAGCCGACTCGCTGGCCGATGCGGCGCCGTACAATGCAATCGGCATCCTCGCACGTGTCGGGGCCGGTAACGGTGACGACACGATCGCTCTCGGGCCCAGTGGAGAGTACGACGCCTGTCCGAACTTCAGTGTCATTCCACACTTCTTCGATGGCGCCCTCGAACCAGCCGCCCATACGAGCAACATCTCAACGACCCTCATCCTGGTGCCGTGCAGCGAAGACCTCGCGCATGGCATACCGGGCCAGGCCACCGTGACGTACGAGGTATTCAACGAGTTCGAGCAGCGGTTCGGCTCCAGCCAACATCTCCAGTTTCAGCAGGTGAGCGCACTGTCAGCCATCGGCGGGGCCAACCCGGATCGTTCGATCTTCAACGTCCAGGTGGCGGGAACGTTGACCGGCCAGACCCGCATCCAGACCGCAAGTGGGAGCGGCGTCTTGGCACTGGCGATCGAAACCCATCGCGATCTGAGCGATCCTACCAGGATGAGGCGCGCCGCATTCAACGCGCATCGCCTCGGCACACGTGATCAGCTCGACACGTTCGTCTTACCTCCGAGCACGCCTCAGCCTGCCATGACCCCCACGAACACCGGCACCGCAACGGCAACGCCTGTGGTTCCGACCCCGACGCCAACGGCAAGTGCAACTTCAACGGCAACAGCAAGCGCAACGCGTACCGCCACGCCAACCAACACACCCACCGTCACGCCCCCCGCTCCATCGCCGACGCAGGTGGCAACCAGCAACGGCGGCAGCTGCGCGATCACAAGCAATGGACACTCCGACCCTGCGACGTGGGCACCGGTGTGGTTGGGGCTAGCGCTCATTCTGAGGAGGCGAGCCCGGGCGCGGTGACGGCACGCCAGGATCTCCAGGCGCCGCGGAGTGAAACGGCCGCTCCTCTTTGCCCAGATGCAAATGAGGTCCTTGGGCTTGTGGTTGTCGATGCTCGATCAGCACCTCTCCGTGCGCAACCAAGAACAGGGAGAACTTGCGTCCCGCGGGATACTTCTCCGACCTTGGGACTTCCCACACTTTGAGTTCCACTATCCCCGCCGAGTCGATCGACGGCGACCAGACTAGCCGTTTCTCATGAAAGACAAGTCTGGCCTTCATCTATGGTTCGACTACCACAGATCGAACCGTCAAGGCGAATCGTGGCGCCCGCTCTCCTGAAAGTTCTCACCCCGTAGGGTGCGCTCCGCGCACCATTCCTTCCAAACCCGCAACTGTCAGAGCGGTGCGCAGAGCGCACCCTACGATGATGTACGCAGCAAGCGCTGGCGCAGCAAGCGCGTGACGGCTTGTACTTCGGTCCCGCCAAGCAACGCCGCAACGACCACGAAGACAGCGATCCCTGCACTCACCGCCGCGAGCAACACCGTGGCGTGGCTGATCAGATGTCCGTGTTCCGACCAGTCGGTAAGCCCGGCGACGTAGCGCACGGCCGGAATCATGGCGAGCGACGCAATCAGGCTGCGGCTGAACGATGATGCGAGCTCGCGCGCGCCGAGCGCGCCGAGGCGACGGCGCAACATCAGAGCGAGTAAGATCAGATTCACCGTGGCCGCCAGCGACGTGGACAGCGCGAGCCCGGCATGTCGCAGATTGAAGAGCGAGAACGTCTGTGTCGCTACGGCGATGGCGTCGGCAACCCGCGACTCGCCCATCGTACCGACCGGCCCCATCAGCAGCAGGCTGAAGCAGCAGTTCGCTACGAAGGCGCCAGCCGCCGTCAGCACCGGCGTGCGCGTGTCTTCCATTGCGTAGAAGGCCGGGACGATCAGACGCACCATCGACACGGACCATAAGCCGACGGCAAACGCCGACAACGCGTGCGCCGTCAGCACCGCCTGGTCGTACCCGAAGGCACCGCGCTGGAAGAGCACCGCGGTGATCGGGGTTGCCAGCGTCATGATGCCCACAGCGGCCGGCAGCGCGATGAAGTTGGTTATGCGGATCGAGAAAGACAGACTGCGGCGCAGGTCGTCGTACGCACCGCGCGCCGCTTGCGCCGCAAAGCTGGGAAGCGCCGCAGTCCCGATGGCGACGGCGAAGATGCCGAGCGGGAACTCGAAGACACGGTCCGCATACCACAGGTACGACACACTGCCGCTCGGCAACACCGAGGCGAGAACCGTGTCGACCATGATGTTGATCTGGTACACCGCCGCGCCGAACACCATCGGCGCCATCAAACGCAGCGCGCGTCCCACCGCCTCGTGACCTGGGTGCCAGAACGGTACGATGCGAATACCGCGGCGCAGCAGCGGCGGGATCTGCAACGCCAACTGCAGGACGCCGCCGGCAACGACGCCGTATGCCAAGCCGCGAACAGGAACGGTGAGCCGCGGGCAGACGAAGATCGCCGCGACGATCATCGCCAGGTTGAGGAAGATCGGCGACATCGCCGGCGCGGCGAAGTGACGCAACGAGTTGAGGATGCCCGACGTCAGCGCCACCAAGCTGATGAGAAAGATGTACGGGAAGACCAAACGTGTCAGCGTGACCGTCAGCTCGAACTTGCCGGGCTCCTCGACGAATCCTGGTGCGAACAGCGCCGTCCAGAATGGGGCGAAGATGATGCCGATGGCGGTGAGCACCGCCAGCAAGAGGACCATCAACGTTGCCAGCGCGGACGCCGCCTTGACGGCCTCCTCGCGCGAACGATTGGTGAGGTAGTCGGTGAACACCGGGATGAACGCGGTGCTCATGGCGCCTTCGGCGACGAAGCGACGCAGCAGGTTCGGAATGCGAAAGGCGACGAAGAAAGCATCGGCCGCCATGCCGGTGCCGAAGTAGTAGCCGACGACGGCGTCGCGCACCAAGCCGCCGATCCGGCTGATGAACGTGAAAAAGCCAACCAGGCCGGCGGCACGCGCGATCTGACGATTCTCACTCATGCGAGACTCCGTCTCGCGTTGACAGTCCAGAGTCAACAGTCGAGAGCTGCGGATGGCCCTCGCCGTTGCCCCTCTCGACTCTCGACTGTCGACTCTCGACTCGCCCTTGAAGCACGGATTGACCCTCTATACCCCGTATGCTAGCCCTCCCTGACCATCGCAAGGAGGAATCCCATTGGCACAGCGTCACAAGTCTGCCGTCAAGCGGCACCGTCAGAACGTCAAGCGCCAGGCGCGCAACCAGATCGTGCGCACCCGCGTGCGTCACACCATACGTGAGCTCCGCGAAGTCATCGCCAAGAAGGACACGGCGACCGCGGAGACCATGCTGCGCGACACGATGAAGACCATCGACAAGGCAGTCACCAAGGGCGTCCTGCATCGCAACAACGGCGCCCGGCGCATCTCCCGATTGAGTCAGCAGGTCGCGGCTCTCAAGAGCGCGTAGCCGTCCAGCCGCGGCGCAGCGCGCGCTCGCCGCGCCTCCGAGCGGCCTCAGAAGCTCTCCACCATCTGATTGTAAATGTCGCGCACGGCTTGGCCGAGCATGCGGGTGATCGCCCGGCGCCGTTCAGTCTCAGCGAGTTGGATGTTGGTCAGTTGTGGATTCTGGACGTTGGGAGCGTCCAACGTGCCCTGCTGAAACTGCGACGAGCTGGTCACGACGACCGTCGAGCTGGTGCTGTACTCGTCGGTCTCGCGGAGTCCTCTCACCTCCCACAGCACTTTCCCGTCGCGCTGCCGCGTCAGTACCAGGTCGACTGTCATGGCGATCTCGTACTGCACCGCTTGATCGTTGGCATCGAAGGCGACGGGCCGCACGTGCACGTCGCGAATCGTTCCACTGATCACGGCGTCGCCGCCGGCCGCGTCTTCCTCCATGTGGAAATGACCGCGTTCGTTGATCTCCCGTTCCATCGCGAACGCCAGCGTCTTCTCGAGACCGTGCTCGCGCGAACGGTTGGTTAGCGTCCCGACGCTGAGGGAATGTACGTCCTCGGGCAGACCCACCTGCTCGCCCACTAGGTGATAGCCACACCCGGGCAGCGCCAACATCAGCAGGACGGCAAGCCAACGCACAGTTCGACGCCAGCGGTCAGACGACGATGTTCACGAGGCGACCGGGTACGACGACGCGCCGGCGAATCGGCTTGCCGTCGAGGTACAATTTGACAGTCGCGTCGGCGAGAGCTGCCGCAAGCACGTCGGCTTCCGCGGCATCGCGCGCCACTTCGATGCGGCCGCGCACTTTACCGTTCACCTGAACGGCAACCACGACCCGGTCCTCCACCAGCAACGCCGGATCGAAGGTCGGCCAGCGCGCCGCAACGATGGTCGTCGTATGACCCAGCGCTTCCCACAGTTCCTCGCACATGTGCGGTGCCAGCGGCGCCAGCAGGACGAGCAGCGTCTCGAGGACCCACTTATCGACGGGACCCAATCGGCGGATGTCGTTCAGCAGCGTCATCAGCGCGGCGATGGCCGTGTTGTAGTGCAGCTGCTCAAAATCGTCGCCGACCTTCTTGATCGCGCGGTGCGTCGCTCGACGCAACGCGTCCGACGCCTGGGCGGTAGGATCATGCTCCCGCACCAGCCGCCACACTCCATCGAGGAAGCGGCGGATACCCGAGATACCCTCGTCGCGAAAATCGCCGCCCTCTTCGTACGGACCGAGGAACATCATGTACATGCGGAATACGTCGGCGCCTTCCTGATCGAGGTACCGATCCGGATTCACGACGTTGCCGCGCGACTTCGACATCTTCGCGCCATCCTTGATGATCAGCCCATGCGCGCGGAACTTCTTGAACGGCTCCTCGAAGGGCAGTAACCCCAAGTCGTGCAGCGCCATCGTGATGAAGCGCGTGTACATCAGATGCAGCACTGCGTGCTCGTTGCCGCCGATGTACATGTCGACGGGCAGCCATTTCTTGGTCAACTCCGCGTCCATTGCCACATCATCGTGCCCAGTCGATGGGTAGCGCAGGAAGTACCAAGCCGAGTCGAGGAAGTTGTCCGACACGTCGGTCTCCCGCCGTCCCTGGCGCCCGCACTGCGGACAGGCAACCGCGTAGAAGGATCGTACGCGTGCGAGCGGCGCCACGCCGCTCGCGTCGGGGCGGAAGTCGTCGATGTCGGGCAGCACTACGGGCAGATCCTTCTCGGGAACAGGGACGATGCCACAGGCGTCACAGTAGATCATTGGGATCGGCGGGCCCCAGTACCGCTGCCGTGAGATGCACCAGTCGTGCAGCCGGTACTCGACACGTGCCGTGCCGGCACCGCGACCCGCCAGCCACTGCGTGACCGTTGTGTTCGCCGCATCCGTTGATGTGCCGTCGAACTGGGCGCTGTTCACCAAACGGCCGGGGCCGTCGTATGCCTCGGCCAACGGCGTCTCCGCGGTCTCGCCTTCGCCGGCGATCACACGGACGATAGGTAGGCTGAAGACCTGAGCGAACTCGAAGTCGCGCTGGTCGTGTGCGGGCACCGCCATGATCGCGCCGGTCCCGTACTCGGCGAGGACGTAGTCGGCGATCCAAATCGGGATGCGTGCCTCCGTCGCCGGGTTGATGGCGTACGCGCCGGTAAACACGCCGGTCTTCTCCTTCGCGGCGCGGCGCGTCACGACATCCATCTTGGCGACGCGGTCGCGATACGCGACGACCGCAGCGCGTTGCTCAGGCGTGGCCAGTAACTCGACGAGCTCGTGCTCCGGGGCCAAGACCATGTAGGTCGCGCCGAAGACGGTGTCCGGACGTGTGGTAAACACGCAGAGCTTGCGCTGCGCATCCGCCGCCAGCGGGAAGTCGATCGCCGCGCCTTCGGAGCGCCCGATCCAGTTGCGCTGTGCCGTCTTCGTGGTCTCCGACCAGTCGATCCAGTCGAGATTCTTCAGCAAGCGCTCGGCGTACTTGGTGATAGTAAAGAACCACTGCTCGGTGAGCCGCTGCTCAACGCGCACATCGGGATGGCGCTCGCAGTAGCCGTCGATCACTTGCTCGTTTGCCAACACTGTCTGGCATGTCGGGCACCAGTTCACCGGCGATTTCTTGCGCACCGCCAGGCCGTGCTTGTAGAGCTGCAAGAAGATCCACTGCGTCCAGCGGTAGTACTCGGGTGCGGTGGTGTCGACCTCATGCTTCCAATTGACCATCAAGCCGAGACGGCGCAGCTGGCGGCGGAAGTTGGCGACGTTGTGCGGGATCAACTCTTTCGGGTTCTTGCCGAGCCCGAGGGCGTAATTCTCGGAGTGGATACCAAAGGCATCAAAGCCGACGGGCTCGAAGACATCGTAGCCCTGCAGCCGGCGGAAGCGGCCGTAGATGTCGACGCCGTAGAAGGCGAAGGCGTTGCCGACGTGCAGCCCTTCAGCAGACGGATACGGAAACATCATGAGCGTATAGTACGGCCGCGCCGCCGTGTGCACGTCGACGGCGTTGGTGCCGCGCTGTTCCCACACGCGTTGCCACTTCGCCTCGACGGCCGCCGGATCGTATCGCTCATTCATCATCGTCAACTGCCACACCTCGTTCGCCCGGCGCCTCCCGAATGCCGAGCTGCCCGGCGATTTGGTCGAGGATGCCGTTCACGAACGTCGCCGACTCCTGGGTGCCGAAGCGGCGCGCGATCTCGATCGCTTCGTCGAGGACGACGCTGGTCGGCGCGTTGCGCGCCAACAGCTCGAAGCCGGCGATGCGCAAGACGCTGAGATCGACGCGCGACAGGCGCTCGAAGCGCCAGTGTTCGCTCGCGGCGGCGATCAGCTTATCGATCTCGGCCTGGCGGTCGCGTACGCCCGCAACCAGCTCACCCGCAAAGGCCTTGGCCTTGTCACCAGCTTCGGCCTGCTCGAAGAACGCCTGGAGTGTCCCCACCGACTCGCCGCTCACCTCGATCTGATACAGCGCCTGGAGAGCCAGCTCGCGTCCACGTCGTCGCGTGCCCATGGCTAGAAGCGCTCGTGGCTCGTGGCTTGTGGCACGTGCTCTGAGTGTCCCCGCCCGACCGCGAGCCACGAGCCATAAGCCCTATGCAAATTCCCACTCATCCGAGCTGCCGCAGCAAGTTGGCTGTCTCGACCGCCGTGATCGCCGCCTCGAAGCCTTTGTTCCCCGGATCGTCGCCGGCGCGGCGCAGTGCCTGCTCCATGTTCTCCGTGGTAAGCACGCCGAGCGCCACCGGGATGTGATGCGTCACCTGCAACTGCTGCAAGGCGTCGAACACCGAGCGTGCGAGGTAGTCATGATGTTGGGTCTCACCACGTACGATGGCTCCCAGACAAATCAACGCATCGAACTTACCCGTCTTGGCGAACGACTCAGCGAACAGTGGAATTTCAAACGCACCGGGGACCTCTGCCACGGCGATGCGCTCGTCGGTTGCGCCGCTCTCGTGTAACGCTTTGAGGGCGCCTTGGAGCAGGCGCTCGGTCACGACGCTGTTGAAACGCGCCACGACGATGCCGAAGCGCAGCTGCGCCGCCTCGCGGTGCCCCTTGTGAATCGTGGCCATCGCGTCGCTCAGGTCAGCGGCTTGAGCCCGGTGAAGAGGTGGCCCAGCTTCTGTTGCTTGGTGCGCAAGTAGTGAATGTTGCCCTGGTGCGCCGGCACTTCGATCGACAGCCGCTCGACCACCTCGATGCCGTAGCGTGCCAGGCCGTCGACCTTCTTCGGGTTGTTGGTGAGCAGCCGCACCTTGGTGACGCCCAGATCGCGTAGGATCTGCGCGCTCATGCCGTAGTCACGTCCGTCGTCCTTGAACCCGAGCTCGAGGTTCGCTTCGACCGTGTCGCGGCCTTGGTCCTGTAGCGCATACGCACGGATCTTGTTCGCCAAGCCGATGCCGCGGCCTTCCTGGTTCATGTAGACCAGCACGCCCTTGCGCGCCGTGTTGATCATCTCGATGGCGCGCGCCAGCTGGTCGCCGCAGTCGCAGCGTTCGGAGCCGAAGACATCGCCGGTGAGGCATTCCGAGTGGATGCGCACCAGCGGCGCTTCGTTCAGCTGGATGCGGCCCTTCACCAGGGCGATGTGCTCATAGTGGTCGACATCGTTCCGATACGCCACCATGCGGAACTTGCCGCCGAAGCCGGTGGTGATCGGCGCATCGGCAACGCGGTGCACCAACGTCTCCTTACGCAAACGGTAGGCAACAACCTCGGCGACGTCGACGATGGTTAGCTCGAAGAGCTCTGCCAGCGCCTCCAGATCCGCGCGACCCGCGAGCGCACCCTGGTCGTCAAGAATCGTGCAGACAGTAGCGGCCGCCTTGAGGCCGGCGAGACGGGCCACATCCACCGACGCCTCCGTCAGCGCGGCGCGCACCAGCACACCCCCCTCGCGCGCTAGGAGCGGAAAGATGTGCCCCGGCATAACTATGTCGTCGGGGCCCGCGTCCTCGGCCATGACGGCCAGAATCGTGGTGGCGCGATCGCCCGCCGAGATCCCGGTGCTCACACCGCGCCGCGCTTCGATCGACGCACCAAACGGCTGGCGGCTACCAACGGCATCCGGAACCATCAACGGGATGGTCAGCTGCCGCATGCGCTCGCGTGTCAGCGACAGGCAGACGAGACCGCGGGCATGCGTAGCCATGAAGTTGATCGCATCAGGTGTCACCAACTCGGCCGCCATACACACCTGCGCCTCGCCGTGGGCGCCATCGGCCAGGATGATCATCCGCCCGTCACGGAGCTCCTGCAGGGCTTTGTCGATTGGCTCGGTTGTCATCGGTCGTTTAATACTTCTGTAGCAACTAGCACGTCTCCCGCAAGTCGGTGCACCCGCAAGGGGCCAAGCCGCGGGGCCTGCTGCAGGCGGCGGACGCCTAGTGGACCTAGCATGGGGCGCCCGTCGCCGCCAATCAGCTTCGGGGCGTAGAAGATGAGTAACCGATCCACCACGCGCGTCGCGAGCGCTGCCGCAGCCACCGTTGCGCCCCCTTCGATCAGCACCGACGCCATGTTGCGTTTACCCAGCTCCCGCATCAGTCGCGTCATCGAGATGCGCGCCGACTTCGCCGGCAGGCGCATCACCGTCGCCCCACGCGCCTCGATCTGGCGGATCTTCGCTGCGGATGCCTGTTGAGTCGTGACCACGAGGGTAGCTGCTGCCTGGGTGTTTGTCAGCACCTTGGCACTGAGTGGGAGCCGCAGGCGCCCGTCGAGGATGACACGGAGCGGGTTGCGTCCACCACGCAACCGGCACGTCAACTCGGGATCGTCGTGAATGACGGTCTCGGCGCCGACGAGAATCGCGTCGTGTTCAGCGCGCAGGCGGTGCACGTAACGGCGGCTCGCCTCATTGGTGATCCAGCGCGACTCGCCGGTTACGGTTGCGATGCGGCCGTCCAGCGAAGCAGCCAGCTTCAGAGTCACCAGCGGCAGTCCGGTGGTGACGTGCTTACGGAATGCTGCGATCAACTCGTCGCAGGCAGCTTGCTCGACACCGGTAGTCACGTCGATGCGGGCGGCACGCAGACGAACCGCACCGTTCCCGGGTACAGATGGATTTGGATCGCTCGTTCCGACGACTACGCGGCGCACGCCAGCGGCGAGAACTGCGTCAGTGCATGGCGGCGTGCGTCCCTGGTGTGTGCACGGTTCGAGCGTCACGTACAGCGTGGCGCCGCGTGCCTTCGTCCCCGCGTCGCGCAATGCTTCCGCTTCGCCATGCGGCAAACCGGCCTTGTGATGATAGCCACGCCCGACAACGGTGCGTCCGGCGACCACCACCGCACCGACCGGCGGATTCGGGCTGGTGCGTCCCAGCCCGCGCCGCCCGAGGCGCAGCGCCAGGCGCATGTAGTGAGCATCATCGACGCGGCGCACGCTGATTCATCCTCTTCAATTCTTCAGGCGTCCTTCAGGCTCCGGTGGCGCGGCCGTCCCTGGCCGCGAGTCTTGGAGGCGACGGGCCTCTGTGCCCACCGCACGCTCTCGACATCTACTTCGGCAGCACCCGATTCGGCCCGCGCTTGCGCGCCGGCCCACCCTGCCGCTCCTTGATCAGATCCTGCAGCTCGCGCATGAACTCCCCGACGTCCTTGAACGAGCGATACACCGACGCGAAGCGCACGTAGGCCACCTGGTCGAGCTTGTGCAGCTCGCGCATGATGGCCTCGCCGATCACCGAGCTGGGAATCTCCTTCTCGCCGCGTTCCTGCAGCAACTGCTCGATGCGGTCGGCGGTCTGCTCGATGGCGGCAACGCTCACCGGCCGCTTCTCGCACGCCTTCTTCAATCCGGCGACGATCTTCAGCCGATCAAACACCTCACGCCGGCCATCCTTCTTCACGATCATCGGCAGCATCTCCTCGACGCGCTCGTACGTCGTGAAGCGCCGCTTACAGTGCGCGCACTCGCGCCGCCGGCGGATCATGCCCCCGTCCTTGGCGAGCCGCGAGTCGATGACGCGGTTGTCGAGATCGTGGCAGAAGGGGCACTTCATGGGTTACGGTTGAACGTGAAGTGCTTGAAGAAAGCAAACGCCACTTGGTAGCGCAAACGCGTAGAGGCGGTGGACCAAATTCGGAAGGGCGGAGCCACAGTCCGAACGCGCGCGCGGTTGGTGTCCGGCGTCGGCCCAGAGGATCTCCCGCCGAGTGCGGTGACGCTACCTGGGCGGTGCAATACTGGCGAGTTACAGCGTTTGTCGAGCCTGGCCGCTACGCCGCCTGGCGCTTCGCTTTGCGTGGAACCACTCGGATCTCCACGGTCTTGTCCAGCGCCGCCGCAATTCTCTGAAGGAATGCGAGCATGTCTCCTTCGAAGTCATCGTCTTCGAGCTGAGCAATCAACGTGGGCGTGACGCCCACGCGCCGCGCCAGTTCGCGCTGGGAGAGTCTCGTCGTGGCGCGCAGCTCGTATGCCGCACGCGCCACCGCCGCGCTCGCGCGCGCCTTTTCGAGCTCCGCCAGCCGTTCGGGCTGCCCTTCATAGAGGCGCCGATGGAGGATCTCAACAGCGTCGGTTGTTGTTTTCCGCTTCTTCGCCGTCGGCATGCTCATATCTCCCTGTGCGTGAACCGATCGGGGTTCTGTACGAAGTTCTGCATCCGCGCGACCGCGCGGTCGATCTCGGCCGGTGGCACTGCCTTCTCCTTCACGAGCCCATGCGAAAGGACCGCCGCTACATTCCCGTGGAAGAAGTACAACATCCGGAGATTGATGCCCTGCTGGTTCACACGCAGCTCATAGACCCCGTCGCGCAGGTAGTCGGTCTCGGGGCGCCGCAACTCGTGGCCAACCTGCATCTCCTCGACGCGCTCGCAGGTCGTGAAACGCCGCTTGCAGTGCGCGCACTCGCGCCGCCAGCGGATCATCCCGCGTCGTTGGCGAGCCGCGAGTCAATGACGCGGTTGTCGAGATCGTGGCAGAAGGGGCACTTCATCGGATCATGGTTGAACGTGAACTGGCCAAGGAAAGCAAACCTCGGGTGGAGACGCAAAGGCGCGATGGACGCCGCGGGGGCGGAAATACGTGGAGCCGAATGAAGGAATGAAGCAGAGTCTCGCCGGCAAGCGACGATCTCCCGTGCTCGGCTTGCTCCTTTGTAGCCGAGCGGCGTTTGCGGTATCAGTGTGATTGGCGGTTGGGTTCGGCAACCAGCAAACCACGAGAGGATAGGAATCATGTTCAGCACTGTGTGGGCCGTTGTACGCGAGGGGAGAATCGAACTCCTGGAGTCTGTCGATCTTCCGGAGGGAAGGAGGGTGCTGGTGACTCTCCTGCCCGATGAGGACACCCGGTTCTGGCTGCATACAAGCCAGGCTTCATTGGACGCCATCTGGAGCAATCCCGAAGATGACGTGTATGCCCAGCTACTCCAGACATGACGTTATCCTGGTGCGCTACCCCTTCTCGGACGTATCCGGGACGAAAGTTCGACCCGCCATCGTCGTGAGCGCCCCGCACGTATCTCACGACGTCTTCATCGTACCGTTGACGAGCAGAACCACGTCGCTTCTTGCTGGCGAGTTTGTGCTGGGGGATTGGGCTGCTGCCGGACTCAACGTCGTAAGCGCGGTCAAGCGTGGTTTGTACACCGTGCACGAAACGTTGATCATCAAGTGTATCGGCTCCCTGGTGCGCACCGATGCCGAGCAGGTAGACGGTTCATTGCGGCAATGGTTGGCGCTGCCGTAAGCATTCCATGGGTGCTGCAGCGCTTCTTCGCGCCGTTTACTTCGCTTCCGTTTTACGATGCGCCGCCCAAGCGTACGGGACGATCCGCGCTGACTTGGACTAGACCGCACCGTACGCGCGCGGTGCTTTTGCACGTTCAGGTCTGTGCAGGGGAGCGCCCAGCGGCGACGCTCTGACCGCGGCTCCTCGCGGGCGACACGAAGCCGAGAGCGGCCGGATATTACTGGCATGTAAGCGTGCTCCCGGTGCTATCGAAGCTGCACGACGTGACCAGTCCGGCAAATGTTGCCTTGGCGCACTGCATCGTCGGGGCGGCTCCGGGGCCGAACACTAGGGTTGCAGCGATCGGAAGGTTGCCTGCGCTGACCGGATAGCTGCCGTTCTTTCCGCTGACACGGAAGGTGATAGCGCCTGGCAGCTTCGCGGTGTTCCTGGCGGCAATAGCCACCTGAGTAATCCCCTCGACGCCAGCTTGATTGGCGTAACTCCAAATCGTCCCATTTCCGCTTGTTGTCCAGCCCGCCTTAGTCGCCGGGTCGTAGTCTCCCCCGGGAATGGTCGCGTCGACGATCGTGTCGCCAGACGCGTCTTCGACGAGGATGCGGACGCCGTTTGCCGCCGGGTTCAGCGCGGGCACGTAGGGGAACGGGAGCGTGGCCGTCCCCCGCATGGAAAGCGTATCGCCACCAGCTGCCGCATCACGCTTGTGGATGGTGGCCCTGGGCTTGGCTATGGCCACGCACCCGGAGGTCGCGTACCGAATCAGAAAAAACTGATCATGAGACACGTTCCCGCTGGGATAGTCCTGCGAGGTGGTCCCAGCCACTACGATGCCGCCGTTGGCGGGCAACGCGATGGCCTGCACGCTTGTCGTCCCTCCGAGCCCGGTCATGAGCCAGCCGCCATCGCCGAAAGCGGTGTCAGGTTCACCGTTATTGGTGAACCGCCGGAGCGCGACCTCAGCGCCAAAGGATTTGGAGACAAATATGTCTCCAGCAACAATAATGTGTTGATCGGGTTGCACTGCGACCGCTTCCAATTGGCTATCAAACCTCCGAATCGTCTGCCGCACGACCCCGCCTCTGCCAAACCTGCTGTCGATACTGCCGTCGCTGTTGAAACGTGCGAGTGCGAATTTGTCAGGAATTGTCACTGAACCATAGGTGGTCGTTCCAGCGGCGAGGACCTTACCGTCGGGCTGCAACGCCAACGCATAGAGGTCACCAACAATGGTGGTCGTCTTCACGCCCCCGCCCCCGAAGCCGAGATCGGCAGTACCGTCAGTGTTGAACCGCGCCAGCGCAAAAGCCCCCGGCGAAGAGTCAAACCTGCTGAAGGTCCCACCGACGATGAGCTTGCCATCGGGCTGCCCAACGGTCCACGGCCCCAGAAATCCGTCAGTCCGGGCGTTGGTCCTGATGATGCCGCCCCCGAAATCGGTGTCGAGGCTGCCGTTCGGGCGGTAGTGGATCAAGACATCGTCGCCAGCGTCATCTCCCACCAGCACGAGAGTGTCGTCTGACAACCGAGTCAGTGCTTTGACCTGAACCCCGGATCCGTACTCAGGAAAATAGGTGGATACCATCCCGCCGGTTCCAAAGGATGGGTCCGCGGTTCCGTCCGGTCGGTAACGCACCAGCACCGCCAAACCACCGTCGCTACCTGCTACGACAAAGCCCCCGTCGCTCTGCTGAACCAAGCCAACGGCGTATTGTGTCTTTCCGAGGTCCGTCATCACTTTACCGCCATCATTGGCCGGGGCCGACGATGGTGGGGGCGGCGGGACCACCTGACACCGCCCATACTGGTTGGACCATGCCTTCTGAACGACATAGCCAGCCAGCGTGCCTGAGCTCCCAACACAGATGTCGGCGACCTCGCCATTCACAGCATCATACCACGCCAGTGGCGGCGCGTAGCGAAGGTCGTGTCGACGCTGCCGTCGACGTTGTAGCGCACTACAACCAACTCGGTGGGCTCCAAGTAGCTGCCAAGGTGGTTGGTGGGTGAGATTGTGCCG
>JBGQHM010000077.1:0-20658 GCA_041497995.1 Binatia bacterium | reverse complement strand
CTTCGTACAGCTGCCCACCGGAGGAGGTATCCTCAAGGATCAGGTCGCCGCGGGCCTGCCGCCGAATCCGCCTTCTGTCGACCTGCTCCCGAGTTTCGCGAACGTGTATTTTCAAAGGTTGGCGGTTCCGAAGACGGGCTTGGTCATCTCCGTCGATCTGCCGCGTGCTCTTCATCCTCTCGACAAGCAGGACTATGGTCTGCGCTTTGCGCGCCTCGCCCTTGCCACCGTGTACGGGCAGGACATCGTGTACTCGGGGCCGGTGTTTGAATCGATGACGCTGGAGGGTAACCGCTTGCGGCTGCGCTTCCGTGCAAACACGGCAAGCGGGCTCTACGCACTGGGGGCAGACGTCCTGCAAGGTTTCTCGATCGCCGGCACGGACCGGCAATTTATGTGGGCCAGCGCACAGATCGAGGCCGACCAAGTCGTCGTGTGGAACGACGCCATTCCGAACCCCGTCACGGTGCGCTACGCGTGGGGCGACGTCCCGCTGTGGGCGAACTTGTTCAACGGCGACAACCTCGGCGCCGCGATCTTCGATAGCGACTATGCGCCGCCAACACCCACACCGACGTCGACTCCGACTTTCACGCCGACGCCCACGTTCACCGTAACCGAGACAGCGACAACGACCGCGACGGTTACCCCGAACTCGACACCGACGCGTACCCGGCCTTCCCAGTAGTCCGGC
Source organism: Binatia bacterium (assembly GCA_041497995.1). GTDB lineage: Bacteria > Desulfobacterota > Binatia > HRBIN30 > HRBIN30 > DATKMS01. The sequence continues at coordinate 19,964 of JBGQHM010000077.1, read as the reverse complement.
CCGCTCGCGTCATGCGGGTGCCTCGATCAGCCGCAACTGTTCAGTGCGCGGTTGACGGCACTGATAATCTCGCCGATCGTGATCTCACCATTGCCGTCGGCATCGCCGCGTAGACAGGCAGAAACCTGGGCGTTGCCGAGCGCGATGTTCACCATCGTGAGCAACTCGTCTACGGTGACTTCGCCGTTGCCCCCGCAATCGCCGACGCACGACGGTGGTTCAACCGTGGGTGTCGGAATCGCCGTGGGCGTCGCCGTCGGGCCAGGCGCGCCGCCGGCCACGCCCATGCACAAGCTTCGCCCCACACCGACCTGTCGCGCATCGGACATTGCAGCAGCCAGTCCGATCGGCACGCCAGAATTTGCGGCGACGTCGGGCAGCGTGTCCGCCGCTCCTAGGATCGCACAGTGGTCGTTCGTCGTGCACGGGTTGAAATCTCCCTCGGGGTTGGCGCACGCTCCACCGGTGTTCACCGCAGTGCACGTGCCGGCATTGCAGACCTCGCAGCCGCTGAAGGTGAAACACATGTCGCCCACTTCGCAGTTGCCGGTTTGCGGATTGCAGGCCGCCCGCTTGCACGGATCGGCGGGCTGCTGGCAGGTCTTCGGCGTTCCGAGCGTGCAGAAACTCAGCCCTGCCAGTGGTATGGATTTGCAACTACCCGGCGTGTAGCACTTCTCGAGACCCGCATAGGTGCACTCGGTGCCGTCCGCTACGGGGACTGTTCCCGTACACACTCCCCGCTTGCAGGCCGGATTCGTCATGCAGCCGCCCGAAGAAGCCTCCTGCGTGCATGGCAGACCTTCCCGTGTTGGTTCGCCTCGGCAGGTACCGTTCGCTTGGCAGGTCGGAGCGGTAGTGCACTCATTCGTCGCAGAGGTTTCGCAGGGGATCGTCCCAGCCGGCAGCCGGGTGCTAGCTCCAACCGCAATTGCGAGACTGAATAGGACGGCAATGCGTGCTGACATGATTCTCCTCCCAGGGTGATCGACCTTCAGGCTGGCAATACGTGGGCCTTCGCTAGTCGGCTGGTGCTGGTAGCAGGTCGGTCGGCGAAGGAAAACACCTCTGGTCACGGGCCGTGCCGCGGGTTCACGTTGTTCCGCACCCACTCGACGATTCCCTGCGTCGTCGCTCCGGGCGTGAAGATCTCGCGTACGCCGCGCTGCTTCAGCTCGGCAATGTCCTCAGGCGGGATGATACCGCCGCCGAAGACGACCACATCACCGACGCCGCGCTTTGCGAGCTCGTCGATGATCGCCGGGAACAACGTCATGTGCGCGCCAGACAGGATACTCAAGCCGATTGCGTCGACGTCCTCTTGCAGCGCCGCCTCGGCAACCATCTCCGGTGTCTGATGCAAACCGGTGTAGATCACCTCGACGCCGGCATCGCGCAGCGCGCGCGCGATGATTTTGGCGCCACGGTCGTGGCCATCGAGCCCCGGCTTGGCGACGAGAATGCGCAGGGGTCTGGAAGCCATGAGTCAGAGAATGCAACCACAGATGAACACAGATAAACACCGATGGGATTCCCGGGTCAGAACTATTCTCGCTTCATCTGTGTTCATCGGTGTTCATCTGTGGTTGCGTTGTTCCTCAGATCCACGCGGGATCGCGGTAGACGCCGAACACCGAGCGGAAGACGTCGGAGATTTCGCCAACGGTCACCTCTTGCTTCACGGCGTCGATGATCGGTGGCATCAAGTTGGTCCCCGCGCTTGCCGCTTGCTTCACCGCCGCCAACGCGGCGCGGACGGCCGCGCTGTTGCGCGCTTGTTTGCGCTCGCGCACGCGCTGCACCTGCTTGCGCTCGACGTCGTTACCGATGCGTAAGAGCTCGAGCGGCGGTTCGTGCTCCTGCTGGTACTTGTTGACGCCGACCATGACCTTCTCGCCGCGATCCAGCTGTTGCTGGTAGCGGTACGCCGCCTCGGCGATCTCCTTCTGCGGATACCCCAGCTCGATGGCGCGCACGATGCCGCCGAGCTCATCGATCCGTTTGATGTACGCGAAGGCCTCTCGTTCCAGGCGATCCGTGAGCGCTTCCACGGCGTAGCTGCCGCCGAGCGGGTCGACGATGTTGGTGACGCCGGTTTCCTCCGCGATGATCTGCTGCGTGCGCAACGCCACCAGCACCGCTTGCTCGCTGGGCAGCGCTAGCGTCTCATCCATCGAGTTGGTGTGCAGCGACTGCGTGCCGCCGAGGACACCAGCGAGCGCCTGGATGGCGACGCGCACGATGTTGTTGAGCGGTTGCTGCGCCGTCAGGCTGCACCCTGCAGTCTGACAGTGGGTACGCAGCTGCAGCGAGCGCTCCTGCTTGGCACCGAAGCGCTCGCGCATGATCGTCGCCCACATGCGGCGCGCAGCACGCAGCTTGGCGATCTCTTCGAAGAAGTCGTTGTGCAGGTTGAAGAAGAAAGACAGACGCGGCGCGAAGCTGTCGACGTCGAGGCCGCGCTCCACCGCCGCTTGCACGTAGCCGATGCCGTCGGCGAGGGTGAACGCCAGCTCCTGCGCCGCCGTCGAGCCCGCCTCGCGGATGTGGTAACCGGAGATCGACACTGCGTGCCAGCGCGGCGCCTGGTCGGCGCAGAACTGGATCATGTCGACGATCACGCGCACCGAAGGTTCGGGCGGCGAGATCCACTCTTTCTGCGCAATGAACTCCTTGAGCATGTCGTTCTGGATCGTGCCGCCCAGCTTGTCCAGACCAATGCCGCGCCGCTCCGCCATGGCGAAGTACATCGCCAGGAGGATGCTCGCGCTGCAGTTCACCGTCATCGACGTGGTGACCTTGTCGAGGGGAATGTCCGCGAACAACGCCTCCATGTCTGCCAAGCTCGAGACCGCCACACCTTCGCGTCCGACCTCGCCGAGCGCGCGCGGATGGTCGGCGTCGTAGCCCATCAACGTTGGCATATCGAAAGCGGTCGACAGCCCGGTCTGCCCCTGCGCGAGGAGGAACTTGAAACGTTCGTTCGTGTCCTCGGCGGCGCCGAACCCGGCGAACTGGCGCATCGTCCACAGCTTGCTGCGGTACATGCTCGGATGGGCGCCACGGGTGAACGGGTACGCGCCGGGATGTCCGAGGCTGCGGTCGTACGACCAGTCGCGCAGGTCGTCCGTGGCATAGACGGGGTCTACCTCCATGTCGGAGATCGTGGTGTACGCCGGCAGACGGTCACCCGACTTGGGGTACGTCGTCCGCAGCCAGTCATCTTTTGGTTCAGCCATTTTGCCTCCGCCGCATCGCAGTCCTGAGTGCCGAGTATTCAGTCTTGGGGCGGCGCCGTTTTTTCTGCCGGCCGTCGATCAAGCCGCGGGCCACGTGCGCCCAATCTTCCGGTACGAGGATACGCACTTGGCCGAGGGCGCAGAAGGTCAGCGGCTGCGCGCGGAAGCGATCGTTTTGGAGGACGCAGGGCACACCGTAGTGTTCCAGGAAGCCCTTCACGACGTGGGCTTCCACCTCCATCGGCGTCTCGTAGCACGACTCCCACGTCATACGCGCCCCTCACTTCCCCTTCGAGTCGCCGGCCGCTTGGCGACCGTCGGGCCGCGCCGGCGGACAAGGTTGTCGTCGCTCACCGCAGCCTCAGTACTCCGGCTTCAGGTCGAAGCGATGAATGGCCTCGATGTAGCGCACCGTGTGTGTGCGCGAGCGCATGACCACCGAGCTGGTGGTCCCACCGCCTTTGAAGAAGCGCACGCCGCGCAGCAGATCGCCGTTGGTCACCGCAGTGGCGGCGAACATGACGCTGCCGGACGCCATTTCCTCGAGCACGTACTTCTTCGCGACGTCGGTGATGCCCGCGTCGCGGATGCGCGTCGCCTCTTCTTCATTGCGCGGCTTCAAGCGCGCCTGCATGTCCCCACCGACGCAGCGCATGGCCGCCGCCGTCAGGATGCCCTGTGACGACCCACCCGTACCGAGGAGCATATCGATACCGGACTCCGGCTTCGCGGTTGCGATACCCGCAGCGACGTCACCGTCGGAGAGCAGTTTGATGCGCGCGCCGGCGCGGCGCACTTCGGTGACGAGACGTTCGTGCCGCGGCCGGTCGAGGATCGCCACCGTAAGGTCGGCGACGTAGACACCTTTGGCGTCGGCCAGCGCGCGCAGGTTGTCGCTCGCCGACTTGTCCAAATCGATGGCTCCGCGCCCCTCTGGACCGACGACGATTTTTTCCATCGAGGTTTCGGGACAGCGCAGGAAGCCGCCGCGCTCCGCGAAGGCGATGATCGACAGGGCGTTGAACCCGCCAGTCGCACAGATCGTTGCACCTTCGAGCGGGTCGAGAGCGACGTCGATTTCCGGTCCGCCATTTCCTACACGCTCGCCGGTGTAGAGCACGTCGCTGGTGCCCTGCTCGCCTTCGCCGATCACGACCACCCCGTCGATGGCGATCGACCGGAACGCCTTACTCATGGCGTCAGCACCGGCGCGATCCGTCGCAGCGACATCGCCGCGCCCCATGAGCCGCGCCGACGCCAACGCTGCAGATTCAGTCACACGTACCGCTTCAAGCGCCAGGTTCCGATCCATATGAGCCTTTCACACCCGCGAGGAATCTCAGCCGTTCCTTATCCAACTTCGCGGCGTTGTGCCAGGCTTGGGGAACCGTCTCTTCTGGAGCCGGCATGCCTTCACGCTGGCTTCTGCCGATCCCAACACACCGATCGCGTGCGCGGGCGGCTCCAGGTCCACACCCGTCAGGCAGTCGCGGATCCGAGCTACGGGTCAGATCCGAGCCGGCATCAGCGTCGGAATTATCAGCCGGCCATGCCGGCGGTAGATGCGAAAATCGGAATCGAGCGTGAAGATCCGCGACCGCTGTCGGACCTCCGACAGTCGAACCAGGCACGCGTCGGCTAGCGACATCGGGACGTTGCGGTACCGGCGCATGAGACCGCTGACTGTCGCCGCCTCGTCCTCCAGGCTAAACGAGACGTCGAGTATCGACCGCGTGATCAAGTCGGGGACGACAGCCGCGTCCAGCCCGGCAGCTTCCAGCAAGAACGCGACTTCCGTCAAGACGGGCTCGCAGGTCAACAAGGGTGGTCGCAACCGAGCAAACTGCTCCCGCGCCCAAGCGTGATATCCATCCTTTCGATTGAGCCATGCCACGAGCGGACCGGCGTCAACGAGGATGCTTTCGGGCACGCTTGGCACCGCGGGCAACCGCTTCCTTCAGATAGCTCTTGTTGGTGGACAGATCGCGCGGCCCCTCGAGCGAGCCTACGAGGTCTCCTGCCAGGTCTGCGCAGCTGAGGAACCCGTCGGCTGCGGGCTTATTGCGCACCCGTTCCAGTGACCGCCGGATCACCTCGGACTGGCTGGCCTGGCAGCGCCGCGCCTCCGCCGCCACCCATGCACGCAGATCGGCAGGCAACTTCAGCGACATTGTTTTCATGGGCAAGATGGTATTACGCTAGTTGCATTCTGGCAATACCCCTGAACGGCACAGGCGCCGACTCCACCAACGCTGGCTCGCTCTCCGCTGAGCCGTCACTGGCCGAGGCTGTCTTCGATGCGGATCAGCGCGGACTTGCCGCGCACCGCCACGAGGCGGTCGATGGCTTTGAGCGCCTTGCGCAGGTTGCGCTCCGAGGCGTGGTGCGTCCGGATGACGATGGGCACGTTGGCGCCGTGCTCACGCTCCTTTTGGATGACCGAGGCGATGGAGATGTCGTGCGCGCCAAGAATGCCGGAGATCTTGGCGAGCACACCCGGTCGGTCGACGACCATGAAGCGCAGGTAGTAGTCACTGATCAGATTGTCGATCGACTTGAGTGGTACGCGCTGCTGCTCACGCAGCGGGTAGCCCAGCGGCGCAACACGGCCGCGTCGTTCGCCAAGGATGTTGCGCGCCACGTCCATGAGGTCGGCGACCACCGCGGTTGCCGTCGGCATCATGCCGGCGCCGAGGCCGAAGTACATGCTGGCACCCAGCGCCTCGCCCTGCACGGCGATGGCATTGTACGCGCCGCTGACATCCGCGAGCAGGTGCTGCCGCGGGACCATCGTCGGATGTACGCGGGCTTCGATGCCGACGCCGTCTCGCTTGGCGATGGCAAGCAGCTTGATGACGTAGCCGAACTCGCGCGCAAAGTTGATGTCGAGCTGCGTGACATCGCGGATGCCTTCCACGGGAATATCCTTGAAGCGCACGCGCGTGCCGAAGGCGAGCTGGATGAGCAACGTGAGCTTGTGTGCCGCGTCGATGCCGTCGACATCGTAGGTCGGGTTGGCTTCCGCCAGCCCTTGGCGTTGCGCTTCCTTCAGCACGGCGTCGAACTCGCCGCCCTGCTGGGTCATGGTGCTGAGGATGTAGTTCGAGGTGCCGTTGACGATGCCGTAGATGGCGCGGTTGCGGTCCGCCGCCAAGCCTTCTCGCAGCGTGCGGATGATCGGGATGCCGCCGCCGACGCTGGCTTCGTAGCCGATGTCCACCCCGCCCTTCTCCACGGCGCGAAAAATCTCCGCACCGTGCACCGCCAGCAACGCTTTGTTGGCGGTGACAACGCTCTTGCCGCGCTCGATGGCCCGCAGCACGAAACGCCGCGCCGGCTCGTAGCCGCCCATCAACTCGATGACGATGTCGATGGATGGATCGTCGATCATCGCCTCGGCGTTGTTGGTGAGCACGCCGCGCCCCACTTTGACGCCGCGGTCGGTCCGCAGATCAATGTCGGCGATGCGCGCCAGCGTGAGCCGCGCGCCCAGGCGCGTGCAGATCTGCGCCTGGTTGCGTTGCAGGAGCTTCACCACCCCGGTGCCGATCGTACCGAAGCCGATCAGCCCGACTCGGACCTCCCGTGCCACGTCCCCGCCTCTACGTTCAGCCGACTTGTCGGATCTTTGCCCCGGGCGCGATGCCGAGCGCACGCTTGATGCCGCGGATTGCCTGTCGCGTGCGGTGCTCGTTCTCGATCAACGCGAAGCGCACGTACTTGTCGCCGTACTCGCCGAAGCCGACGCCGGGCGACACCGCGACCTTGGCCTCCTGCAGGAGAAAGGTCGAGAATTCCAGCGAGCCCATCTGCTGCAGATGCTCCGGGATCTGCGCCCAGACGAACATCGTCGCCTTCGGCTTGGCCACCGGCCAGCCGATGCGGTTGAGTCCGTCGACGAGGACGTCGCGGCGCTCCTTGTAGCGTTGGCGAATGATCGCGACCTCGTCCTGCGGGCCGTTCATCGCGTGGATCGCGGCAATCTGGATCGGCTGGAAGATGCCATAGTCGAGGTAGCTCTTGATACGCGCCAGCGCACCGATCATCGCCGGGTTGCCAACCGCGAAACCGACGCGCCAGCCCGGCATGTTGTAGCTCTTCGACAACGTGAAGAACTCCACACCCACTTCTTTCGCGCCAGGCACCTGCAGAAAGCTGGGTGCCTCGTAGCCGTCGAAGCACAGGTCGGCGTAGGCCAGATCGTGGATGACCATCAACGAGTTCTCGCGCGCGAAGTCGACGATCTTCTCGAAGAAGTGCAGGTCGACGACCTCGGTGGTCGGGTTGGCCGGAAAGTTGAGGATCAACAGCTTCGGTTTCGGCCAGGTTTGCTTGACCGCGTTGACGAGGGGTTCGAAGAAATCTTCGCCCGGAATGAGTGGCACGCTGCGCAGGTCACCACCGGCGATGATGACCGAGTACTGATGGATCGGATAGGTCGGGCTTGGACACAGCACGACGTCGCCCGGACCGAGGATCGCCAGAGCGAGGTGGCCCAATCCCTCCTTCGAGCCGATGGTGGCGATCGCTTCACTGTCCGGATCCAAGTCGACGTCGTAGCGTCGCTTGTACCAGCTGGTGATCGCCAAGCGCAGCTTGTAGATGCCCTTGGACACGGAGTACCGGTGGTTCACCGGCTTCGAGGCCGCTTCGATGAGCTTGGCCACCACGTGCGGGGGCGTTGCGCCGTCGGGATTGCCCATGCCGAAGTCGATGATGTCCTCACCCGCCCGCCGTGCCTTTATCCGGAGGTCGCCGATGATGTTGAAAACGTAGGGTGGGAGCCGTTTGATACGGGGAAAGTCGGTTGGGTCCATGGCCTCGCTACAGGCTCGTTCTGCAACGGTTCGCCACCGCCGTTACCTCCCGAGCAAAATTTTTCGCATCGTAAGACATTTACCCCAGGGACGCAAATTTCCCCGTTCCACAAGGGTGCGTTGGGCCCGGGGTACAAGCAGGCCGACGAATTTCCTCAGGGCAGCGACAGACCAACGGCTTTCAATAGCATGGCCGACCGGAACACGGCGCCCTTCCCTGGGCGCACCACTGCACGGATCTCTGCCGGTGCTTCAGGCGCCTGGGCTTGGGTGAGAAAGTCCTGCAGCGCAGTTTCATCCTCGAACCCGAAGATGGTGACCAACTGTCGCTGCCCGGCAGAGCGGTTCACGAATGTCTGTAGGCTCACGAAGCCGGTGAAGGCCTTCAGGTCCTCCATGCCCGTCTCACCGAACCAGACGTCAAAGGCCTTGAGGTGCTGCGACGTCACCTCAGTCACCTCAACAAGGTAGACAGCAGCTTCAGCGATATTGGGCGCTACACCACCCGGCGGTGTTGGCGCCATGCGGTGCTGGGCATGGAGACTTGCATCGCCTCCCGTCGTCAGACTTTGCAGGTAGGCCACAAGGTCGGCCAGCTGCGCCAAGGTCATGTCTGGATAGGCGGGCATGATCGAGCGCTCGTCCGCTCCCAGATACCCAGGGCCATCAACCAGCACCGAGTTGGGATTCAGGATCGATTCCGTGAAGTACTCCGGCGGATGATGGCTTCCCATCCCGGTGAGATCCGGGCCAGGCCGCTTGTCGCCAACGGATACTTGGGGAAAGCGCTCACCTTGGATGTCGTGGCAGGTGTAACACCCAAGGTCGACAAATGCGCGGCGACCGGCCGCAGCGTCACCCGGCGGTGGCGAGAACCTCCAGCCGGGGGGCACGCCACCGGCCTGATGCAGCGCTGCCATCGTGATCGGCTGCGGTGGGGGCGGCACAGGGGCCGTCATGGGATAGCAGCCACAAACGGCGATGACAACCAGAGCTGCCCCGACATGCGTGATGTTGGACCGCAGCTGTCTCGCACTGACCTGCCCTGCCAGCATGGTCTGGCTTGTGGACCACCACACTGACCGGGTCAAGGAGTGAAGAGCGCCTCCGTCACGAGCCGCAGCCGTTCAGTGCGGCGTCCACTGCGCCAATCAGCTCGTTGATCGCCACCGCGCCATCGCCGTCTCGATTGATGGTCACGCAGGCCGCATCTCGTTTGAGCGTCGCCTAACGTCGCGACCTTTTGCGGCCGACGCTTAGCTGGGGTTGTGCGGCGAATGCGGCTGATGCGGCCCGTGGCTCGTCCCCGTAGTCGGCACAGGCGTCGGCAGCGGCGTCTTCTTGGACTCGACCGGACGCGCCCGCGTCGGCGTTGCAGTAGCCGCCGCAGCTGGCTGCGGGGCTCTCGGCACTCGTGTCGGACGTATCCGCCCTGGCCGCAGATGTGGGAGCTGCGGGTTCTTGGCTGGACCTGGGGTAGGCGTCGGCGGCGCTACCACCACGAGGTGCGGGGGTGGGATCTGTACACCGACCGAAGTAAAGCTGCTGTTGTTGTCGAGGTTGGCTTCCCAAATCCTGCCGTCCGGATTCACCTTGATGGTCAGCGAATAGGACCCCTCAGGAACCTGATGGTCTGCATCCGGATCCAAATTGATCATTTGACCCGGCAGGAAGTGCTCGTACACATCCTCCCACCCGACCGAAATGCCATAGATGCCTTCGGCGCGGTTGCACGTCTGCGTCAGGACGGTCCGCGGGAACCGCAGCGGATTGAAACCGCGCAGCGATTGGATATCGAGCAGGCAGAAGGACATCTTCTCGCCACCGCCCACCAAGTCACCGGTGTATGGATCACCGCTGCGCAACTCGTAGCCGACGAACCGATCGAAGTGCCAATGCGCGTGCTGTGGGTGATACACGAAGAGTCCGGCGGTGTGGGCGCACTGCGTCCCATCGGTGCGGTTGATGCGCTGATACGCGGCGGTGCGGACACCGTCGGGACTGGATACCGTGATGCCCTCTAAGATTAGCGGCCCCGGACCGATGTTGCCGACTGAGGTGGTGAAGTCAATCTCGCGGAAAAAACTCCGGAGGAGCGTGCGCACATCCGATGGCGTCTCCGGAACTAGGTCAGGCTTGATCAGCGTCGGATCGGCTGGGTCGCACTCCGGCAGCGTCGGATGCGGCGGAATAGCGTCCTGAGCATTGCTCTGCGGCGGCCGACTGGCCAGACCCAGGACGGCGAGGATCGCGAACAACGCGAGTGGTGATCGCACGATAGTCTCCTGCTCACGCCGCCCTTCTCCCTCGCCCCTCAGCAGGAAGAACGCGCACGCCGGTTATTTCTAAAGCCGCCCCGACTCAGTCGGCTTAACACCCTCGCTGGACATTCGTCAATACGGAATTGTGCCAGTGCCGCAGTATCAACGTCTCTGCGACCCTGCGGCGGTCGATGGGCCGTCAACCGAACTGCACCGAGCGCCGCGTCAACGACCCAGCTACGAATCCCGTGATCGGGAACTGCGCGACGTTAGGCCCGTCGATCGTCGCTCCCAGCGCAACGACGACAGGGACGAAGTGCTCTTGCGTGGGTAGCGCCTGCCGCACGCCTGGCGCGCGCTTCCGATAGTCGAGCAGCGCGTCGACGTCACGGCGGGCGAGGACGTCCGCGCTCCATGCATCGAACTCCGCGGCCCACGACGGTGTCATGGCATTCGGCCGCAGGTCGAGGGCCCGCAGATTGTGGGTCAGGAATCCGCTGCCGACGATGAGCACGCCTTCACGGCGGAGCGGCGCCAGCGCCTGCCCGAGCGCATACAGCGTGGGCGCATCCAGCGTCGGAAGAGACACTTGCAGCACGGGAACGTCGGCGTCGGGATACATCGCGATCAGCGGGACGTACGCTCCGTGATCGAGTCCCCTGTCAGGCGCCTGCGCGACTGGTTGTGTCTCCCCCAGGGTCTCCCACACCCGCGCGGCGAGCTCGGGTGCGCCGGGGGCGGGATACGTCACCTCGTAGTACTTCTTCGGAAACCCGTAGAAGTCATAAACTAGAGGCACGGTGCGCGTCGCCCCGAGCGTGACGGGCTTCTGCTCCCAGTGCGCCGACAGCATGAGCACCGCCTTCGGGCGCGGCAGTGCATGCGCCCACCGGTTCAGCTCCGCCACCCATCCCGCGTCGTCGAGCAACAGCGGCGAGCCATGCGCGATGAAGATCACCGGCATGGGCTCGTGCGCCTCGGCCCGCGCCTCGTTGGTCGAGGTCATGCTGTCGGCCTCCTTCGAGCGACGACACGCACCGGCCAACGAGCAGCCAGCGGCCAGCAGCAGCTTCAATGCGGCTCGGCGTTCCATGGCCCCTGAAGAATTGCTCAGGCCGCCCTGCCGCGCAAGCCGGGGGATGAATCCCCGGGCCACCTGCATCACAGGCATCTGCGCCGCGCTAGCGGCGTCTGACGGTAGGCCGGCCTTTCAAGCCGGCCACGCATGTATCGGTAATGCGTATCGCGCCATAGCGCGTCCGGCTTCTAGAATTCCTTCGCCCATCGAACTATAGCGAGACCCAGCCGAACGAAATCAGCATCGGAGAACGCCATGATCATCGTCCACCATCTCAACAATTCGCGCTCCCAGCGCGTGCTGTGGCTCCTCGAGGAACTCGGCGTCCCATACGAGGTCAAGCGCTACGAGCGCGACCCGGAAACCATGCTGGCGCCGCCCGCGCTGCGCGCAGTGCATCCGCTCGGCAAATCGCCGGTGATCACCGACGGCGATCTCACGCTGGCCGAGTCGGGAGCCATCGTCGAGTACGTGGCCGGGCGTTACGGAGACGGCCGCCTCGTGCCAGCCGCCGGGACCCCTGACCGCATCCGCTACACATATTGGATGCACTACGCCGAGGGCTCGGCCATGCCACCCCTCCTGTTCAAACTCGTCTTCGACCGCATCGAGACCGCGCCCATGCCGTTCTTCGTTCGGCCGTTCGCCCGGGCGATTTCCGGGCGCGCCAAGAGCTCGTTCATCGAGCCGCAGATCAAATTGCACCTCGACTTCATGGAAGGTGAGCTCGGAAAGAGCACCTGGTTTGCCGGCACCGACTTCACCGCCGCCGACATCCAGATGAGCTTCCCGCTCGAAGCGGCCGCCGCACGCGCCGGCCTCGACGCCACCCGACCCAAGCTCACGGCGTTTCTGGACCGCGTCCACGCGCGCAGCGCCTACAAGCGTGCGCTGGACAAGGGTGGTCCGTACGAGCTGCTGCGTTGAGTGCGCAACGCGACAGTCTGCATCGTAGATCCCCGCTCGCTCAGGAGTGGCGGCGAGCAGACGGTAGCGGGGCCCGCCCCGCGGATCGTCCGGGTCTCCCTGCCGGCTCTGAACCGAGAGCGAGTACCTCATCGAAGCCCGCGTGCAAATCGGCCACGAGCTGGTCGGGATCCGGTATCGCCGCGGGGTCGCTGCGCACACCAATCTGCGACACGCCGTCGTAGCTGAACAAAGTGATATTGACGGTCGCTCCCGCGGGTGGACCGAACGGGAACATGCGCTCGATCCGCGCGCCGCTCATGAAGACGGGGAAGGGCGGCCCGGGGACGTTGCTGGTCACGAAGTCGACCGCCTTCATCATCGCACCAGCAACACGCGTGGCACCGGCCCCGCCGAGCAGATTGATGGCAGCGGTGATCTCCTCGACCCAGCCGAGACCAGGTTCGCCCCGCTGCTCGCGAACGAGCGTCCCGATGGACCGTAGCCGCTCACGCGGATCGTCGATGTCCATGCGGACCGGGAAGCGGGCGGGCACGAATTGGTTACCCGCCACTGTGCCCTTCTCGTCGTGCCGGATGTTGATCGGCATGCTCATGCGCAGGGCCTCGACCGGCGCCCGCCGCGCTCGGTGATACCGTGACAAGCCCCCCGCTACGGCGGCGACGAAGACATCGTTCAGGGTGCCATCGACGCCATGCGCGGCGCGCTTCATCGCATCGAACGGCACCTCCAGCACGTCGAGCCGCACGCCAAGCGAACGCTCGCGCCAGAGCGGGCTCATCGGCTCGGAAACGGGCCGCACCAACTGCGCCACGGACTCGAGCGTCTCCACCACCTCGCTGGCGCTGGCGATCGGGTGACCAGCGAACTGTGTCACGCCACGCCCGAAGGCGGCAGCGGCCCGGCGCGTACGCCCGAGCGCGGTAGCGAGGCGATGGCGCATCGCCTCGCCGAGCTGGGCGATCTCGCCCTGCGGCTCGCCCGGCCACGCAGCGGCGAGCCCTCCCGGTTTTGCCGCGGCTGCGCGGCCCGACCGCGACGCAGGCTCCTCCACGAGGCGATCCTCGCGCGAGCGCTCGACGAGGCCCTCGGTCATCTTCACCATGCCCACGCCGTCCGTCACCGCGTGGTGCAGCTTGAGGATCACACCGAAGCGCCCTCCTTCGAGTCCCTCGACACAGTAGAACTCCCAGAGTGGCCGTTCCTTGTCGAAGCTCTGCATCGCCACGGGAGCCGCCAGGTCGAGCAGCTCGCGTGTGGTCCCTGCCCCGGGCACGCGGACGCGCCGAACGTGGTAGGAAAGGTCGAAGAACGGATCGGGCTCCCAGCGTGGCGGCGCAACGCCCAGCGGATCCTCGACGACCCGCTGACGCAGTCGCGGCACATGGCGTATGGTGCGCTCAAGCGTAGCAGCCAGGCGCTCCTGATCCGGAGGGCGATCGAGCAACCACACGCTGAGCACGGTCGACCGCAGCAGCGGATCGCGCTCGATGTGCCACATGAGCGCGTCGCTGTCGTTCATCCACTCCTCGTAGACAACCCCGCGCTGCGGGCGCTTCTTCCGGCTATCGCGCTTCGTCATGGTTCGTCCCTCGCGTGCGGTAGATACGTCGCTACTCTAGCGCACACAGGCAGCGGGATACTACATCGTGCAGCGCGGCCCACCGCCAGCCACTGGATGCGGGGATCGCATGTTTCTGACGCTGTGATATCGGTATGCACAGCGCAACGTAGAGACTGCGACGGAGCTCAAGGCGCTGGTTCACGCTGGAGCCGTGCGTGGCGTCACGAGCTCCAGCAGAATTCGGGAGGTTTTGCGGAGGCGGCCATGCCGAAGAACCGACGAAAAGCAACCGAGCAAGCGAGCGGGTACTTCATCACCGGTGGAACGGGCTTCATCGGGCGCCACCTGATCGAACGGCTCCTCAAGCGTCCGCAGCACAAGATCTTCGCGCTGGTGCGCCAGCAATCGCTGCCCCGCTTCAAAGAGCGACTCGCCCAATGGAAGGGTAGCGCCGGCCAGATCGTTCCTGTGGTTGGCGACCTCACAACACCGCGGTTCGGGCTGACGGCGCAGCAACTGGCCGATCTGCGCGGGCAGGTCGGGCACTTTTTTCACGTCGCTGGTCTCTACGATATGACGGCAAGCGACGTGGCGCTCCAGGCGGTGAACGTCGTTGGGACCGAGCACGCGGTCGACGTGGCCAATCGCATTGGTTCGGGCACGTTCCACCATGTAAGCTCCATAGCCGCTGCGGGTCGTTATGCGGGTACCTTTCGTGAAAACATGTTCGACGAAGCGACCGCTCTGGACGACCCCTACTTCCGCACCAAGCACGACTCTGAGCGGATCGTTCGCACCAGCTGTCCCATCCCGTGGCGCATCTATCGTCCCGCGCTGGTCGTTGGACATTCCGAGACGGGCGAGATGGACAAGGTCGACGGTCCCTACTACCTCTTTCCCTTCCTCGAACAGATCGCCGCAGCCCTTCCCGCCGTTATGCCCCTTCCGGGTATTCGGGGAGGATACCTGAACCTCGTCCCGGTCGATTTCGTCGCCGCTGCCATCGACCACATCGCGCACCTCGAGGGGCAGGCCGGCAAGACGTTTCATCTCGTCGACCCCGCCGCCCACACCGTCGGCGAGGCACTCGACATCTTCGCGGAAGCGGCGGGGGCGCCCCATTTCTCGCTGCGGATTGCCGGCGTCGAAGGAGTGTTCGCACCGCTCGCACATCTCCTTGCACGCAACGCCAACGGCGCCGCGGGCAAGTTGATCGAGCAGGCGGTCGGCATTCCGCTACGCGGGTTCGAGTACGTCAACAATCCGACCACCTTCGATTGCAAGCAGACTCTCGCCGCGCTCCGGGGCTCCGGGATTCACGTGCCCCCGCTCGAGTCGTATGCGCGATCCCTCTGGCAGTATTGGGAGCACAACCTCAACATCAACACGTCGCACAAGCGTAGTCTCGAGACGGTGGTGCGCGGCGAACACGTACTGATCACCGGTGCGTCATCCGGCATCGGGCGGGCAACGGCACTCAAGCTGGGGGCGGCCGGGGCTCATGTGATCCTCGTCGCTCGCGGCACCGAGCGTCTCGAAGAAGTCCGCCGCCTGATCGAGCGCACGGGTGGCAGCGCATCGGTGTACGCCGCGGATCTCACCGACGCCAAGAGCGTCGAGCGGCTCTGCGGCGATGTGGTACAGCAGTTCGGGGCCGTCGACGTGTTGATCAACAACGCCGGACGGTCCATCCGGCGTTCGTTACGCCTCTCGCAAGATCGTCTCCATGACTTCGAACGAACGATGGAGATCAACTACTTCGGCGCTCTGCGGCTCATCATGGGCTTCTTGCCCTCCATGCGGAAACGCAGGAAGGGTCACATCATCAACATTTCATCGATTGGCGCTCAAGTCGGGGTGCCGCGTTTCTCGGCGTACGTTGCATCCAAAGCCGCCCTCGACGCCTTCTCCAAATGCGCAGCGCCGGAGCTGTTGGGCGACGGCATCGACATGACGACCGTGTACATGCCACTCGTCAAGACCGACATGATCGCGCCGACGCGTTTGTACGACTCCTTCTCGACGATCACGGCCGCCCAAGCTGCCGACCTCATCTGCTCCGCCATCGTCGAGCACCCCAAACGCGTCAGTACGATGCTCGGCTTGATGGGCCAAATCAGCTCCAGCGTCGCGCCGCGCTTCTTCGATGTCGGGCTCTACCTGGCGTATCGCTTGTTCCCAGACTCCGCCGCGGCGCGCGGCGAGGTCTCCGATCAGGACGAGCAGCCGAGCAATCTTGGCAAGGTGTTCGCCCGGCTGCTCCCCGGCGTGCATTGGTAGGCACGCCGAAGGGAGGCGCGCGCCGTGCCTAGCTCGTGGACGGTGCCTTCTTGGTCACCACCCCGATGCGCTCGATGCCTGCTGCGCGGCAGGCATCCATGAGATCGACGACGCGACTGTATGGCAGCGTCCGATCGGCCTCGAGGAAGATGGTTTTGTCTGCCCGCGCGGCGTAGGCGTCGTGCAACGCGGCGTCCAAGGCTTCGGCAGCGACTGGTTGCTCGTTCAGTAGCAGCGTCCCATCGGCCGCCGCCACCAAAGTCACTTGGGAAGTGTCCTGCGGCTCGCGACTGTGCTCGGCGAGCGGCAGCTCGACCGGCACCTGTTGCTTCAGCAGCGGAGTCACCACCATGAAGATCACCAGGAGCACGAGCATCACGTCGACGAGCGGCGTGACGTTGATGTCCGATTTGAGCTCCTCGCCTTCGCTGAGACTGATCGCCATGACGTCACTCCCGTGCGGCGCGCACGCGCGCGCTCGCCTGTGTCAACGGGCGGGCGCTCTCGCCGAGCGCTGCGACCGCCAGTTCCTCCGCCGCGCATTCCATCTCGACCAGCAGGCGCGCCATCCATTGCGTCAGATGGTTGAACAGCCACACGGCGGGGATGGCCACGCCGATACCAATCGCCGTCGTCACCAACGCCTCGGCAATTCCCGCCGATACTTGACCGACGCCGCCCTGCCCCGACGACGCGAGTTGCTGGAACGCGTTGACGATGCCGACGACGGTACCGACGAGACCGACGAACGGCGCGGTGGACCCCACCGTCGCGATGATGCTCAGGCCGCGACGCATGCCGGAGCCCGCCGCCAGCACGGCCCGGCGGACGGTGCGATCGTAGGCCTCGCGCCGCATGTCTGGGGGCAGACTCGCCCCGAGGACTTCGGTGCCCGCCGCAATGACGTGCGCGACCGGACTGTGTGGATACTGCGTCGCGTCAGCCACGGCGCCCGCCACGCCCAACAGAGCGAGTTGCTCGCGCCACACAGCCAAGAAGCGCGCTGACTCGTCTGCGGCACGCCGCAGCACGAACCACTTCTCCGCCGCCGTCGCCAGCGACAGCAGCGACATGAGGACCAGAATGAACACGACGCCTTTGGCGATAGGCCCCATGACCATCCACAGTTCGATGATTGAAAAGTGCATTCTCTCTGCTCCTTCGTCTATCGGAGTTGGAAACGGATCGGAACGTCGACCAGAACCCGCACCGTTTTGCCATCGCGATCGCGCCCGGGCTCGAAGCGCCACTTGCGGAGGGCGTCCACAGCCGCGCCATCGAACATCGGCACCGATTCGATGACTGTGACTGCCTCCTCGACATGGCCGTCGCGATCGACGACGGCGCGCAGCACGACGCGGCCTTCCAAGCTGCGTGCACGCGCCATCGATGGGTACTCCGGCAAGATACGCGACACCACAATGGGTGGATGCTCTACTCTGTCGGCAGGAATCGGCGCGTCCCCATGCCCGCCTACGACGCCACCCACTTCGCCGCCTGCCTCGCCACCGACCACACCGTCAACGATGCCTCCGACCGAACCCTCAGGGTCGCCACGTGGAACCGCCGCAGGAGCCGGCGATGGTGGAACGACACGTTTCGGTTTGTGCGGTGCGATCAACCGCTGTGGCTGCGGGATCTCCTTGGGGCGCTCGACTACCGGCTGCTGCGGAACGACCGGAGCGCCAACCGGCGCCCCCACCGGCGGCGGCGGTGGCGGCGCCGGTTCGACGTAGATCATACGCTCGGGCTCCGGGGGCGGAGACGTCACGGTGCGTTCAATGAGCCAGATGCCGAGCCCCAACGCCGCAACGTGGGCAGCAACCGATACCGCCCACGCCGTGCTGCGCCGCGGTGTCAGAGACGGCAGCGGCGGTGCGAGGATGCGTCGAGGCTCGGCATTGACCATGGCAACGACCACTCACCTACAACAGCGGCATCAGAAATACACCGCGACGCCACCGCGTGCCCAGAACGGGCTTCCCGGCGTGAAGTGGATGCCGTCGACGCCGGCATTGGACACAGGTCCGCCCTGCTTCTGCGGGGATCGCTGCGCACATGCGGCGTCATTCCCATTCGGGCCGACCTCCCCACGTACGCAGCTCTGATCATCGAACTGCGCCTCGCGCCAGTCGGTGTTGGTGAGATTCAAGAACGACAATTGCGCCTCGACATTGCGCCAGCGGTAGCGTCCCACGAGATCGAACAATGCGTATCCGCGCGCCGTCACGGTGCGCATCTCGTTGGCCGGCCGATCACCCAGGTAGCGCATCCGAAAGCCCGCAGAGAATCCATTGGAGAAGTCCGTCGTGAGCCCCCCATTCATGAGCAGAGTCGGGGCCAAGGGGACGGCGCCGCCAGGGACCTCCGTTCGGAAGCGCGCATCCGCGTAGCTCAAGTCGTAGTCAAAGCAGAGCCAGCGGGTGAACTGGTAGCGCGTCTCGAAGTCCACACCCCAGCGCCGCGTCGCCCCAGCCGGCTGGAAGCCGCCGGCGTCACCCGAGAATACCAACTCGCTGCTCAGATCGAGCAACCACAGCGACGTCGCGAGGTCCAATCGATCAAACTGCCGTGTACGCGCTCCTAGCTCGTACCCTGTCGACTTGGCGAGCGCGGCACTCATGTTGCCGGCGGCTACCGGATCGGCTTTCGCGAGGAGCACGTTGCGCGCATCATTCGAGTGAAACCCGTTGCCGTAGTTCAGGTAGATATCGGTCTCCGGCAGCGGCGTGAGCACCACATTTGCTTTCGGGCTGACAATCGAATTGGTGCTGTTCCCAGCGATGAATACTGCCGTGAAGTTGCGGTCGCAGGTTGGATCAGCGGCCGGGTTGCAGTTCGGATCGGTGCTCACCGTATTGGGGAGTCGATTCGATCCGTCGAAGAAGAATACGTCGCCGCGCAGGCCGGCCTCGACCCGCAGCCAGTCGGTGAGGAAGACTTGATGCTGCATCCACGCGCTCACCGTATCCTCTTGAACGCTCATCTCGTTGATCGTGTAGAAGCGAGCCCGCTCCACCTGCCGATGCAGCGCGACATTGATGTCGTCGTTACGGGTTTCCACGGCAACCTGGCTCTGCCCGGCCAGGCCACCCAACAGCCAGTAGTGCATGTAGTTGGCCCGTCCGCCATAGGTTTCGCGCTGGTCGTTCTGCTCGATGCCGTCGCCGGGGACATAGTTGGCGTTCGCGTTGAACGGGCAGTCCGCGTTCTCCGCCACGCCGCGGCACGTATCGGTTATGCTGCCGTCGGCGTTCTTCACAAAGCGCACGCCGGTATCGCGGAACAGGGTGAAGTCGGAGAAGAGCTGCAGCTTGTAGCGCGCCGCGTACGCCTGGAACGACCAGACATCTTCCACGGACGGCGTATAGGTATAGTGCACATCCAGCGCCTCGCGATCGGTCTTGCCACCCTCCGTCGGATCAATCGAATCAAAGCGACCGAAGGGCCGCGACGTAGGTGGAGTGACGTCCGGATTGGTGACGAGAGAGCCTTGCTGCACGACTCGCAAGGGGATCTGCCCCGAACCGTCCCAATCGCCGTTGTACACACTGCCGTCGACCAACAGCTTCGAGTCGGGCGTGAGATCGAGCGTCATCTTCCCGAAGACGTTGTAGCGCCAATAATTCTGCGCGTTGACGAACGGACCGTTGCTCAAGTACACCTGCCCCGCGAGCAGCGTCTTCGCCCACGACAATTTCGGTGATGCACCGACCACGTAGCGCTGCGTATCAAACGACCCACCCTCGGCAAACGCAAAGTTCTCCTTGAACTCCTCCTTGGTGACGAAGTTCAGCG
>JBGQHM010000076.1:0-20735 GCA_041497995.1 Binatia bacterium | reverse complement strand
CCATGGAAGAGTTCGTGGTGTCGGAGTCGTTCGTAGACTTACTGCCCGACGGCACCGCGGTCGTCACCCCCGTCCTGGAGGGCCCGCCAGGCGACCCGACCTGCTTCGATGGGATCGACAACGACGGCGACGGGCTGATCGACGGTGCGGATACCGGTTGTTTCGCGATCAGCCCATCAAACCCCGACAGTGATGGGGATGGTTTCGCGGACAGCGCCGACAATTGTCCGACGGTCGCCAATGCGGATCAAAAGGACGGCGACGGCGATGGCGTCGGCGACGTCTGCGACAACTGCCCCAAGGACTTCAACCCGGCGCAGAGCGACGGTGATGGCGACGGGAAAGGCGATGTGTGCGACCCTCCTGAGCCTACGCCGTTCACCCTGAAGCGGGTCGGGCTGCGCGCCAAGACCGGCAGCACCGCAAACGGGCGCATCACAATCAAGGGCGTGTTCGATGCGACCGAGTTGGGGGGCGACGCCGGGTTGCGGCAAGCGTTACAGCACGGCCTCACGATCGGCGTGACTGGTGCGGGCTTGACACGTTCCGAGACGATAGTGGTGGTCGCAGCACACTGTGTCGAGTTCCAATCCCGCGTCGATTGCGTCGGTAGTGCCGGGGAGAGCATTCGTTTCCGGGTGAAGCGGCGCGTCGCGAACGGCTTCGACGTACTCGTGACGGCGCCGCAGCGTACCTTCGCGCCGCCGCTGGCCGCCACGGGCGTGCAGGTGACGCTCTCCGTTGGCGGGCGTGACCGTGGCGACCAGACAGCGAGCTGTAACGTACACGGTCGAGGCACCTCGGCAACCTGCCGGAAGTAGAGAAACCTCGGTCCGCACTTCCATGTCACCGAAGGGGCGGCCAAGCGGGCCGCCCCAATCGCACCGCGAGCTCGGGTGCGCCCGCCGGCCTGAGTGCGTCGTATGACGCCTCGAGGCCTATCGACGACGCTCAGCTGTTGTCGTCGGTAGCGTTGCCAGACGGCATGCGGTACCTTCGGCGAACTGATGCGCCCGATCCTCTTTCATGTCGGCGAGCTCGCCGTACCGAGCTTCTGGGCCGCGGCCTTCTCCGGGTTCTTGGTTGCCTTCCTGCTGCTGCGCAGCGACGTGGTCCGCCGCGGCTACGATGTCGATCTGGCCTATGACCTTACGCTGTACGCGTACATCGGTGGATGGGTTGGTGCGCGCCTCTTCCTCATCCCAACCGGGTGGCAGTACTTCACCGCGGATCCCCTGAGCTTTCTGCTCTCGTCGAGTGGGTGGGTGTGGTACGGCGGCGTCATCGGCGGCATCGTCGCCGCTGCGCTGCTCGCGTACAGGCGGCACATCTCGCTTTTGGTACTCGCCGACATTGCCGCCCCCGCGCTGGCGATGGGCCTAGCCATCGGCCGCATCGGCTGCCAGCTCTCCGGTGACGGGGACTACGGTGTCCCCACCGAGCTGCCGTGGGGGATGAGCTATCCCGACGGCGTGGTGCCGACGACCGAGCGTGTCCACCCGGCGCCCGTCTACGAAATGCTCGCCTGCTTCGCGATCTTCGCCTATCTCTGGCGGCGGCGCCTGCGTAACCCGCCGACCGGTGATCTCTTCGGGCGCTACTTGGTGCTGTCGGCGATCGTCCGCTTCTTGATCGAGTTCGTGCGTCGCAATCCAGACTGGATTGTTGGGCTGACGACCGCGCAATGGATGAGCGTCGGTTTCGCGATCCTGGGTATCGTGCTGGTGCGTCGCGCCGTCGTGGTGCGTGACGAGGCAGTTGCTCCATCCGGGGCCGCGGCGTAAGATCCACTTGCTATGAAACATTTGGTCATGGTTGCGATCCTGTTCTGTTGGTTGGGTGCGGCTGCGGCTGACATTATTGAGTGGCAGGGCGCGGACGGTGTCCGCCACTACACCAACCTGAAGGGCGAGGTTCCCAAAGAGGAAGAGGGTTCAACCCGTGTGGTGGTTGACGAGTTGGTCAGGCAGCCCGCCGGTGCCGCCGACCCGGCGGGAGTGTCCGCACCGCAGGCGCCGGAGCCGCGCCGCGAGGCAGAGGTTATCTACGATCGATCACAGGAAGTGTCGGACGCGTACGTCCGCGGCCTGCAACGGGGGCTGGATGCGGCAGGCATCGTCGCGGGCGGTGGAGGTGGCGGTGTGCAGATCAACGGGCCGCTGGCGATCGCCAAAGCAACGAGTCCCACACCGTACGACGATGGCTACTACTATCCCGGGTACTACCCGTTCGTCACCACGTCCTTCGACCGCGGTCGCTCACGTCACATGACCTTGCGGATGCTCCTCCAAGACCAATTTGCGCTCGATCGTGCCGGCCCGTTCGTCTTCGACGAGCGCTTGTTTCCTCCCTTCGGTCATCCGCCGCTCGGCGTCGATCTGAACCCGTTCCTGCCACGCGGTCTGCCGCACGGTTTTCCGCGCGAGACGCGAGTGATCCGCCGCTAGGACCTGCGGTCAGCGTCATTTCTATGGACCGCTCCCCGATGGGTCGCTGCTGGCTAGCAAGTCCGACAGCTGCTAGGCGCTTGCGAGTGAGAACCTGTTGCGCCTGAGTCAAGTTTTTTGCGACGGCAGCCCATAACGACCAACGGGAGCGGTCCATAGAAAAACGCTGGGCGCAGCCCTCGTCGAGGAGTCTGAGTGATGTCGCATCCACGCATGCTAGATCGGAACCAGAGTGCCTTGGTGGTGATTGACGTGCAGGAAGCCTATCGCGGCAAGACCGTCGAGCATGATCGTATGATGCGCGGCGTGCGCCGCCTCATCGATGCAGCGAGGATCGTTGGTGTGCCGATTCTGGCAACCGAGCAGTACCCGAAGGGACTCGGGCACCTCGTGCCGGAGGTCGCAGAGGGGCTGGCCGCCGCGCAGTCGGCTATCGAGAAGCTGTCACTGAGCTGCTGCGGTGAGCCTGCCTTTGCGGCCGCACTATCCGAGCTCCGTCGCACGCAGGTGCTGGTGTGCGGCATCGAAGCGCATGCGTGCGTCAACCAAACCGTTCATGACCTGTTGGACCGCGGCTATCAGGTCCATGTCCCGTACGACGCCATCTCGTCGCGCTTCGACTACGACTACCGCGTGGGGTGGGACAAGATGATTGGCTCCGGAGCCGTGCCGACGACGGTGGAGACGGCCTGTCTGGAGTGGGTCAGAAGCGCTGCCGCGCCCGAGTTCAAGGCAGTACAGAAGCTCCTCAAGTGAGAATCGAGTCATTGATTCAGTGAATCACTGATTCAATGAAGAAGTTCCGCATTTGTGGGGCCTCCGGCTCTTGTGCTATGCGACCGGCTGACTGAGGAGGCACTGAAGGATGCGGCGAAGGGGAACGAACATCGGGGGCCTGGGGAGGTTGGGACGCTGGCAGAGCGTCGCTGTGGCAGGGGCCGCTGGTGTTCTGGGAGCGGGGCTTCTCTACACCGGGGTCGCGCCGCAACCCGCCACCGGAGGAGCGCTGCCTACCATCGAGCGTATCAGCGTCGCCAGCAACGGTGATCAAGGCAACGACCGTAGTCTGTTGCCGGCCACGAATGCAGACGGGTCGGTCGTCGGTTTCAAGTCGCAGGCATCGAATCTGGTGGCCGGCGACCTGAATCAAAAGGTCGATATCTTTGTCCGCGCCCGCCTGCAGCAGCTAACGGAGCGCGTCAGTCTTGCCGAGATTCCGGGAACTGAGACGAACGACAACAGCTTCCCACCTGCATTGGATCACGCCGGCGACATCGTCGCCTTCGGCTCATTGGCGTCCAACATCCTGATCGGAGACTTCAACCGCAGCCCGGATGTCTTTGTGTACAGCCGCACGCAGGCAACCACGACGGGGCTCACGCTTGTACCTGATGAACATGGAGATCTCAGGGGAGGGGGTGGCGCACCGGACCTGCCGCCGAGTGTCAATGCCGACGGTGGTCTCGTCGCCTTCACGTCCCTGGCAGGCGATCTGGTGCCCAACGACGACAACGAAACCAACGATGTCTTCGTCCGCGCCACAAATGGCGATCCAACCGAGCTGATGAGCCTGATTTCTGTCGGCAGCCAAGCGGGGCATTCTGCCAACGGCCCCAGCGCTGGGCCTGCAATCAGCGCCAACGGCTGTGTCGTGGCCTTCTATTCCGACGCCTCGAATCTGATTCCCGGCGACACCAATGGCTTCCGTGACGTCTTCGTGCGTGACCGCTGCGCCCAGACCACTGAGCGCGTCAGCGTGTCGAGCAGCGGCGAGCAAGCCAACCGGCCGAGCCAGGCCGCAGGCTTCTCCGTCGCGATCAGTGCAGATGGACGCTTCGTCGCGTTCGCTTCGGACGCGTCGAACCTCGACGAGAGCGACACGAACAACACAACGGACATCTTTGTCCGCGACCGCGAGGCCGGGACGACGACACGCGTGAGCAAGAGCGCCGCAGGTGACAGCGCCAACGGCCCGAGCCAGTTCCCGAGCATCAGCGACGACGGACGGTTCGTTGTCTTCCAGTCGGCGGCCTCGAACCTGGTCGAGGACGACACGAATGGCAAGACGGACATTTTCGTGGTCGACACCGCCGACGGCAACGTCGCGCGTGTGAGTCTCCCTTCTCCGGCGGAGCAAGCCAACGGTGATAGCACCTCACCGCAGATCAGCACCGATGGCTCGACGGTGGTGTTCCAGTCCGATGCCACGAATCTGGTTCCCGACGACACTAACGGCTTTACGGACTGCTTCGCGGCAGCGAACCCGCTGGCGGGTCCACCTGCCACACCGACGCTGACACCAACCGTGCTTCCACCGCCGGCCACTCCGACATTCACGAGTACGCCGCGCGCGACCCTCACCACCACTCCTCTGAGCATCACCCCCACTCCTACGATGACGTGTGCGTGTGTGACCCCGCCGAGTTCCACGCCGACCCCGACCGCGCTGCTGACCGTCACGCCGACGCCGACAGCGACGGGCACGCATGCGAATACGGCGACAGCGACTCCGAGCCGCACGATCACGCCGACACCGCTCAACCCGACGCAGACGCCCACGCGCACGACCGCGCCACCCAGTGGTGGCGGAGGTGGAGGGTGCAGTTGTCGGATCGACGCCGGGTCGGAATCTGTGGCCGACTGGGGCCTGATACCAGGGCTCGGTGTACCGCTACTCCTCTGGACAGCACGCCAGCGCCGCCGGCGGGTGCGGTAGAACGCAACGGTCATCGCGTGGACGAGCGAGCTGCCCTAGCCGTCGAGCTGCATCGCATCGGTGCAGTGCGTTTCGGTGCGTTCACCCTCAAGGACGGCACCACGTCGCCGATCTACATCGATCTCCGCGGCATCATCGGGCATCCACTGGTGCTGCGGCGGGTGGCGCAGGCCATGTTGAGCGCCGCCGCGCCGCTGACGTTCGACTGCCTGGCGGGCATCCCGTACGCAGGTCTGCCCTTGGCTGTTGCAATGTCGATCGAGAGCGGCCGCCCGCTCATCTACCCGCGCAAGGAAGCGAAGGCCTACGGCACGAAGCGCCAGGTGGAAGGCGTCTTCGCCGCTGGCGATCGGGCGCTGGTGATCGACGATGTCATCACCACGGGCGGCGCCAAGATCGAAGCCATCGCCCCGTTGCGCGAGGCCGGCTTGGTGGTCGAGGACGTTCTCGTGTTGGTCGATCGGGAGCAGTCGGGGGCGCAGGCGCTGGCGGCTGCCGGGCTGCGGCTGCACAGCGTCCTCAAGATTCGCGAGCTCCTCGGCTACCTGCGCGCGACCAGCGCCATCAGCGCCGAAGAGTGGGAGCGCGCCCAGGCCTTCCTCAACGCCTGGCGGCCCACGACGTAAAGACACGAAAGGCGGCTTCCGCCGCGTGGCTGGTTGTGCTTCAACCACCCGCATGACGCGCGTGCAGAAGTTTCGAAACCGCGGCCTCCGCGTGATGTATCAGCACATCCCGGCGCCGCTGACGGCGATTGCGTTGAGTGTGCGCGCCGGCGCACGCTTCGACGGAGCGCATCCGGGGATCGCCCACATGGCGGAGCACATGCTCTTTCAGGGCACGGCGTCACTCGATCAGATGGCCCTCAACCGCCGCGCTGCGGAGCTGGGCGGGGAGCACAACGCCGACACGGGGTACGAGACGATCTCGCTCACCTTCGAAGTCTTCAACGAGGATGTGAGCGACGCGCTCGGGCTGCTGGCCGAGCAGTTCTATCGCAGTCAGGTGAGTGACGATCGCTTTCGGAAGGAACGCCGCGTGGTGATCGATGAGATCCGCGGCCGCATGGACGATCCGCCGGAGCGCTTGCACGCCCGGGCGTGGGGCAGGTTCTTCCGCGGCGCGCTGTCGCACCCCGTCTGCGGCAGTGTGCAGAGCTTGCAGCGCATGCAGGCACCCGACGTCAGCGCATTCATTCGGCGGCACTTCACGCACGCGCACAGCGTGCTGGCCGTAGTCGGCGGGATCAGTGCCAACGCGGCCCGCGCGGCCGTGCGACGGCACTTCAGCGCCGGCAGCGCCGGCGCCACAAGCCCCGAGCCGCGTGCGACGTTTGGGAAGCGCGGCGTGGTGCGGATGCGCGGTGGGAGCGGCCAGGCGTACGTGACCAAGCTGATTGCCGTGCCCCCCGTGCCGCGCCGACTAATTGCTGTTGGTCTCGCCCTGGACATCGTCGGCTCCGACCCGGACAGTCGCTTGTTCCAGGAGGTGCGTGAACGCCTGGGTCTCGGCTACGAGGTTTCGGCGACGCTGGACTGGGGAGCGGGTTGGGCGGTGGCGATCATTTCCGCGAGCGCCGCACGGGCTGCGGCGCGGCGTCTCGTTGACGCGGTAGAAAACACGTGCCAGCGCGCCGGAACGGAAGGCTTCTCCGCCGATGAGCTGCAGCGTGCCCGGAAGAAGCTGCGCTACCGGTATGCGTCACTCGCCGAGAGCCGCTACGACCGTGCCCTCGCACTTGCCGAAGGCACGCTGTTGGGATTTCCGCTCCCCGAAGAGGCCGAGCACATCGTCAGCCGCATGCCGCAAGCGGAGATCGAGGCGGCCTGGCGCAGCGTGCTACGCGGCCGCACGTTGACGGCGGTGTTGGCGGAGTGAGCGGCCTGACCTTGCTTGCATCGCCTGACGATCGCCGAATATAGTTCGCGCCATGGACCGCGCGGCGTTTGAGGAGTGGGAGGAGCGGACGCTGGCCCCGTACGCGATGCGCAGCCGCAACAGCCGCGGGCGCGTGCACCCGGAAAAGGAGCATCCGTTGCGGCTGGCCTTCCAGCGCGACCGGGATCGCATCATTCACTCCACGGCGTTTCGGCGCCTCGAGTACAAGACCCAGGTGTTCGTCAACCACGAGGGCGACTACTACCGCACGCGCCTGACGCACACGATGGAAGCGGCGCAGGTCTCGCGCACCGTGGCCCGTGCCCTGCGACTCAACGAAGATCTCGCCGAAGCGGTCGCACTCTCCCACGACATGGGGCATACGCCGTTCGGCCACGCGGGCGAGCACGTGCTCAACGATCTGATGGCCGGTTACGGCGGCTTCGAGCACAACGCGCAGAGCCTGCGCATCGTTGACGTCCTCGAAGAGCGCTACCCGGACTTTCAAGGACTGAACCTGTCGTGGGAAGTGCGTGAAGGCATCGTCAAGCACTCGCCGCCATATGATCGCCCGTTGGCGCAGCGTTTCGAGCCGGGAAAAGCGCCGTGCCTCGAAGCGCAGATCGTCGACTACGCGGATGAGATTGCCTACAACAGCCACGACATCGACGACGGTCTGAAGTCCGGCTTGCTGACCCCCGAGCAGCTGCAGCAGGTAACGCTGTGGCGCGACACCTTTGGACGGATCCGTCGACAGTATCCGCAGGCTGGGTTCCGCATCTGGCGCTACCAGGTGCAACGCGCGCTCATCGATGACTTCGTGACCGATCTGCTGACCACGGTGGGCACACGGTTGCGCGAGCTGCGCCTCGAGAGCGTCGACGACATCCGCGCCCACGGCCAGCCGATCGCGACCTTCGGCGCGGAGATGGAAGCCAAGCGCCTCGAGCTCAAGGCTTTCCTCATGGACAACCTCTACCGGCACTATCGCGTGATGCGCATGGCGGTGAAGGCGCAGAAGGTCATGGCCGATCTGTTCCACGCCTACATGTCGGAGCCGGCACAGCTGCCGCCGCACATCGCCGCCCGCTGGAAGGCCGGCGAGGATCGCCCGCGCGTGATCGCGGATTACATTGCCGGCATGACCGACCGCTTCGCCCTCGACGAACACAGCAAACTGTTCGACCCGAATGCGCGCGTCTAGGGCCTGCGGCCAGCGTCTTTTCATGGCCCGCTCCCGTTGGTTGCTATGGGCTGCCATCGCAAACTTGACTCAAGCGCGGTGAGTTTCTGCTATCGAAGGCATCTACCAGCCTGTCGGACTTGGCACTCAACAGCGACCAACGGGAGCGGGCCATGAAAAGACGCCGGCCGCCGGCCTAGTGCGTCGTGGCCTCTGCGTCGCTTCGCTTGAATAGGTTGGCCGGGTCGAAGGTGTAGGTGACGTTTGCGAGTACGCCGCTCAAGCGGTCCTGGTCGTTGCCGCGCAGCAGCGACGCCTGGAAGCTGAGGTGCTGGTTGACGACGAACACGCCACCGAGGGACACGGCGTTGGACGCGCCGGAGATCCAATCGGCGTACACGAGGAAGTGGTCGCTCAGCTCGATGTCCGTCCCGACGAGTCCGTGCCAGACATTGCCCACGCCGAGGATGCCGGTGTGCAGCCGGATGCCGCGCAGCTTCGTGTTACGGTGATGAGCGCGGAACTTTTGGTACTGGATTGCGTCGTAGTTGAGCGTTTTGCTCAGCACGAAAAAATAGGCCGGCATGAACCCGACACCGAGCTGTGCCGCTCCGATGGCGGCTGCGGGAAGGCGGTAGGCCTCGTGCAAGGGGCTCCATTTGATGTTCACCAGCGGCCGGTAGTCGTGCGGCGGATCCGAGGGTGCGACGTCGAGGCCCCCCTCCATGCTCCACGGCAACCCGTATTCACTCTGCGGGACGGGCTGCGGCTGGTGGAACACCGATTCGGAGCCACTCACCTCGGTGTTCCCGTTTTGCAGCTGGAGGGTTAGCTGACCGGCCGGCACCAGGTCGGTCGTCGGAATCTGGTTCAGGCCGGTGGGTGCCGCCTGCGCCGCGATCGGCACCAGCACCGCGAGGACGATGATGCGGCGCAAGTTATTTTTCGCTCTCGCGGATCGTACGACGTGGCTCGAGGCGGAAGAACTCCATCGTCCGATCGAGCTCCGCGATGAGTGCGCGCACCTGTGGCGCGATCGCCGGATCCGGCGGAGCGCCCGCCGCGACGTTCGTCAGCGTGGCCATGCGGTCGACCAGCGCATGCACGGTCGCCAAGGTCGTCGCCAACTCGTCCACGAGCCGATTCAGGGACGCGCCCACCTCGTGGAACTCGTCGCCCTGGTGCAACTCGACGCGCACGCCGAGATCGCCCGCTGCAAGCGCGTCGAGCGCCTGGTGAATCGTGTGCACCGGGCGAACGATCCGGTGCGTGAAGCGTAGCCACCACACTGCGGTCGCCAGGACGAGCACGGTGAGCACGGCTGCGCCGATCAGCATCCCGCGCTCCAGGAGCTCTCCGGTGTGGCTGATCGTCTTGTGGGCGCGGAAGAACTCCGTCCCAACGGCCTGGTCGCTGACGCGGTACTGCACCACGAGCACCGCCAGGGTTGCGAACAGCAGCAGCGCTGCGGTCGGCACGACCCAGCGGAGCTGGCGTGCCCGGTGTCTGGGGTGGTGATGGATCAAGCCGAGCAATTGCATCGCTCACCCTCCTCGCAATCGGCTCATTGCAGCTCTTCCAGTTTGTGACAGGCGAGACACAGGGCGCCGCGCGAGTTGTCGAGACGCACGAAGTCGCCATAGGGGTTCCGCTCCCCGTGAAGGAAGTGGCACGTTGCACACGTGATCAGCCCGCTGTCGGACAGTGGAAGCGTATTGGGCACGGCGTTGCGGGGCGGCAGACCGGTGCGATGCGACGGGCCTTCGTCGTGACACACGGTGCAGCGTTGCTCAAGGTCCGGCACTAGTTGGTGCGGCGCTGCAACCGGATTCCCCTCGAGCACCGGGCGATCCGCAGTGTGACACTGAGCGCAATCGGCACTTGGTATGTGCACGTTGTCGCCCTTGGGCTTCGCCTGTACGCCGGCGAGCGAGGCGACAAGCAGCATGAGAGCGGGCACGACCCATCCCACGCAGCGCCCCCCGATTCCATGACGCCACCGCGCTTGCATGAAGGCCGCAGTATCATCCTGGGCGGGTGGTGGCAGTCAAGGACACCCCCGGTCGGCGCGCAAGCATGATGGGGCCCGTTGCGCGAACAGGGCAGCAGGCTGCAGCACGCCGCTTAGGCGTCCCCCTTGATCACGGCTTCGAGGAATGCAGCACTGCGCTCTTCGAGCGTGGCGCAGGCGAGGAGAGCCGCGCGGACCGCGGCATCCGGGTGCGTGGAGGCAAAACCGCGCCAGAGCGCCGCCCCGCGCCGTTCGGCCGCCGCCTGAATGGCGTACTGATCGAGCACCGGACGCTGCGCAAGCGCAGCGCGATAGAGCTTGGCGATTTCGGGGAGGACTGTGCTCATCTGCTGCTCCTCTTCGGGCTGCGCGGGGAAGATCCGCTCCGCGCGCGCGGCGATCTCTTCCTCGCGTGCCGCGCACGCTCGCAGGCCCTCGGCGCGCGGCGCGTCTGCACAAGCGGCAGCCCAGGCTCCGTAACGCTCGGCCGCGCCGCGTTCGAGTCTGGCGAGGAGTCGCGGCTGGATGGCGAACGGTAGCGCCTCGATCAGCGGGCGGAGCTGCTCTACCACATCGGGAAGTCGTACCGCTTCATCCATGAGCCTGTCCTCCTCTTTCGTTGCGCGGATTGTCTGCGCACCAGCGCATGAGCCATCTGCTACGCGTCCTCCACGAAGACGGCTCGCACCACGTCCGTCAGCACTCGAGCGCGATGGCGATTCTCGTGGCCATTCGGGATCGTGACGCCGTCTCCCGCTTGGAAGACCCACAGTCCATTCGCGAACTCTATCTCGAACCGCCCCTCGATGAGAAAGCCAAGATGGCCGCGGTCGCACCAATGGGGCTCCATCTCATGCGCATACTCCACCAGCCGCAAGACCTGGGTGCCAACGCGGTGGACCTTGTGTCGCACACCCGGCAGAGGACTTTCCCTCGCGTCAAAAGCTACGCGGTAGCCGACCACAGCGGTATACCCAACGACAATCGCCCGTAGGAATCCTTGTCGAGCAGCGGCGATCCTACCTCTGATTTCTTTTCGCCGTCAACGGCGCGCTCCCAAACGACGATCCCTTCGATTGCCGGTGGCGACTACCGTTGCATCGTCTCAAGTGTCCGTGCGCGCTGCTCGGCCACGGCCCGTGCGCGCCCGTGCGGCGCCCGCTCAAGGTATTGCTGGTAAAGGCGCAGCGCCTCCGCGCGCCGGTCAAGGCGATCGTAGCTTACGGCCAGGTTGAGGACGACATCGGGATCGCCGGGTGCGATCTCGTATGCCTGCTCCAGCCAGCCAACCGCCGTCGCCACCTGACCGAGACCGAGATTCGCAATTCCAAGACCGAAGAGCGGGTGCAGCAGTTGTGGCTGGAGCCGATGCGCCTCGCCGAAGGCGGCCGCGGCCGCGGCGTAGTCGCTGCGCTCCATCTGCGCCATGCCGAGGTTGATGAGCACCTTCGGCATGACCACGTAACTTGCCCGCTCTGGCTGCGGCGCGCGCGCACGCTCGTACTCGGCAACCGCATCGGCGTAGCGCCCGGTACGCAAGCGTACGTCACCAAGCGCGGTGCGCGCCTCCCGGCAGAAGGGCGACACCTGCAGCGTCGATCCGAAGAGAGTCTCGTCGTCTACGAAGGCGGCGTTGCGGCGGATGGTCAGACCGATGAGCAGGAGAGGGACTGAAGCCGTCAGGACAGTCACGGCCCAATGCAGCGGCGTCGCCGGCACGATTGCGGAACGTTGCAGCTTGTTCATACCGACGCGTAGAAGACCCACGCAGGTCAGCGCCCAGCCGATCATTGGGAAATAGAAGAACCGATCGGCGCGGTAGTGCAGGATTGGAACGACGTTGAGCACCGGCAGCAGGCCCAGAACCATCCACAACGCGCCGAAGGCTGCAGCAGAAGAGCGGCGCCAGTATCGTGCGATGGCCACGCAGAGCAGCAGCAACGCCGCCGCGGCAAGCACGGTGCGCGCGTCCCACGTCGTCGACAGGGCGTAGTCATCGCATACGGTGAGCGATTCGAAACGCAGCGGCAGTGTGCCGTAACTCAGCAAGAGGCGCGGGACGGTCCGCAGCCGAACACCCAACGGAATAGCGCGAGCCGGAGCGCCGAAAGCTGCGGCATCAAGAACGTGGATGCGATAGGCGACGGCACCGAGGAGCGCAATACAAAACGGTGCCACGGCACGCAGGATCGCCCGCGCCTGGTCGGTACGTGTCGCCGACGGTGGCAGCATCAGCGCGTCTGGAAATAAGACATACGTTACGGCCAGCAGCAGCGGAAAGATGCCGGCCGTCTCCTTTGCGCCGAGCGCCAGCGTAAAGCTCAGCACGGCGCCGATACGCGCTACCCCGGCAAGGCGCGTGCGAACGGACGCCGCCAGCTGCAGCCGCACCGCGCTCAAGACGAATATGGTGAACAGCGGATCGGCGATTCCGGAAATCCAGGACACCGCCGCGGTTTGCAGCGGATGGACCCCAAACAGGGCTGCCGTTAAGAAGGCCACCGTGCGGTCGATGGAAAGCCGGGTGAGCACGCTGAACACCAGTAGGACATTGGCGACATGCAGGAGTACCAGGGTCAGGTGGTAGGCGGCGGGCTGGGTGCCCGCGACTCGGTGCACCAGACTCAGCAACAGCACCACAGAGGGTCGGGCGTACGGAGCGGTTCCCTCCCAGCCCGGCATCGCCCCCAATGGTTGCCGCACCGCGCTCCACAGCTCCGCCCAGGAGCGCGCGATAAGCCCGCCGCTCTCCACCTGCCAGTGATCGAGCCAGACGAAGCCGTTGATGAGAGTATTGCCGAACGCGATGGCTACGAGCACCGCCAAGACTCCATGAGGAGCGCGCACGATGCGCGGCGCTGCACCCGTGGCGGTCGGCATGGCCGGTTATCTATCCGAATCAGCACGCTGCAGAAAGTGATCACGCGTCCGCGGCTCCTTGGGAGAAACGTGTCTTGCGTATCGGTCACACTTTCGGGTAGACGGAACACACTCGCAACTTGTTTGTCGACCCGCTCAACAGGGGTCACACGAAGGAGGAAAACGATGCTGACCCGCTCGTTGGCCTGGAAAACAACACGCGGCACCTTCTGTCTCGTCGCGGCGCTGGCGTGCACCGCCCTGCGCGCCCGTGCCGATGGTCACCTGCAGAACGTCAATCACGTCATCATCCTCATGCAGGAGAACCATTCGTTCGACAACTACTTCGGCATACTCCCCTACGTTCCCGGCACGCCGTACCACAGTGCCAAGGGTTCGGGGAAGAAGCGCGCCTGCAGCGCAACCGACAACACGTGCGTGGATGGACTGTCTTGCACCGTGGACAAGAAGACCAGCGCGCTGAAGTGTAAGAACTCGAACAAGAGCAACACCAAGGGGAGCGTCAAAGCCTTCCACGATCCGCGTTTCTGCATCGGCCCGGACTTGGACCACGGCTGGGAGGCCACCCATCTCGAGGTGAACTTCAAGAAGCCCAATGAAACGCTGAAGAAGAGCCCGAACGACGGCTATGTTCGCGTCAACGCTGATAGAGAACGGCCGACCCAAGCGATCAATCACGACACGATGGGGTACTACGACGACGCCGACTTACCTTTCTACTTCGGTCTGGCACAGACATTTGCGATCAGCGACCGGTACTTTTGTTCGGTGCTCGGGCCGACGTTCCCGAACCGTGCGTATCTAGTGGCCGCGACGTCGTTCGGCCATCTGACCACGAGTGAGGATATTTCTCCGGAGGCGCTGGCGCAGGGAGGCTACAAGCCGATTACCGGAACGATCTATAGCTTGCTGAACGCGAACAACGTGTCGTGGACCGACTACTACTCCGATCTGCCGTACTCGCTCATCTTCCAACCCTCCTCCACGCACCAAAAACCGCTCGCGCAGTTCGCGATCGACGCGGCGGCCGGAAACCTGCCCGCCGTTGCCTTCATCGATCCCTCGATTGCCGCGGATCAGCTCATCAACGGTTCCCTGTTCGAAACCGATGAACATCCTCCGGCCGACATTCGTGCCGGCGAGTACTTCGTCTCCAACCTGGTGGCGGCGTTGCGCAATAGCCCGAGCTGGAACGATTCGGTCCTCATCATCACGTACGACGAGCACGGTGGCTCCTACGACCATGTCACGCCGCCCCCGGCACCGCAGGGTGGTGCGTCGACGCCCGACGGTATCGCGCCTGGGCAGTGCGCGGATCTGTCGAATCCGCCGGCGAGCACGCAACCCGGCGGCGGGCTCACCTGCACCGTCAGCGCAACCAGCTCCGCTCCCTCGCTGTGCCCGAGCTTCACGCCGACGGGTCCGTATCCTTCGACCTGCGCGACGTTCAATCAGCTCGGCGTACGCGTCCCGTTCATTGCCGTCTCACCGTTTACCAAGCCCCAGTACGTCTCGCACACCGTCGCCGATCACACGTCGATCTTGGCGTTGATCGAGAAGCGGTTCCTGAATGGCGCGCATATGACGGCACGCGATCAGAACGCCAGCACGCTCGAGGACATGTTCGACTTCGATACGTCGCCATCGCTCAATGCGACGATTCCCACGGCGCCGCTGCCGGCGGCCAGCGACCCCGGTTGCCCATTCACGGGTCCCGCGAGTGGCGACGGGTGACGGACCGGTGCCAACGCTGCTCAAAAGCGGAAGCGCACGCCGCCATGCACGAGTAGGGGGCTACCGACCTGCCTGATACCGCCGCCGTTGTCGACCGTGTACTCCCGGTCTGCGAGGTTCTCGCCGGCAATGAAGACCTCACCGTTCCGGATTGGTAGTTGGCGAGCGAGTGTGGCGTTCAAGATGAAGTAGCTGCCTTGCTTGTCCATGTGCTCTTGATCTTCAAACTGCTGGTCGACGAACCGGCCTTCGAGCCGGAAGGCGAAGAAGCGCGGATTGCGGTACTCGGCCGCCACCGTCGCCGCGTACGGCGGGATTTGGGCAAGCTGGAAACCTTCGAGGTCCTTGTCCTGGGGCGCGGCGTGGACAAGTGTTCCGTCGGCGAACAGGAAGCTGCCGGACAGGGTCACGTCGCGCACCGGCTCATAGAGCGCCTCGACCTCCGCGCCGAACGTGCGCGCCAGTCCCTCGTTGAACCGTTTGCGGCAGGTCGCCTCTCCTTCCTGAGCGGCCTGTCCTGACATTGCTCCGGTGTCACCGCAGACGCTGGGATCGACATCGACGCTCTCGATCGGATCGTCCACCTCGTTCCAGAACCCAGTGGCGCGTACGTCGAGGTTGTCGAAGATGGGAAGGTCCACGCCGACTTCGGCACCATTGAGGCGCTCGGGGGACAGATCGGGGTTCGGCAGCAGCATCAGACCTTCAACCTGGCTCTGCCGATAGAGCTCCCCCAGCGTCGGGGCGCGGAAGGCGCGGTAGGCGGCGGCGCGTAGATGCAGCCAGTCGGTGGCCCGGTAGAGGACGCTAAGGCGCGGATTGAAGGTGGCGCGCGTCTGACTCGCGAAGCTGTTGGCAGTCGTGATGACCTCACCTGTGTCAGGATCCGTATCCGTGCCGTTCTGGGTGCCGTCGTAGTTCGTCCACAGATCGACGCGGCCGCCGAGCGCGATTTCCCATTGCGGCGTCGGCGTGTAGATGCCCTGGGTGAAGAAGCCCCAGAAGAACTGCTTGCCATCGGCGCGTTGCTGACCCCGTTGCAGGCCGGTGTCGGGATCGAAGACGGTGTCGCGGCTCTGTCCCTCGATCCAGTGCAGATCGGTACCGATGCTGGTCACCAGCGGGTCGAACATCCGGCGGGACCACACCAACGAGGTACCGACGTCGGAGAACGGTATCGTCTGCTTAAGCGAAAGATGTTCGACGGTGCGCGTCTCGTTGGCCGCAGAGAACTGGATGTTGAAGGTCTGCATATTCGAGAACAGCATCGCCTGCCATTCACTGCCATCAGTGGTGTGCAATGTGCCGCCCGCGTTGACCAGACCGGCGCTCGTTCCGGCGGTGCGGAGGTTGGTGCCGTAGTTGTACGCCTGATCAAAGTACTGTCCGTGCAGGAAGACGGCAGCGGCGTCGCTGAGTTGGTAGCTGACACGCCCGTTGAACACCTCATCGCGCGAGCTGGCATTGCCATCGATTGGTCCGCGCTGCTCGCTGGCCACGACTGGGAACCCGTCAAGGTTGAAGAAGCTGCCCGCGAGGCCGATTGTCAGGTTGTCCCGGCGCCCGCTCACCGCGAGATAGTCGTCGGTGAGGCCATCGGTGCCGTAACTGGCTTTCACCTCCGCGCCGGTGTCGGTCGGTTTGCGTGTGATGATATTGATGACACCCGCCATGGCGTAGTTCCCCCACAAGCTGGCACCGCTGCCGCGCACCACTTCGATGTGGTCGATGCTCTCCTTCGGGACCTTGCCCCAGAACACCTGTCCGTCGAAGCCGCTGATGAGGGGGACACCATCCACCATGACCAGCGCCCGACTGGCGCCGGCCGGTCCGACGTTCCGCAAGGTGACGCCCTGGGCCTCGGTGTCGAGGTCCGGAGGCGTGACGATGCTGCTTGAACGCCGATACTCGCTGAATCCCGGAATGGTGCGCAGGATGTCATCAAGCGCGATGTCGGCGGACTGCTGGACCTGGTCGTGATCGAGCACCGTGACGCTCGCCGGTGGCTCGCCCGGGGCGAGCCCAGTGCGCGTTGCGGTGACCACCACCGGCTCGAGACGTACTTGCTGCTTGGGGGCGTCCTCTTGAGCCAGCGCAATAGGGTCTATCGTCGCGACCGCGCAGACGGCCGCCACGTAGCAACCGAGCGCCGCCCTCCACCTGCGCCGACTACGGATCCGTCTTGCCCGCATTGCTCCTGTTCACGTGCGCGGCGTTTCCTTCCTACTGCGGGAAGCCATACGTCTTACGCATCTCGGGATTCGCACCGATCGTTTGCAGGGCACGGCCGACGCGCTGAATTTTCTCGCGCTCCTCATTTTCCTGACCCTCGTTCGCCTCGCGCTCCGAGTCGGCGTCGGATGCCGCCTTCCCATCATGTGCAGCCTCGGCCGCAACGCCCGGTGATGAACGCCGCGAGGCAGTGCTGCACTGAGTCAGATAGCTCACGCCCAGAAGGAGAATGGTGGACGTGATGAGTGTGACGGCGAGATCTCTGCCTTCCTTCATGCTGCCTCCCTCACTGGCGCGGGGCGTATCAATCACACGGCAAGATGTTTCCGCAAGGGCGCGCGGCGGGTCACGGCGGGACTTTGATGCCGCTTTCACGGAGCCTGCGTTGCAGCTCCGGATCGTCGCCGAGGCGCGACAGCGCGGCACCCAGAGCACGGTTCTTTGCGGCGTCATCATTCCCGCCGCGCCCCTCAGGAGCGGCGCTCGGCGCGGCGGTCGGCGCGGGTGCAAGCGGAGCCGCCGCCCGCTGTACGGGGGGCGCCGCCGGTCGTGGTGGTGGCGGAACGGTGCGGGGCGGCGCAGCGGCCTGGCGTGGTGCCGGAGCCGGAACACCCGGAAGCACCACTTCCGAAGGCGGGGCAGGGGAGAGTGACCGCACCCACCACACTAAGGCGATCACCACGACAACGGCGAGCAGGCTGGCTGCAATCGCCGCGACCGTCAGGGCATTGTCGAGCATCGATCGCAAAGGATTCCTGCCGTCGCTCATGCACCGACCCTATCCGCGCGGTCGAGAGGTGGGGCGCCGGCAGCCGAGCCACGGAGCGGCCGAGCTGCCGGTGCGACGCCTACGGAAAGACCTTGACCGTGTATTGCAGGGTATAGCCGGAGCCGTTGATGGTGCAGGTCTCCCCGCTCGGGCAGTCGGCGCTCGTGACGCACAGCTGGCTCGTGGTCGTGGAGCACGTACCGGCGTTACCGCCACTTGCTGGCGTGGACAGCGCCGTCACCGTCCCGGGCGTGACCCCGAAGTCCGGACCGTTGAGCGTGAAATCGACATCGCCCGGATTGTGACTCCCACCGACGAGCAGGCAGTTGCCGCCACCGGTGAAACCGTAGAAGCCGAGCAGCTCCTTGAGGTTGTAGCCGAAGAGGTCGTGCAGGCAACCGAAGCTGCGGATGCTCACCTTGACGTGGATCGAGCCGTCGGCGGGAACGTACTCATCGAACTTGAACTTCTGCTTCATCGCAAGTGGGGTGCTCGGTTGCATATACGGTGGTGCGAGGAACGGCAGTTGGTTACCGATCTGCGAGACCCCGGCGAACTCGACCCAATCGCCATTGACTTCGCCCCATGCACGCCAGCCGGGGGTGATGCCGCCGATGCAGCGTGCCGCACCATTGCAGAAATCGGTCTTCCCACATTCACTGTTGGCGTGACAGGTCTTGGTGCTGACGGCGGCGCACGTCCCGGCGGCACAGTCGCGGTCGACGGTGCAGACTGTCGTCGTCGGCCCACTGACGGGGTCGGCGCATACGCGCGGAACGGCCGGGGTGCTGTCCTTGACCGGATTGGTGATGGTCAGCCCGGTGAACTTCACCTGGACGTGCTTCAGCTTGGTTGTGTCGCCCTTCCAAAACGCGGTGATCGATTGCGCAAATACATTGGGCATCGCTCCCTTGATCGGCACCGTCATCGGAACGGTGACGTGGATACTCGGTGTCGGGTCGGTGAGGTGCGTCACGAAGATGGGGTTGGGCATTACGCTGCCCTTCGGCACCTTCATCTTGGTGGTGCTGGTCTTCACATCGGTCGCGCCGGCCGGTTTCGGCGGCAGTGGCATATCGAACTCGAAGTCGCTGGCGTTGATGTTGGCGAGGCGCTTGGTGGGATCGAACCGCAGACACGTTTCACCCTTGGCGCAGTCCTTGTCGACGGTGCACGAGCGCGCCGTGGTCACCGAGCAGTGGTTGAGCAAGCATGTTTTGTTGAACAGGACGTCGGTGGCGGCGGGCAGGTGGGTCACCGTGCAGCGATCACTGGCACCGCCGGCGTCGTTACTGATGTACACGTCGGCGCGGGTCGCCGGCGTTGCGCCGTGGCTCTTGTTGCGCAGCACGGCGACGGCATGCGGGGGATGTAACTCCGCCTGGTAATTGAATGTGGGTACCGGGCTGCTGCAGGTGCCGCCGCTGCAGTCGCCGTCCACGTTACAAACCGCGGCGTCGTTGGAGCACTTGCCTTGCGGCTTCGGGTCGGCGTGGCCGCAGTCGAAGATCCAGCGGCCCTCGGCGGTGAGGCGGTCGCCCTCACCGGACCACATGTACATCGGGAGCTTGTCGCCCTCCCATTCGAACTCCAGAGTCTGGTCATCGGGACGATTCACATCGCCCGTTGCCAACCGGCCGTGGTCGTCGGGGATCAGCTCCGCATTGTAGTCGGAAGTGAGGTGCGTGGCCGGGAAATCATCCCCTGGGCTCTTACTCAATGACACAATGGCGTCGATGCGGACCGGCACCGAGGCTGGCGGCAGTGAGGTGTCGCCGCCCGGGATCATCGGGCCGATCGGTTGCCACTCGGGGTTGACGAGGTTGAGCTGCGCCAGGGCCGCACCGATCGGGTCGCTCGGCGGTATCGGCTCAGGGTAGCAGCCGCCGCATCCCGTCATGCCGGGTGTCTGGCACGGCGTGCCGCTCAGGTCCTGACCACGGCTTTGGGCGTAGGCCTCCACCGCAATGTTGCTGACCACTGGCGTCGGCGTGGGCGATTGCGCCCAAGCGACCGTAACGCTGCTCAGAATGATAGCGATAGCCGTGCTGAACTTGTGCGAGTGCATTGGATTCTCTCCCCCTGTGCCACAGTCGGAACACGCAGCCTCGACACCTGGCCGCGTCGCCGCAGGTTTCACACTGTTGCTACAGTCTTTTAACAGCCGCGTAGCAATGTCAACCAGGAACGTGCGTAGGAGGTTCGGGTGACGGCGTGGGTGCGGGCAGCGCTGCCCTTGCGAACATGGCCGCAGCTGTTTCCGGAAGGACAGGCCCCTCCCGCAAATCTTGCTTGACAATCGATCGATGACAATGCGATGAACAATTGGAAACAATCAAAAAAGGGGGAACGAATGAAGCACCGTTGGTTCGTCGTCAACGTAGCGCGGGCGCTCGGCGCCCTGATTTTCGTGTCAGTGTTGGCATTTGGTTCATCCGCAGTTCGGGCCGACGGTGACCTGAACAACGTCAAGCACATCATCGTCGCGATGCAGGAGAACCACTCGTTCGATAACTACTTCGGCGCGCTCGCGTACCTGAAGGGGCACAAGTACCACAACTCGAAGGTGCCCAAAGGCGGCACCGTTCCGGTCTGCAAGCCGAAGGACCACCACTGCGTGAATGGACTGACGTGCACGGTGAAAAAGAATGTCATCACGTCGTGCTCGAACTCCAACGTTGATCACAACGGCGACCCCATCTTCGCGTTCCATCAATCCACCTTTTGCGTTGGGCCGGATCTCGATCACAGTTGGAAGGGCACTCACCGGGAGGCGAATTTCTTGACTCCGAGCGATACCTTTGCAGCGAGTCCAATGGACGGCTTTTCGCAGGTGAATTTCGAAACCGAGCAGCACAACGACAACAACGATACCCTCGGTTACT
>JBGQHM010000075.1:0-20874 GCA_041497995.1 Binatia bacterium | reverse complement strand
GCTTACCGCGCAGCACGTGAGTACAAGCTTGATTCGGCAGCGAGGCTCAGCCAAGAAGATCATCGTCAACGTCGATGGAACTCTCGAAAGTTCGCCACCGGACTGCAGCGTGGGCGTATCTGGGTGTCGCCATGGCAATCATCTGCCTCGCCGCGGTGATTCTGCTCGCCATGGGACGGACGCCGTGGTGCCGCTGCGACTCGATCAAGCTGTGGACCGGTGATGCATGGGGGCCGGAGAACTCGCAGCAGTTCACCGACCCGTACACCTTCACGCACATCACGCACGGGGTGCTCCTCTACCTCCTGCTGCACCTCGTGGCGCGTCGGCTGCCGCTGGGGACGCGCGCAGTCGTGGCGGTGGCACTGGAGTCCGGTTGGGAGATCCTCGAAAACACCGACATGGTCATCAACCGCTATCGCGCTGCGACTATGGCGCTGGGCTACTACGGAGACAGCGTGTTCAACTCTGTAGGCGACATTCTGGCGTGCGCGGTCGGCTTCATGCTTGCCGCGCGCCTGCCCGTTCGCGTGACGGTGGGAATGGTGATTCTGCTCGAAGTGGCGCTGACACTGTGGATCCACGACAGCCTGCTGCTGAACATCGTGATGCTGATCTATCCGATCGAGGCCGTCAGGACGTGGCAACTTGGCAAGTGACGGCGCTCACCCAAGCATAGTCGAGAGCGCCGCAAGATCCGGGAAGCGCGCGCGCACGCGGCGCGCCACTTCGCGCAGCTCCTGGGTCGCGGCCGGGGCGTCGGCGCGGGAGATGAAGCCGACGTAGTTGCAGAGCGCGAAGTGGCGGACGCCGGCTTCGACCTCGGCGATCAGACGCGGCACGATGTCGTCGGCCGTTCCCCAATAGAGTGCCGCCTTCACCATGTCGCGTGGCACCTGCCGGCAGAGCTCCAGCGCGCGCTCGAGCGGCATGGTCGCCATGTTGCCTTCGAGCGTGACAGAGTAGCGGTCACCCAGCGGGTGCTCGTAGCCGTAGTGGCGCCAGGCCTCGCCGAACGGGAAGCCCGTGAGCGCGTGCCATTGCATGAATGGATGATCGAGCCACCGTTCGACCTTGTCGCGATCGGGATGGCAGAGGAGGAGCGGCAGCGTGCCACAGGTGAGGCGGCGCGGATCGCGTCCGGCGCGTTCGGCGTGCAGTCGCGCCGTCGCGAGCTTGTCCGCGATCAGCTCGGGACGCCCGCGCACGGCGCCGGGCGTGTACACCAGCCAACCGTCTGCGTAACGACCGACGGCCTCGAGGACCTTTGGTCCACCGCCCGCTACCCACAGCGGCGGCGGAACGCCGTCGTACGGCGGGAGCTCCACGACGGCGCCGTCGAGCTTCCAGAAGCGGCCGTCGAAGCTGATCGGCTCTTGGGTTTCCAGGAAG
Source organism: Binatia bacterium (assembly GCA_041497995.1). GTDB lineage: Bacteria > Desulfobacterota > Binatia > HRBIN30 > HRBIN30 > DATKMS01. Next base: position 19,482 of record JBGQHM010000075.1, on the reverse strand, counting down.
GCGCGCACGAGCTGGACGGTCTCGACGAGACGAGAGTCGCGATACTGGTGGCTGTACCCGTATGGTCCGATGTTCTTCCACTCGCCCGCCGCGAGAGCGAAGATGGCGCGCCCGCGCGTGAAGTGCTGCGTAGTCAGAAATTCCTGCGCGAGGATCGCTGGGCCGCGACGGATCGCGTCGAGCACGCCTTGGCCGATGCAGACCTTGCGCGTGTGCTGGCCGAGGACACTCATCAGCGGTTGCAGCGCGAACTTCGCGGCCAGCTTCGGGTTGGTGCGCGCGCCGTCGCAAAGGTCCGGGCGCCACAGCGCGTGCGGATGCTGGAATTGCAACTGATCGCCTGACCAGATGTGATCGAAGCCCATCGCTTCGAGCCCCTGCGCCGACTGGATCACCTGCTCCACTGGTGGATAGCTCGAGGTGAAGGTTCCGAAGGTCAAGGCGTCGGGGTTCAGTCGGGGCATCCGCAGATCCTACGCGAGACTGCCCTTCGACGCCGCCAAAAGAGGGCGGCTCCTACCAATGAACCGACTGTTCCGGTCCGTCATGCCCGCAGTCTTTAAGCGGGTATCCAGGAGGGGGCGCCGAGTGGATTCCCGCTTAAAGATTGCGGGAATGACGAAAAGACAGACCACAGTGACTGGTTCATTGGCCCAACTGATCAGCACGCACCAGCTGATTCGCATCTCAGGGCGAACGGAAGGGCCTCTCATTCTGAATCCCATGACTCCTGTACCGTGCGCGCTGACGCTCTCGATGGGCGCTCAACCGGCACGGCGGCCGAACTGCTGCAGCGACCAGATGTAGCCCTGGTCGTTGATCGCGCGCAACGCGAGCACACTGTACGCCGCGAGCCGCGTTTCGAAGCGGATCCATTCCCAGGGTACGGCCGGCACACCGAGGAGATGCGTGAGGATCACGCCGTTCGTTCCGCCGTGCCCGACGACACCGATGCGCAAGGTCTGCGCGCGTGCCGGAGACGACCACGCGGGAAATCCATCGATCACTTGCGCGTGGACGCTATAGTGCGCGAAGACCTCGCCGATCGCGGCAGTCACGCGCACGTGGAACGCACGGAACGGCTCGCCTCCGGGGAAGCCCTCCCAGTGGTCACGAAATGGGCGCTTCGCTGCAGCCAGGAAGTACGCATCGACGTCCGTCTGCGAGGCGTTCTGCAGGAGCGGGACGCCGATCTCCGCGAGATCTTGCGCGGTGTTCACCGACAGTTGCTGGGTTGCCGCGATGGCTGCTGCGGTCTCCTGCGCGCGCTCCAGCGGGCTGCAGTAGAGTGCGGCGAGCGGACAACCGCGAAGATGCTCGGCAAGATCCGCCGCCTGCCGGCGGCCCAATTCCGTCAGGCCAGGGTCTACGCCCTTCTGCCGGGCGGTTTCCCAATCTGGCTCAGCGTGACGGATGAGAATCAGCTCAAGTGGCAGATCGCTGCGACCGCGCCGTTCACGCTCTTCGAGACTCAGCACTGGTTCGGTCAGGCGGGACATCGGCGCGCGATCCTACGCCATCGGGCTGATGATGCAACTCTCCTCCAGACCGCGCTCAGTGGTTGGCAGCGGTAAGGAGCTCCAGTAAAAGGAGCGCATGCTCAAACACAACAGCTACTTCGAGGGTAAGGTTCAGAGCGTCGGGTTCGAACGCAACGGCCGACAACACACGGTCGGCGTCGTCGACGTTGGAGAGTTTCACTTCAATACGAACGGCGCGGAGCGGATGACCGTGGTGACCGGCGAGCTCTTCGTTCGCCAGAGTGGCGCGCCGGACTGGCGCGTCTATCCGGCAGGAACCGCATTCGAGGTGGCCGCCAAGAGTGGTTTCGACGTGCGCGCCGACCAGCCCGCTGCGTATTGGTGCGAGTTCCTCTGAAGAAGCCTCGCGGGCACGGAGGCCCGCGCCACCGGACCTATGGCAGCTGCCACAAAGGTGGGCTGGACTTCAAACCTCGGATACGTCAGGTGTTGAGAGACCCATGGTGAAATCGGAGTGGCACTACACGGGCCTCTCAGCCCAGTGTTACGATTTGTGGTTCGGCGGAGAGCCGTTCATCGATCAGGCCTTCTTTCAGCGCCGCATTGTTGCAGCTCGTGGTCCGGCACTGGAAATCGGCTGCGGGACGGGCCGGCTGTTGGTGCCGTATCTGCGCGAGCGCCTCGACGTCGAAGGGCTGGACTCCTCTCCGGAGATGCTGGCCCTCTGCCGGAGCAAGGCACAGGAGTACGGCCTCACGCCGGTGCTCCACCAGCAGCTCATGCAGGATCTCGATCTGCCGCGCCACTACGCCACCATTTACATCCCGTTCGGTTCCTTCCAGATCTTGGCGCAGCGCGATGAAGCCTTCGAGGCGTTGCGGCGCTTCCATGCCCATCTCGAGCCCGGCGGCCAGGTGATGATCTCGCTCTTCGTGCCGTGGACGGATTTCCGGCGGGAGAACCAGTGGCGGCTACGGCGGTCGGGCACGCGGCCCAGTGACGGCGCGCTGATCCACATCTACGAGTGCACGCGCAGCAACCGGCTCGAACAGGAGCAAAGCATCTGGTTGCGCTTCGAGGTCTACCAGACCGGCCGGCTGATCGATTCCGAGATGCGCACGCATCAACTGCGCTGGTACCACAAGTACGAGTTCGAGATGATGCTCGAAAAGGTGGGCTTCGGTGACGTCGCTGCGTTCGGCGACTACACCGATGCGTCGGCCACCGACCGGCACGCCGAGCTGGTTTTCTGCGCCAGGAAGAAGTGAATCATTTGTTCACTGAGTCATAGAGCCAATGATCCAGTGACTCAGTGAGTCAATGACTCAGTTTCGGACTCGCCGCGCAACGGTGGCCGACCGTGACGCGCTGATCGCGTTCAACGGCGACGTCTTGCGCTACCAAGATGCTGCGGAGCCGGATGCCGGTATCGCCGCGTGGACCGCGGATTTGCTGGATGGCCGCCATCCGCACGTGGAGCCGAATGATTTCTGCGTCGTCGAAGACACGCGCTCGGGCCGCATCGTGTCGTCGCTCTGCCTCATCTCGCAGACGTGGTCGTACGGCGGTATTGCCATCGGCGTCGGGCAACCGGAGTTGGTCGGCACGCATCCCGACTACCGCGGCCAGGGATTGGTGCGCCGGCAGTTCGCGGTGCTGCACGAATGGAGCGTCGCGCGCGGTCAGCAGCTGCAGGCGATCGACGGTATCCCCGGCTTCTATCACCAGTTCGGATACCAGATGGCGTTGGCGCTGCACGGCGAGTTGAGTGTTGACGTGGCATCGCTGCAGCCGACGGCCGGCCACACGGTGCGCGCCGCCACTGAGGCCGATATCGCGTTCATAGCGCCTACAGCCGACCGCGCGCGCAGCCGTTACCTGATGGCTGCGTGCCGCGACGCCAGTGTGTGGCGCTACGAGCTGCAGGGACACGGCGGGTGCAGCCGGCCTTGCTTTGTGCTCGCGATCATCGAAGGGCCGGACGGCTCGCCGGTCGGATTCCTGGTCCATGCAGCGAAGCTATCGGGGGCCTTCATCACACTCATCATGTACGAATTGATTCCGTCGGCATCATGGCAAGCGATCACGCCGAGTGTGTTGCAGTACCTGCGTGCAACCGGTGCGGGGTACGCTGCAACGACTGCGGCGCGTTGCGACCGCAGACGTCGCGTCGTGGCACGTCCCGCTTGGACTCAAGGGCATCGAAAAAGGTGTTCCCAGCTCTGCAGGCCGCGCCGACGCATCGTTCCCGGGCCGCACTTTCTTGCAAGTGCTCTTCGGCTACCGTTCCCTTGACGAGCTGCAGTACGCCTTCCCCGACTGCCTGGTCCGCCACGACGCGGCACGCACGCTGTTGCCGGTCCTATTTCCCAAGCAGCCATCGAACGTCTGGCCCGTGCTGTGACCCACCGCAGCGCATTGCCCGCCGAACGCCTCTCGCGATAAAGGAGGAGCATGGAACCGCTCATCATCGAGGCCGCGATCAATGGTGCCACGCCACAGGCGGCGAACCCGCACGTGCCGCGCACGGTGCCAGAGATCGTCACGGATGCGTGCGCCTGCATCGACGCCGGCGCTGCCATCGTGCACCACCACAACGACGACGGGCTGCTCGAGGGTCGGCATGCGGCCGAGCCGTATCGCAAGGCGTGGACACAGATCTACCAACGCCACCCGCACGCGGTGCTCTACCCCACGATGGGCGGCGGCGGTCCACACACCACTATCCAGGAACGCTACGCGCACGTCGAAGAGCTGGCCAAAGCTAGCGTCCTGCGCATGGCGTTGGTCGATCCCGGTTCCGTCAGCCTCGGGCCGCTCGATGCCGACGGCCTGCCTGCGGCGATTGATCTCGTGTATCAGAACACCTTCGCTGATACGCGCTACATGATCGACGTGTGCCGCGCCTGTGGCGTCGGCGCGCACATCTCGATCTTCGAACCCGGCTTTCTGCGTGTGGCGCTGGCCTATCATGCCGCCAGGCACTTACCCGAAGGCGTCAAGATCCAGCTCTACTTCGGCGGACCCGGTCTGCCCTTCGGCCTGCCGCCGACAGCTGCGAGCCTCGACGCGTACATCGCCATGCTCGATGGCAGTGGGCTGCCATGGATGGTCGGCGTACTCGGCGGCGACGTCCGTACCACACTGGCAGAGCTGGCCATCGCGCGCGGCGGTCACGTGCGCGTGGGCTTGGAAGACTACGCGGGCCCTGAGCAACCCAACAACGTCGCGTTGGTCTCTGACATCGTCCGCATGGCGCAGAGAATGGGCCGACCTGTTGCCACGCCGACGCAGGCGGCCGAGAGAATTGGCCTGCGCGGTTAAGAGAGGAAGATCAATCGTGAAGGACTTCAAGGACAAGGTAGCAGTGGTGACTGGTGCCGCGAGCGGCATTGGTCGGGCGCTGGTGGATCGCTTTGCGGCGGAGGGCATGCATGTTGTGCTGGCCGACGTCGAGGCGGCGCCGCTGGCGCAGGCGGAACGCGAGCTCCGCGCGCGCGGCGTGAAGACCCTCGCCGTGCGCACCGACGTCTCGAAGGCCGAGGAGGTCGCGGCGCTGGCGGACCAGACGCTGGCAACCTTCGGTGCGGTGCACGTCCTCTGCAACAATGCCGGGGTCGGCGGGGAGAGCGCCCCGGTGTGGGAGATACCGCTCGAAGGATGGCAGTGGACGTTCGGGGTGAACCTGTGGGGTGTGATTCACGGGATACGCACGTTCGTGCCGATCATGCTGCGGCAAGGCACCGAGGGACACGTCGTGAACACGGCCTCAATGGCCGGGCATCTCTCGCTGCCGTTTCTCTCGCCGTATCACGCCACCAAGTTCGCCGTCGTCACCATCTCTGAGTCGTTGCATTTCGAGCTGGAGATGAGCGGCGCAAAGGTGAAGGCATCGGTGCTGTGCCCGGGCTTCGTGCGCACCAACATCATGTCGTCGGAGCGCAACCGGCCGGCCGAACTGCAGACGGCAGTGCAACCCACGTCGGAGGCGCAGCAAGCGCTGCGCGCGGCGATCGAGTCGTCAGTTGTCGCCGGTACCCCACCGTCCGAGGTTGCGGCGCGTGTGGTCGAGGCCATCCGCGAGGAGCGCTTCTACGTGTTCCCGCATCCCGACATGCTCGTGGCCGCCCGCGAGCGGATGGAGAACATTCTGGCGCAGCGCAACCCGGTGCTGGGCATTCCCTAGGCGTCGTGCCACCGCGACTGCCCCCCGCGCTCCTCCGTGGCCCGTCGTGATGGTCCCCTGCGTCTACCGCGCTCACGCATCTCCAGTCGCCATCCAGTCCTGGAACAGATTGTATGCGACGGCCAAGAGCGTCGGGCCGATGAACAGGCCGAGGAAGCCGAAGGCAAAGAGGCCGCCGACGACACCCAGGGCAATCAAGCCGAGAGGCGCCTCCACGCCCTTGCCGATCAGCAGCGGACGGATCACGTTGTCGCTGCTGCCGACGATCACCGCGCCCCAAATCGCCATAAAGATCGCCCAGCCGGTGGAACCGTTCACTCTCAGCCACAGCGCGGCGGGCAACCACAGGACAGCCGTACCGCCAGGCACCAGCGACAGGAAGAACGTGGCCATGCCGAGCAGAAACGGGCCTGGCACGCCGGCCAGCCAGAATCCGATAATGGCCAGCACCGCCTGGCACGCGGCCGTGCCGATGACGCCCTTGAACACGCCGCGCACGGTCGACGCCACCACTTCCACTTGCCGCCGCCCGCCTTCACCACCTAGGCGCTGGGCCACACGATCCAAGCCCGCACCGAAGTCGTGGCCGAAGACATACAGCAGACCGGCGATCAGCAACGCCAAGGCGAATTCCAGAACGCCGCCACCGATACCTGCTGAAAACGCGACGAGGAAATCCTTCACCGGTGCGATCAGCGGACGCAGATCCTGCTTGAGCCGTTGCGGGTCGCCAGCGACGGCTTGCCAGTAGGCGCTGGTGGACTTGCCCACCAGCGGCAATTTCACCAACCACGCGGGGGGTGCACCTACGCCGCCTGAGAACAGGCCGCCGACCCGCTCGCTCAGCGCCGGCCATTGGTTCGCCACCCCCAGGCCCAGAGTCGCGATCGGTACGAGCAGAACGGCAGCCAGGCCAAGCGTGGTCAGCGTCGCCGCCAGGCCGCGGCGGTCTCCGAGTGCGTGCAGCAGGCGGTGGTAAATTCCATAGGTCGAGATCGCAATGATCCCTCCCCAAAGAAAAGCCGTCAGAAATGGCCGGACCACCAAGTAGCAGCCGACCACCAGTAGTAGGAGTACGCCGGTCGCCGCGTAGCGTTCGAAGTCGCGTGAAAGCCCCATCGTTATCCCCTGATCATCATCCCCTGATCATCGATCACTGATCACTTGTCACTTGTCTTTGAAGCCGGCGCGGGCCTTCTCGAAGATCGCGCTGATTTGCTTCGCCATCATGCCGCGGCCGATCGACTGCTTGGCGGACGCGCCGAAGCCGCCGAGTTGGTCGGTGGTGGTGCGGTTCAGGTACACGACCACTGTCCCGTTTTCGACGGGCAGGAGGCCGGCAACAGCCTGCGTGTCGTTGTAACCGGAGCTCACGTAGAAATCGCGATCGGCGATCACGTACGCATCGTCGACCGGCATGGCGAGGCGATGCCGGAGCGCGAAGTTGGGTCGGCCGCTCATTGCATAGCGGATACAGAAGAACTGTTGCGTGAGCCCCGCCGGGGTCCCCTGCGGATAGTTCAGGAGCACACTGTAAAAGGCCGCGGCGTATTTTTTGATTCCTGTTGCGGCTTCGGTGGCGCGGCGCAGATCATCTGCCGGCTGCGATTGCTTGTCTTTACCGCGGGCGTACGGGGCAATGCCTGCCAACCCTTTGTCGCGATATGCTTGGTAGCGGGCTAGGAGTAACTGTCGCACCGCGTCTTCGACCTGCGGCTGCCCGGCGCCCCCCGAGGCCTTGAGCGCGGCGAAGGTGGCGATCTCCGCTACCGAAAGATTCAACGTGTCGCCGGGCGCGGCGCTGAGATAGCGCTGCACTTCTTTATCGCCGCCCGGTTGGAGCACGACCGACTTGGGCTCGGCGAACGTTCCATCAGCCTTGATCTCAGTGACCGATTGGACCTGTGGATCGTTGCGAGAGGTTGGGCCGCCTTTGAACGAAGCAACAAGCTTCTGCACCGGCGCCTTGACGAGGAGCACCATGACCGCGGCGAGCTCCCGATCGGAGGTTTCCTTCGTGGTCGTGTTGACCAACTCGCCGTTACGCACCCGCTGCACGTCTTCTTTGCTGAAGGCAAAGTCGGCCATCAGCTCGTCCAACGTCGGCGCGGCGAATGCACGCGCACCGACGCCGCACAGTGCGACGAAAGCGAACAGAGTAGTGGCTGCAATACGAGCGCCGACCTTCCATCTAGATAGATGCGACATGGTCTCCTCCTTCTGTGTCACCGCACGGCGTGGCCTCCTTGCCCGCATGCTCTGCCGGCGCGCGCTCACTCGTGGGATCGGCTGGCCGATGGCTTCGGCAGGCCGGCGCGAATCTGCTGGGAGAAGTCAGCGGCCTGGTCCGCGGCATGGGCGGCGGTGTTGATGTGCGAGCGGTGCCGCAGCTCGTCGAACGGCATGCTGCTATCCAACCGACCGAGCTCATACGTGTAGAGCGGCGCGTAGCCACTCAGCAGGATCTTCCACGAGTAGGCATGCTTGCCCGGATTCACCTTGGTGTGCATGAGCACGTTGGTCGTGCAGTTCGTGGTCAACGTGTTGTAGAACTCCGCCTGCTCCTTGAGCTCGTTGACCTTCTGAAAGTAGCTCAGGAACAATCGCCGGACATTCTCCGGCGGGATGTTGGTGCGGTAGAGATAGGCATCTTCGGGCGGGTCTTTGCGGTAGTTGGTGCGCAGACGGATCAGATCGCGCTCGTCGCCGACGATGTAGGCCAGCTCGTACTGCCGGAAGAAGCCCCGCAGGGTGTCGTAGCTCTCGCCGCGTTCTTTACGCGTCTCGATCGAGACGGTGACGAAGTCGTGCTCCGCGAAGCCGAAGCTCACCATGATGTGGGCGATGGCATCGCCCATCCAGTAGACGGCGATCAGATCGGCGGAGTCCAACTGCCGCAGGTCGTACGTCTTGTCGTAGTAGTGCGGCGTGTAGTCGGTCTCGCTGCGATAGTCGAAGTTGCGGACGTTGTGGATGGTGACCAAGTCGCCGTCGAACGTCGCAAAAGGCAGCAGCGCCACATCTGGCTGCCAGTCACGGTCATTCGATGGCTGAACACCGTGCCAGCGGATCAGAAAGCCCACGAAAGCCACTGCAAACAGTGCCATGGGCCACCAGCGCAGGCGCGGCAGGACGGCGGCGACGGCGGCGATGAAACCGACCGCCGCGAGGGCACCAGCCCACAGCGTAGATTGCAATGGTCCCAGGTACAGCGCCAGAGCCCCCCACGCCGCGAGACCCAGAATCGCGGTCAGCAAAAGGAAGCGGACGACGACCTTTCCCAGGGTACGCATCAGCGCCGTTCGGTGGCGGCGGATGCACTCGCCGGCTCCGCAGGACCGCAGTGTACCTCGGCGGCCTGCAAGCGCAGAATGCGTCGCACTTCGTCGATGGTTTCCGGGTTCGACTGACACGAGTGCGGCGAATTGACGACGCGCTCCGACTCGACGCCGTCGACGTGCGCGCTGGCATACTTGACCACGCCGTCGCCACCGCTTTCCTTTGGGACATCGCCGTCCACAGCGATGATCGAATGCGCATGGACGCCCGGCGCCAGTGGAATCTCCTGGATGGTTAAAATGAACGGATGGCTGGGCGACATGTTGTCGATCGCGGTGGGGAACGTCTGTTGCTTCAAGTATGGCTTGACGTCGTCTTTGGAGAACACATCGGCACCGGTTTGTACCAGCGTGCTCGGCATCGAGACCAGCTTCTGCGCCAGGCGGCGAATGATCTGCGGACCGGCGAGATAGCTGCCGCGCTGCGGTGTGGCGACGAAAATCACGCGGTCCACAAAGGGGAGTGGCTCAACGAACATCGCGTCGCGCACCAGCGCGCGGGTGGGTTCGGACATTTTCAGCTGGTCGAGCGGCGTGTCACTGGCATTGCGCCAGAAGCGGTCCCCGGAATTGATCACCATCATCTTGGTGAGCAGTCCCCCCTGACTATGGCCCATGACGATCATGTGTTTCATGCACTCGTCGGTGCCGTCCGGATCGAACTGCTTGACGGCGGCCCGCAGGGCGTTCCGGAGTAACATCGACGAGTACGCGATGGGGGCGCCACTGTCGTAGGAAAAGAACCAGAACTGAAAACGCTGGCGCACCCAGTCGTCGGCTTCGAGGTCGTTGACCATGTCGGCCCAACGCGCCGGGCTCGAGTTGGTTCCATGGACGAAGACGACGGGAATGCGTCCGCGTCGATACGGCTCGCGCGCCGAGAGGCGCCCTTGCCGAGTGGCCCCTACGGCTTTGCCCAGAAAATTTGTGAGCTCATTGTCTAGCATCCGGTTTGCGGCCAGCGTCGTCGCAATCGGTGCGGTGCGGTCGATCTCGAGCGGGACTGTTTGCTTGCCAATCTTGACGGTCTCGACACCGGTGGCGTCGAAGAGGCGCAGCGTGGCGTGCAACTCGGAGTTGCTCAGCTGTTGACGCGGCCGTTCGAGCAGCAGGACTGCGGTCATCGGAACCCGTACGAACGGACCGACGAGATCATTAGGTGTCTCGCTTCCCGCCGGGATCTCTGTGGCAGCCGCCAGTGGTGCGCCGATACCGGGCGAGCGGTAGCGGTTGCGCAGACCGCGCACCTCGAGCTCGCCGACCGGGACAAAGTCCTTCAGCTGGCGGGTACCCCACGTGAGCTCGGCTGTATCAAAGCTCACGTCGAGCGTGCCGAAGGGAAGTTCGTAGCGCCCGGCGCGGGGGTCCATGTTGTCACCCTTGGGCTGCCGGAATCCCTCGGTGACGGCGCGGTCATAGATATCACAGGCCCAGCGGTAGCGCGGGTCCATCGCCGGCGGCTGGCGCTGAACGTCCTCAGGGAACAGGAACGCGAACGCGTAGACCGCGGCGGCGAGGTAGTACGACCGTTCGTGGCTCTGCTCGGCATGAAAGAACGACATCTCCGTCAGGGCGAACAGATCGTCGTTGGTGGGGCCTGCACTCAGCATATCAGCGCGCAGCTTCGCCAAGGCTGCTTCCGGGGCTGTGTCGAACTGGTCGGTGAGATTGTGGCGGCGCAATGTGACTTGCGTTGCCTCGCTAAGATCACCGGTAGACAAGGCGTTGCTCGTCAGCGTGTTATGCGCGTCGCGCGCGGAGAGACGTTTGACGCCGACCGACGACGCACATCCGGTGACAGTGATCGCGAGTGCCAGAGCGACGAGCAGTGATGCTAGGCCAGACCCCGGACCCGCTGTTTTCCAGTGACACATCATGACTTCAGCGCCCCTCACTTCACCGAATAGCCGCGCCCGTCCATACAGGCGGCGAAGGCGCGTTGGTAGGTGTTCGTGGTCTCCGCCGCGGCGGCCTGCTTGTCATTCTTTGACCGGCGGCGTCCGGCGACCCCGCCAACCACCGCGCCCGCGCCGGCGCCCTTGCCGGCGTTACCGCCGATCGCACCGACCGCGGCACCGAGGGCCGCGCCCTTGGCGGCTCCCCCCACCGCACCGCGCGCGTTACTGCCAAGCCCCTCCTGCTGCTTCGGGGCGTTTGGATCGACCCCGCTTTGCTGCTTCGCCCAGCGCGTACACTCGCCGCTGTCGATGTCCTGTTGCTTCTGGCTCTGCCCCTTTTGCGGGTAGACGAATACCTGCTGGGCAGACGCCGTGCCCGCCAACGCAAACACCGTTGCCCACAACCAACCTGTTCTGAGTTTCATTGAGACCTGCCTCCTCTTGCGCTTGCTTGCCACAGATTTGTGCCAGAAGCACGCAGCGCCACACCGTAGCACCCTCGCCCCTCACTTCGCGGGCGCCCCACTCTCCCCCTCCACCAGTGGGATCGTGGCAGCGAGATCGTAGCGAATCACGGCGTCCATCCTGTTTTCGATTTGGTAGAACCGCGCCAGCTTGCGTCCGGGCAGCGCCTTGGCGAACTCGTCGACGTAGGCGCGCTTCACCCTGACGCGGTCCGCCTCGATGGTGAGATAGTCGTCGACCGGGGGCGCAAGCGGCTTGGTGTCGCCCCGCAGCTCCATCAGCGCCTCACCGGACGAATTGCGGATCGCGGCAAGATCATCCCCCCTCTCGGCGCCTACACCTACCCCTGACACGGGTGGGTCATCGATTGAGCTATTGAAGTCTAGCCGCACGGCGTTCGCTCGCGGTGCGGCTAGACTCACGGTTCCTCGTTGAAGTCGAGCTCTTGGTTCGGAAGGGCCGGTGGCATGGCGAGCCGCGTGCGTAGGGCCTGGAACTCCGTCAGCAGCAGCGGCGACTTGGCCATCGCGGACGCCAGCTCGTTGGCGCGCTTCTGCAACGCCGCCACCTTCTCTGGATTCTCGGCGGCCAGGTTGTTCTTCTCGGACGGATCCTGCGCGAGGTTGTAAAGCTCGACGACCGACGGCAGCGGCGTGCGCCATATCAGCTTCCAGTCGCCCTGACGGATACCGGCACGGAACAACTCGACGTTGTAGACGATTTCAGTGCGCGGCGAGGGACGGCCTTCGCTGAGTGTCGGCCATACATCGATTCCGTCCAGCGGCTTACTCTTCGCCGTCGATCCGCCGGCGAGGCTGACGAGCGTCGGGTACATGTCAACGACGTGAATCATCTCGTCGACCGTGCTGCCGGCTTTGACGTGGCCTGGCCAGTTGACGAACGCCACGACACGCGTGCCGCCTTCGTAGAGCGAGCCTTTGCCGTCGCGATAGGGGCCATTGTCGCAGGGGATCTTGGTTTTCGACATGTCGCCTTCACCGGCGAACATGGCGTTGCGCGTACCGCCATTGTCGCTCTGAAAGACGATGAGCGTGTTGTCGCGCATCTTCTTCTTGTCGAGCGCGGCGACGACGCGGCCGATCTGGTCGTCCATTGCAGTGATGCTGGCCGCGTAGGCGCGGCGGCTGCGATCATCAATGTTCTGGTATTGGTCGAGATACTCCTGCGGTGCCTGGTACGGAGTGTGTGGGGCGTTGAAGGCCAGGTAGAGATAGAGCGGCACCGCCGGATCGTGCTCGTTGATGAGCTTGACGGCGTCATTGCCGAGCAGGGTCGTCGAATAGCCTTTTTCCCTGAGCGGCTTGTTGTTGCGATACCAGTCCACCACGTGATGTTGCTCGTGGGTGAAATAATCAATCTCGCCGATCAGCGGGCCGTATTGGTAGTCGAAGCCTCGTTGCCGGGGCCAATACTTGCGATCGCCGTGGCCGAGGTGCCACTTGCCGATGATCGCAGTCTGGTAGCCCACGTCCTTCAGCGCCTGGGGCAGCAACCACTCGTCGGTTGGCAGGCCGTACGTGTGCCCCGAGGGAATGACGAGGGTTTGTAGACCGTAGCGGAGCGGATAGCGTCCCGTCATCAGTGCCGCCCGCGTTGGCGTACACATCGGCTGTGCATAGAACTGTTCGAGCCGCGCGCCGCCCGCAGCGAGCACGTCAATGTTCGGTGTCTTGATATCGGAGCCGTGGAAGCCCACATCCTTCCAGCCGAGGTCGTCGGCGACGATGTATACGATATTGGGCTTGGTCTCCGCCCCAGGCAAAGTTGAGGGGGCAGCGGGCTTGGCCGCCAGGCACACCCCCACCCCGAGTACAGCGCCAACGATGGCCCAGGCGCCGAGTTGTCGGATGGTCTTTGCTGCTTCTCTCATGAGGGTTCTCCTTCAGAGCGCCGGCGTCGAGCGTCAGAATATCAACTGCGCCCGGATACCGAGGACGGTTGCTGTGCCGACGCTCGCGCCGCCGCGAACGGTCTGCAGCTTCTGACTCGGCCCGATGACCTGCACATCGGGCGTCAGCAACAGCCAGGGCGTGAGAGCTACATTGTAGTACGCCTCGAACCCCCACTCATCTCGCAAGAACGATCTGGTAAACAACGGGTGCTGGAACGTGGGGTTGTTGACGCTGCTGTAGTAATAGCCGACGCCACACTGATCGAGCCCGCGCCCGGTGATGAGGCCCTTGGCGCCGATGCCGGCACTGTAGTGTTCTGGTGCTGGCATTGGGGACACTGCATTGTCCCACTTGTCTCCCGGATGGATCACGGCTGTCAACCGCACTGGTAGCGTATCTCGTTCCTCGTATCTCGTATTTCGTTGGGGCCGTTTCAGCACGAGATACGCTTCACGAGATACGCGAAGCCCGGCTGCTCCTCCGCCGAACGATTCGTGCCAGCGCAGCAGCGCTGGGCGGATGAGTTTCGCCACGCGGTTGCTCCCTGTGTTGACGAATCGTGTTGGCCTTGTTCCTGACCGGCGCGGGACACCGCTTCGGGGACGCGTTCGGCCCCGGGCCATCACCTCGATTGTGGTGCAGCCGTCCCGGCTGCACCACAAGAGAACGGCATGGCCGTGATTCAACGAGCCAGTCTTGCGCGTCGCATCGACGCGGTCGACCTTCAATCAATTACTGAGGCTTCGTCGACTACCTCCGGCTGGACCCCTGCGTCCGGCGCCAGGTTGATCGTCACCTTGTCGATCTGCCCGGTGAAGGGGAAGTGGTCTGTCGCTTTGTAGTTGTTGGACACGGGTGTGCCGTTGTCCACGCCGACGTCGAACGTTTCGCTCAGCGAGAAGCTTCCCGGAACAGTTTTGTCGATGGGGCCCTCCGCGAGCTTCTTGCCATTCACATACAGCTCGCCAGTCCCCTTGAACATTCCGGTGTTGATGAAGTTGAACTTGAGGTCGACCTTGCCGGTGGGGAGCACGGGCGAGACAATCGAGTACCGCTGGTTGTTGAAGTAGTTGTAGTCGTAATGCAGCTTGTGGTCGGCGATGAACAACGTGTAGCCGCCGTTCAGACCGCCGCAGGCGACGATCACTCCCTGCTCGTTGCCCTTCAAGTTGAGCGTGGTCTCGATCGTGTGTGACTTGTTCTTGATCGGCGCGGAGACCGCTTCCGGGATGCGTTCGGCGCCGGGCCAGTAGTACGTGAAGGACTTCTTGTCGCCGAAGGCACGTTTGAACTGCGTGGCCAGCCGGCTGGCGATGTCGTCGTAGAGTGGATAGACATTGTTCTTCCAGGCCTGTTCGTCCCACTCCTTCTTCAGCTCTTCCAGCTTTTGTGGGTTCTGTGCGGCGAGGTCGTTAGTCTCGGAGAAGTCCTCGTTGAGGTTGTACAGCTCCCAGACGTCCTTATCGAAAGGAAACGTTCCGGCGACCACCCATGGCATGCGGTTGCCATGGATCGTGACCGCTTTCCAGCCGTCTTTGTACATGGCGCGATTGCCGAGCTGTTCGTAGTACTGCTCGGTGCGCGCGGAAGGCGCGGCGGCATTGTTGAAGGTGTACATCAGGCTGATGCCGTCGATCGGCAACTGCGGGATGCCGTCGATTTCCGGCATGAACTGCGTGCCGGTGGCTTCCAGGGCCGTAGGCATGATGTCGGTGATGAAGCTGTACTGATTGCGGATCTCACCCTTGGCCTGGATGCCTTTGGGCCAGGTGATGATCAGCGCGTCGGCCACGCCGCCGTTGTGCACGATCTGCTTGCAGTACTTGAACGGCGTGTTGCCGGCCATGGCCCAGCCCGCGTGGTAGTGCGGGTAGGTAGTGGGGGCGCCCCACTCGTCGTAGTGCTTCATGTTTTCTTCGAGCGACGCCTGCATGCCGTTGAGTACCAGCGACTCGGTGTACAGGCCGTTCAGTCCGCCCTCGCCGCTCGTGCCGTTGTCGGCAGTCAGGATGACTAGCGTGTTGTCGTACTGGCCAGTGCGCTTCAGGGTGTCGATGATCCGGCCGATCTGCTCGTCGGTCTGTGTCATCATCCCGGCAAAGACTTCCATTTGGCGCGCATAGAGCTTCTTCTGCTGCGCGCTCAGGCTGTCCCACTTCGGAATCTCAGGAATGCCGTTGGAGAGCTTCGTCCCTGCGGGCAGCAGGCCCATCTTCATCTGATTCGCGAAGATCATTTCGCGGGCCTTGTCCCAGCCCATGTCGAACTTGCCCTTGTACAAATCGATGTACTTCTTCTCGACCTGGTGCGGCGAGTGCATCGCGCTCGGCGCCCAGAACATGAAGAACGGCCGGTCGGGGGAGATCGAGGCGTGAGAGGTCAGGTTGTCGATCGCGCGGTCCGCGAGGTCGGTGGTCAGGTGATATCCCGGTTTGCCCACCCAGTTCTCCGTCGGGCGGTGATCTTCCCACAGCAGCGAGCGGAAATCGTCGGCGTCGGCGGCCATGAATCCATAGAAGTGGTCGTAGCCCTCGCTGCTCGCCCAATGCACGAACGGGCCGCTCTGCGACGCCTCGGGCAGCGGCGTATGATCCCACTTGCCCAGCGCGAAGGTTTCGAAGCCGGCGTGCTGGAAATCCTTGGCGATGGATTTCGCGCTCTCGGGCGGCGTACCGTTGTAGCCCGGAAATCCCATCGCCGTCAGCGCATGCGAGCCCAGGCCAATGCGATGCGGATTCCTGGCCGCCATCAGCGTTGCGCGCGACGGCGAGCACAGCGCGGTGGTGTGAAAGTTGTTGTAGCGCAGGCCATCGGCGGCCAGCGCATCGATGTTGGTGGTCTTGATCAGGCCGCCGAACGAGCCGTACTGTGCGAAGCCCACGTCGTCGAGCAGAATGATGAGCACGTTGGGCGTGCCCGGCTTCGGTTTCGTGGTTTCCGGATACCACTCCTGCGATTCGGCATAGGTCTTGCCGATCTTACCCTTGAAGACTTGTCCGTATCTTTTGAAGGACTCGTCCTCAGTTTCGTTGTCTGCGGCTCGCGCTGCCAGCGTTCCGAGCAGCGCCACAAGGGCGAGCAGGGACAAGCCGTAGAGGAGTAGTTTTCGTTCCATATCCGTTGCCTTCCTTTCGCTTGGATGTTGGTTACTGATCACTCGTCACTCATCGAGCCCGCGCTCGCCCGCCGCCCGAGCGCCCGCTGCGCTGATACTGCTCGAAGCTCGCCGATTCGCGCGCGCCGCGCTGGCGGCCCTGCGCCTGGCGATCCAGGCTCTCCATCGTTCCGGAGCTGGCCGCCGTGGTCGTCGGCCGCTTGGCGGACGACGGGCGCGGGCTCGACGGCGAGCCCTGGCGCGACTTCTGCGTGCTCGTGGTCGAAGCACTTTGTGCGGTTGTGCCCGACGACTTACCCTGACGCGCCTGCTGCGCGTTCGTCGTCGACGCGCTCTTGGGTTTACTCGCAGGTGGCTTCTCGACCGTGCTCCAACTACCGCCTTCGTATTTCTGCCACGACCCGCTGGAGTCGCGCCTGTAGACTGAGCCATCCTTGCTCGCGTAGAGATCCTGGTTCGTCTTGACTACCTTGCCCTGCTCGCCGCTACGGCCGTACGCGTACTTACCCTCCGAGGTTCGGACTGCGCCCGCGCTTCCCTGCGCAGTCGTCACGTGGCCGGCCTGTGCCCACTGACCGCCTTTCTGGACGGTCGTCGTGCCCGCCTGCCCGTAGGCATTCGATCCCTGGCGTGTCGTCGCCGACGCACCTGTCCATGGGTTGTAGGCCGCGGCCGCAGTGCGCGAGCCGTAGGCGGTCTGAACCGTCGCAGCTCGGCCGTACGTACCCGTGGCCGGGTTGTACAGCGCCGCGCTGCCGGCAGAGCCATACGGGCCATATGCCTTCCGGCCGACGCCGTAGGCGCCGGTGTACGGATTGTAAATTGCGCCGCAGCCGTAGGTGTAAGGGACTGGACGATACACCGGGTAGGGACGGCCCGGTGGGTAGTAGACGTACGGATGCGGGTAGTAGTTGTTGTCGTTGCCGAGCCCGTAGCCGATGACACCGCCGAGGAGCCCGCCGAGGACAAACGCCCCGAGGTAGCCGGCGGTCTGGTTCGACTGGACCGTCGCCGCGGTCGGGTTCGATGGGTACACGTAGGTCACGTTGTAGACCGGCGAGCTGGGTGGAATTTTGTAGACCGCCGGTGGGACCGAGTCGGCACACTTCCACGGGCCCGCTGGTGCGCTCGACTTGAACCAGACCGCGTTCTGGCACAGGTAGTACTCGTTGTTTACCTGGATGACTTTCTCGGGGGTGTTGCCCGCATACTGGAGAGACGTGCCCTCGATCGGCTCGAACTGCGGCGCGCCGTCGTACGTGACGTTCGCATCCGTCTCTGCGGTGGCGCGGTCGACTACCGTGGTTGTCGGCACCGCGGCGAGGAGAACTGCGTCCTCGGCTTCCTGTGTGCCGGGAACGGATGCCCGTACCCACCCCGCAGCGGAATTCGGCGGGATCTTCGCGAAATCCGCCGGCAGGTCGTCGTTCGCGTAGCTCCACGGGCCGTCGAGCGTCGTGGCGCGGAACCAGCGGCCGGCAACCAGGTAGTAAAACTGGCGCTCGATGTTCTGCAAGAAGACCGGGCTTTCCGTGTTCGTGGCGTACACGAGCGCTGTACCGGCCACCGGCGCGTAGAGGGGCGCGCCCGCAAACAGGATCAGCTCCGCGGGTCGCTTGGTGAAGAAGACCTCGGGCACGGGGCCCTTTGGCGGCCGCGCGGAAAGCGACTGTTTGACGTCCGCAAATTCTGGCTTCGCGGCGAGCGCAGTGAAGTCGGGTGGCAGCTTGGTTGTCGCGGACCACGGGCCTTCGAGCCCCGCGGCCGTGAGCCAGCTCCCGTCGACGAGCAGATAGTGGGCGCTGGTCGAGCGGTCGAACGCGAGCAGCCAACTGGTGTTGACGACGAAATCGAGATTGGTGCCTTCGATGGGCGCGCGGATCGGGTCGCCATCGACGAACAGGAGAATTGCCGGACGCGTGCTGACGAAGATCGTGGGTGGGTCCGATGCGCCGGGAATGCTCCGGACCTCCTCCTGCTTCGGCTCGAGGGTCGCCAGCAGCCGGTCGAGTGAGATGACGGTCGGGCCTTTCGGGGCGAGCTCGCGGACGAGGCTGTTGATGCGCTCTGCCTCCGCTGGGTCGAGCCCCTGAAAGCGGGTGCTGGTGACGGTGATCTCGCTCAGCACCACCGTGCGTGCCTCGACGTCCGTCTGCGTCTGGGCGGCCAACGACACGACGCCAATCGCTGCCTTACCTTTCGGGCCGGTGACGGAAACCGCCATGTCACCGTGCAGCTCACGGTGGTCTTTCCATTCGTCGACCTGCGGCTGGTAGTAGACCATGCGCGCGCCGTCCTTCTCCGCCAACCGAGGCCAGCCCGGATCCTGCGCCTGTGCGAGCACCAGGCTCGGGAAGACCGCGAGCAGCGCGATGAGAGATGTTAGGCGCTTGCGCCGACGAACCTTGAGCTTTCTTGTCATGTCCTACCTCACTTGGGCGAGTGTCTCGCTTCGGTAATGTCTACCTGATGCGTGCCCTGCTCCGGCGCGTTCGCATCCTCCGCACCTGCCCTTGCGGCCGATCTCAGCGTGTGTCTTCGCTCCTGTTGCGTTCGCTGACACAGGTTTGTACCAGAAACACAGGGCGCGAAGCCTGAAGAATTCGCGAAATTCCCCGGAAACTCTGATTCTGCAATAGCAGCACCTAGCGCGCCCTTCGCCGCCGGCGCGTCGACGGCAAGCTTCGCGCGCTCGCTGGGCTCCATCGCATCGAGGACGAGGCGATCTTACTCGATCGCATCGACGCGATTCGGCTTCGCCGAGCTTCATGCCTCGGACGTTCGTCTCCTACGTCTGGGGTGCCAGCGAGCTCACCGAAGTCGAGTCGGACGACGCCCGCATTTGGAGACGCCCTGGTCCTGTCGTGTCCTCACCCGCGGCTGTGAGATCTTCGGCGGCCGGCCGCAGCAGGAGGAGCAGGTGAACAGCTCGCCGATCTGCTGAGCGATGAATTCACAGGGAGTGGGCATAACCACAGCTCCAGTGGCGCTTAGGGGGTCGGTGCACCACGCCGTTGTGCGCGCTTGCCTCGGCGCAGAACTGCTGCTCAGCGCCGTGCGCTCCCCGCTTTGCGAACCCGTGCTGG
>JBGQHM010000074.1:0-21355 GCA_041497995.1 Binatia bacterium | reverse complement strand
GCCTCCCGCACGAGCGCTGGCAAGAGCGGCCACTGGCGTGCGTCGTGGTGAAGCAAGGCCAACAACTCACCAAGGACGCCATCATGAACCACCTCAAGGATCGCGTCGCGAAATGGTGCATGCCCGAGGATGTCGTCTTCATCGAGTCGTTGCCGAAGACGAGCGTCGGCAAATTCGCCAAGCGCGATCTGCGCGAGCAGTTCAAGGACTACCGCTGGCCGTAGGACGGCAATGGTGAATGTTGAATGCTGAATGGTGAATGTCGGCCGACACCAGTCGGTGACCGCGCCCGTTGCCGGGTCGTACAGTCGAGATGCGTAGGGTGGGCACTGCCCACCATCCTTCTTGTGTGAGGACGGTGGGCAGTGCCCACCCTACATATCGGAAGCCCAGCTCTACGCCGGCCCACTCAGTTCGGTCACAGCGCCGGTCGCGGGATCGTAGAGTACGTGGCCCAGGTGATCGCGCGTGAAGGCTAGCTTGCCGTCGATGTACAGCGAAAAACCTTCCGGATACCCGGCGTAGCGCACCTGGCCGTCCGGTTGATCCCACACGATGCTGAGATCCTTGCCGTGGTAGCGCAGGCGATCCAACATGAAGTAGCTCCAATGGAGCGCCTCGGGTTGCAGCTCGATCTTGTCATCGCTGCGCGGCGTCAGGCCCACGGCGCCCTCGACGATGAGCGAACAGTACATCGAGTGAAAGTCGTGCGAGATGTCCGACGGCTTCGGGCGGGAGTTCACTTGATGCGGCTCCCACTTCGAGTAGTACTCGTGCGCATTCGGCCGCCACAGCGGATCGAACGGGTTGACGCCCGAGTACATCAAGTTGGTGTAGCGAGCCATGAGATCCATGAAGTGATCCGGCGTGATGACGTGCTGGTCATAGTGCTTGAGCACTTGCAACAATGTGCGGGCACCCATGCTGATCGGGTGCGGCGCGATGTTGCGGGTCAGTCCATCCATCTCCCAGTTCCACCGGCGATAGTAGTACTGGCTTGAGATGACCGGCGGGAACGTTGCCCAGAACTCCTCGGGGTCGACGAACTTCTTCAGCGCCTCGTGATAGCGCGGCTCATCCGGTGCGAGCAGCGTCGTGAACGGGAAGAACCCGTGCAGCTCGCGGATCGGGATGCGCGCGTCGTCGGTGGCCCGTTGCGGATAGAAGAAGTGCGTCTCGTCATCCCAGAGATGCTGTAGGACGGCGGTACGAATGCGTTCCGCGACCGCATCAAACTCCGTCGCCAGCGGAGGATCGTTTGCCGCGCGCGCCAGCTCGGCCACACCGCGTGCATTGGCGTACACGAAGCTGGCAAAGTCGACGCGCTCCATGTCTTCGAGTTTGGCGGTGATGTCGAGCTTCAAGCCGCTGAAGTACCAGAACGACAGAATGTCGAGATCGTAGCCCGTGACGCGCGGCCGGGCGCGTTGCGGAAGCCCATCGTGGTCCGGATCGTAGACCGTGGTCCACGCGCGCACGTCGCGCGCCATCGCCGGCAGGAGTCCGCGCAGCGTCTCGACCGGGATCGGATGCACGCGGTGAAACTCGGCGAGCGCCGCGGCGATCCAGTGCGAGTACGTCTCTTCCCAGTAAGGGCTGCCGGGCGGATCAACGACCGCCCCGTTTGGGGCCAGGTTCCGGTAGCTGTTCTGCGCCTGCTGGAGACCGAACGTCGGGTCGCGCAGGTAGCTGAGCTCCTTGAGCTGCACCGGCACCGCAAACGAGATGACGTTGTCGAACCCGAGCTTGCCTTCGTAGAAGCGATACCCGCTGAGGTCAGGTGTGTCGGCCTGCGCCATGTTGAAGCGCACCACCCACCAACGGTAGTACCACATCTTCTTGAACGCCGGGTCAGACGCGTCGAAGTAAGGCACGTTGTCATAGAACCAGCGGTTGTAGGCACGCTGGTGCTGTACGAACAGGTCGGCAGGCAACGCGGGGACTGGTCCGCTGCGACGTTGGTTCTCGAAGCTGACCGCGACCAGTGCCTCACTGGCGGCGGTGCCAGCCGGAGTCGCCGCCCCTTCCGGCGCCGCAGTCAGACTGCGGTGAAGGTGAATCGTGGCGCCATCGTTGCGCGTGAAGCCCGGCGCGTCGAGGTAGACGAAGATGGGAAGCTTCTGCAGGCTGCCGCTGCCGAGCAAGGGGTAGGCCGGCGCCGCATCCGCGTTGGGCATCGGCAGATAGGGCGCCAGCACTTCGATGTCGACGCGGTGCGATTGCTTGTCGGTCGAGTGGACGCTGTAAGTGCACACCGCGCGGTCATCCCAGGTGATGAACTTCGTTTCGTCGACGCGTACACCAGCAGGGAGGGCGTACGTCACCAACGTATGGCTGGGAGAACGCTGGATGCGAAACTGATTGTCGTAGAGGGCGACCGGCTCCCCGTCGACGAAGAACTGCACCTCGAACAGACGTTTCGGACAGAAACTCGAATGCAGGTAGCAGAACTTGCCCGCGAGCCCTGGTTGATTGAGCAGCTCGTGGTTCCATAGACGGCGCCCCGACGAGAGCAGCAGCTTGTCATCGTCGAGCATGACGTCGCGCGCCTCGGCCGGCGGCAGGTCGCTCGGTGGAATCTGAAACACTTGGTGCCAGAGCATCTGGTCGACGAGGTAGTCCTCGGCACCGCCGCGACGAGCGGCTGGCTGTTCGAACTTCAGCCAGGCTGTGAACGGCGCATCGGACGCCTGTGCCGTCGCAGAAGGTGGGGCAGGTGCGGGGGCCGGATGCCGTCGGACTATGACAACGATCACCGCGGTCAGGATCGCGCCTGCAAGCAGTGGGACGGCAATGGCGCGCCACGAAGCACGGCCGCGGTATCCGAGGGTCACCGGGCGACCCTACCAAGCGCGGCGCGGAAAGTCGAAACGCAAACGCAGAGCTCGAACGGAGTAAGCGCGTGGCGAACAGTGGTGAACACCATCCCGCCAGTGCCGCTGCACGTTGAGCGAGGAGGCGGTGGCGCTGGCGAGGCGCGTGGAACATCCGCTCAGTCTGGCGAACGCTCTCTTCATGGCTGGAGTTGTTCCCCTCCAGCGCGGCGAGCTCGACCGGACGTGGGAACGCGCCGAAGAACTTGTGGGTCTCGCCGAGCAGCTCGGGTTTCCGTTGTACCTGGGAGTGGGAAGGGCTGTGCGAGGCTTCGCCCGGATCGAATCGGGGGAGGGCGAGGCGGGCATCGCGGAGATGCAGCAGGCGACGTTCGAGCTGCGCGCCGCCACCAGCCTGGCGCGGCTCTGGCAACGCCAGGGCAAGCGCGACGCCGCCCGCGATCTGCTGGCGCCGGTCTACGAGTGGTTCACCGAAGGCTTCGACACGCGGGATCTGATCGACGCGAAGGCGCTGTTGGAGGAGCTCCGGTGATGCGCTGCGCTGCCTGCGGCTGCGAGAACCGCGAGGGTGCGCACTACTGGACGCTGCAATTCACCGGCGACACGGACTGCCAGGGCAAGAGCGGCGCCTGGTAGAGCTGGTAGCCGCCGATGCCGCTGCCGACCGGCGCGTCGCGCACCGCCGGGCAGGTGAAGCTCAGCGTGGCGCCGGTCGAGTCGACGACGCCGTTGACGGCCGACTCACGCAGCGAGCACGCCGTCCCGACGCCGAGCTTCTGGCTCATCTCGCACGCGCGGACGACCTGAGGAGTGCTTCCTCCCGCCTTGCACTTCAGGGTCACCGTCGCGCCCGCCGCGCAGGACCGCAGCTTCCCGGACGTGGTGAAGCCGCAGTCGCGCTTCGGGCCGAGCTGGCCGCGGTCGCACGGATCGGTGACGAAGCTGCCGCCCGGCGAGGAGACTTGGACGTTCCCCGTGTTGCCGGCGTTCCAGTTGTTGTAGAAGGCGCAGCGGACCTTGCTCACCAGATCGCCGTTCGAGTCGTAGACGGGCGGGTTCGTCGGATCGAACACCAGCGCCGACAGGTCCGTCGGGTCGACAGGGTTGTTGTTGACGTCGAGCGTGTTGCCCTCGCAGAGGAACTGATCCGGGTTCGAGACGAAGGTGAGCGCGTGCGGCTTCGTCGTGTCGACGTTGGTGACGTCGACCCACTGGCCTGGCAGGCCGAACTCGTACTCGTCGCCCCAGCCCGCGCCGATGCCCTGGAACTCGCAGCTCTGGTGGATCGCCGTGAGCGGCGTCGTCTCGTCGTTGTGGAAACGGTTCGTGTCCTCGAGGCAGAAGGCCTTCTTGTCCCCCGGCGCGCCGGCGTAGTTGAACGTCCCGTAGTGCGTGAAGTGGTAGTGGTTGTGGCAGGCGCTGAACTCGAAGACGTTCGCCTGGGTGTAGGGGTTCTTGGAGTCGGTCGGGTCGCCGATGTGGACGGGCTGCGTCCCGTTGTTCTGCACGACAGCCGAGAAGGTGAGGAGCCGTCGCCACCCGGGCGTCGAGCCCTCCACGACCTCGCAGGAGTCAGCAGCGAAGTACCGGTAGAAGATGCGGTGCTCGTCGGCGATCGCGTCCTGGATGACGGAGAGATCCGAGCCGTTCGGGTTCGTGATCGTGCCGACACGATACTGTGCCGCCGTGACCGGATTGTAGGCGACGCGCTGGAAGTGCATCTGGGTCGAGACCAGTCCCACATGGTTCGTGAGCGCCTGCTGACAGGATTCCGTGGGGAAATGATGGAAGTGGCAATAGTTGGTGGGCCTCCCCGGGATTTCGACGACGCAGGTCTCATCGTAAAAGTAGAAGGTGTTCTCCTCGAAGACGCTGTTCGGCGGATATTCGGCCTCGTCCATGCAGGCAAAGTCGGTGCGCTGGAGGATCAGTTCCGGGTCGATCGGGAAAAGGAACGGCTCGTCCCACGTGCCGCCGATGTTCTTGAAGTTGGCCTCGACGATCGCCGGCGAGGTCGCGTCGGTGACGATGTAGGTGTTCAAGTTGTAGGGCCGGGCGACGACGTCGTGCCCATCGGCGGTGGTGATGCGCTGCGCCGGACCGGTGAGGAGGATGTTCCACTTGGACTTGTCGGGGAGTGGCAGCGGCCCCTTCTGGTTGTTCTTGAAGTTCGGGTAGTACGAGCCGCGGAAGACGAGCCGGTAGTAGGCCAGCTTCGTCTGTCGCGCGGCGCGCGCGGTCCAGAAGCCCGAGCCCTGCGCGAGCGCGTTCGCGGCCGCGGCGTCGCGCCGCGCGCCGGCTGGGATCTCGTCGAGCAGGACGCCCACCTGGGAATCTATGCTCACGCTGATGAGGCTGCCAGGATCGGTCGAGGCGCCGTTGGCGGCGAGCCCGTAGGCGAGCGCGGCGAACGGCATCACGCAGATCAAGAGAAGACGAATTCCAACCATGACAACTCTCCTCCTAGGACCTGCGGTCAGCGTCATTCTATGGCCCGCTCCCGTTGGTCGCTGTTGAGTGCCAAGTCCGACAGGTTGCTAGGGGGCGACGCCCCGCGGTTGTAGTCCGGCCTTGCGGTAGACCTCGTCAATGACCCGCATGTTCGCGATGCCATGCTCGGGTCCGGTGGGAACCGGTTGGCCCTTGCGGACGGCGGCGACGAAGGCGCGTAGTTGGCACGTGTAGGTCGCATCGCCGGCGATGCGCTCGCGGCGCTTACCACCGGCCGTGCGCACCGTGATCCAATTGAGCAGCTGGGGAGCGACCGGATTGAACACCGCCATCTCGCCGCGGTCGCCACGCACGCGCGCCCCGATGCGTAGCAGCGCGGTGGAGAACAGCGAGCAGGTGATCCGTCCCGTGCTGCCATCGGGGAAGCGGAAGTCGGCGCTCATCGCCCGGTCGACGCCGGGCGACGACAACCGTGCTTCGGCCCGCACGACTTCGGGCTCAGCGCCGGCGAGAAAGCGCGCGATGCTGATGGCGTAGCAGCCGGTGTCCATGGTGGCGCCACCCGCTAGATCGAGGCGGTAGCGGATGTCGCCGGGTATGGGGAGCGGGATGCACATGTGTGCTTCGACGTGACGGACGGTGCCCAACTCGCCGCTGTCGATGATTGCTCGCATGCGCGCGGCCAGCGGATGGTACCGCCAGTGGAACGCCTCGACGAGGACGCGACTGGTGCGATGCGCCGCGTCCGCCATGCGCTCGGCCTCGGCGGTGTTCGAGGCGATGGGTTTCTCGCACAAGACGTGTTTGCCCGCCTCCAGCGCGCGGATCGTCCACTCGCAATGCAGGCTGTTCGGTAACGGGTTGTACACCGCGTCGAGCTCCGGATCGGCGAGCAGCGCATCATAGCTAGGGTGCACCTGGGTGATGCCGTGCTTGCGCGCGAACGCCTGCGCCCGCTGCGGGTCGCGGGCAGCGACCGCCGCGATCACGGCCTCGGGGACCTGCCGCGCCGGGCGGATCAGCGCCATCGGCGCGATGCGGGCTGCGCCAAGAATGCCGATCCGAAGTGGGGTATCGGGCATCGCGGGGCTACTTCGCC
Organism: Binatia bacterium; assembly: GCA_041497995.1. Taxonomy (GTDB): domain Bacteria; phylum Desulfobacterota; class Binatia; order HRBIN30; family HRBIN30; genus DATKMS01. Next base: position 14,971 of record JBGQHM010000074.1, on the reverse strand, counting down.
GGCGGATGGTACAGAACCAACATGACGTACACGAGCGCCGGCCGTTCCTGTCCGACCACGTGGACGCCGATCTCCGTCGTCATTTGAGTGCCCGCCGGCTTCTTCTCAACCGCCAGCAGGCGCGACCGCGCGTGCACCTTCGACCCTGCGGGCACCGGCGAGGTGAAGCGCAGCTTGTCGGCGCCGTAGTTCGTCGCATTGCCGAAGCCAACGACTTGATAGTCGGCGACGGCGCGTATCTTCGGGATGAGGCTCAGCGTGAGGAAGCCGTGCGCGATCGGCTGCTTGAATGGGCTTTCCCGTTTGCAGCGCTCGACGTCAACGTGGATCCATTGATGATCGCCGGTCAGGTCGGCGAACTTGTTGATCATGTCCTGCGTGATGGCGAACTCCGGACCAAACGGTCCGAAAGTGTCGCTGACCTTGCCTTTCAGTTTCTCGATGTCATCGAAGCGAATGTCTTCCATCGGCGTCCCTCCTACGAGCCACAGATCTAGTATGCCACGCTCGCTACGTCCACCGGGTGCGGGTTGCGGCAGTGAATCACTGCGTCAGTGAGTCAGTGAGTCAATTCCCCTCGAGCCACGGTGGAATCGGCAGGCCCTTCTCCCGCAGCCAGATCGGGTTGTACAGACGTGAGCGATAACGATCACCGCCGTCGCACAGCACGGTGACGATGGTGTGGCCGCGACCCATCGCACACGCCACGGCCAGCGCGGCGGCCACGTTGATTCCTGTCGAGCCGCCGAGGTAGAGCCCTTCCTCTTTCAGGAGGCGGAAGATCGTGGTCAGTGCGGTGGCGTCGTCCACCTGCACCGCGTCGTCGATCGGTGCCCCGTCGAGGTTCTTAGTAACCCGTCCGTTGCCGATGCCCTCGGTCACGGAGCTGCCCTCCGCTTTCACCTCACCGTGCTTCACGTAGTGGTACAAGCCGCTGCCCATCGGGTCGGCTAGGACCACCCGGACGGATGGTTTCTGCTCCTTAAGATACTGCGCCGTGCCGGCGAGCGTCCCGCCGGTACCGGTCGATGCTACCCACGCATCGACGCGCCCTTCGGTTTGTGCCCAGATCTCCGGTCCGGTCGTCGCGTAGTGCGCGTGGCGGTTGGCGACGTTGTCGAATTGGTTGGCCCATACTGCGCCGAGTTCCTCGGCCAGCCGTCCGGACACCTTTACGTAGTTGCCCGGATCCTTGTACGGCACTGCCGGAACAGTCCGCAGCTCGGCGCCGCAGATACGTAGCAGATCCATCTTCTCTTGCGACTGCGTGTCCGGAATGACGATGATCGTGCGATAGCCACGGGCGTTGGCGAGCAGTGCGAGGCCGATACCGGTGTTGCCAGCGGTCCCTTCGACCAGCGTCCCCCCCGGTTTGAGCAGGCCGCGTTCCTCCGCATCGCGAATGATGAACAGCGCGGCGCGGTCCTTCACCGAGCCGCCCGGGTTGAGGAACTCTGCCTTCCCGAGGATTTCGCAGCCGGTTTCATCGCTCAGGCGATTGAGACGGATGAGGGGCGTGTTGCCGACCGTGCCGGCGAAGCCGCGCTTGATGTCCACGTTCTGTCCTCCGGGCCGCGAGCGAGCCTGCCAGAAACCGCGGCGCCGCGCCAATACCCTGTCAGCTTTGGGCGATAGCTTGAACCGTTTGCCGTGGCGGCGTAGATTCGGCGCCACGGACAACGAAGGAGCAGGCGCAATGACTCAGCTAGAAGCCGCACGGCGCGGCGTGATGACCGCAGAGATGTGCCGTGTGGCGCAGCGCGAGTGCGTAACCTCGGAATTCATTCGCGATGAAGTGGCGCGCGGACGGATGGTGATTCCCGCCAACAAACGGCATCTGGCCGGGAGCGGCGGTCGCGAAGCGGCCGGCGGCAACGGTGCCATGCATCCGTACCCGGATGCGCCCGCAGGCCACCCTGGGGCGCGGGCCGGCGGGCAGTACTGGGTCAACCAAACGGTGACGCAGCGCGCGCAAGCGATCGGTAACCCCGACTTCATGCGGGGTGAGGGCGCCGCCAAGCGCCTCGACCCGATGGGCATCGGGCGGATGGTCACCACGAAAGTCAACGCGAACATTGGCGCCTCGCCGGTGACCAGCGGCACTCAGGCCGAAGTCGACAAGCTGCAGTGGGCGCAGAAGTACGGCGCCGATACGTTGATGGATCTGTCCACCGGCGGCAACCTGTCCGAGTGTCGCCAGGCGATCATCGATCACAGCACCATCCCGATCGGCACCGTGCCGATCTACAGCATGATCATCGGCCGGCGTATCGAAGACCTCTCGTACGACGTCATCCTCAGAGAGATCGAGCGCCAGGCGCAACAGGGCGTCGACTACTTCACCATCCACGCCGGCGTGCTCATGGAGCACCTGCCGCTGATCACGAAGCGGGTCACCGGTATCGTCTCGCGTGGTGGCTCGCTCCTGGCCAAATGGATGATCGTGCACAACAAGCAGAACCCGATGTACGAGATGTTCGATGAGATCAGTGCCATCATGCGCCAGTACGACGTGACGTACTCGCTCGGCGACGGCCTGCGTCCCGGCTGTACGGCAGACGCATCCGACCCGGCGCAGCTCGCGGAGCTCCACACGCTCGGTGAGCTGGTGCTGCGGGCGCGTGCTGCCGGCGTGCAGGCGATGGTGGAGGGACCGGGGCATGTGCCGCTCGACCAGATCGCGTTCAACATGCAGCTGCAACAACGCATCTGTGACGATGCGCCGTTCTACGTCCTCGGCCCGCTGGTCACCGACGTCTTCCCCGGATACGACCACATCACCAGTGCGATCGGGGCTACGGAAGCGGCACGCGCCGGTGCGGCCATGCTGTGCTACGTCACGCCGAAGGAGCATGTCGGCTTGCCGAAGGCGCAAGATGTGAAGGACGGGTGCATCGCGTACAAGATCGCCGCACACGCCGGCGACATTGCGCGTGGAATCACCGCCGCACGGCAGTGGGACGACGACCTGTCGCGGGCGCGCGCCGCGCTCAACTGGCCGAAGCAGTTCGAGCTGGCGTTCGACGGTGAAACGGCGCGAGCGCTGCACGACGAGGACCTCGAGGTCGATACCGACTTCTGCGCGATGTGCGGCCACGACTGGTGCAGCATGCGCATCTCAAAGGAGATCGAAGCGTTCGCCAGTGGCAAAGACCCACGCTTCCAGCCTGAGCGCAAGGCCACGCGCAGCCCAGGCGTTGGGGAGGAGGGGCGCGAGCTGTTGCGGCAGCGGGCGCGCGCGCTGCCGGTTGTCGAAGGGAAGCACGCCTGCCACAGTGAGCTCACGCCAGGCGCCGATGATGCAAAGGCACTGCAGGCAGACGTCGTGCCCAGCGCCCCCGGCGCTGCGTGAGGATTGAGAGAAGGGAGCAGCGATGCAGAGTGTGGGGAAGTGGTTCGGCAGGCGGAGTGGTGCCGTCGTAGCGCTAGGGATCCTTTCGAGTGTCGTGTTGGCAGGCCAGGCGCGTGCCACGATCGAGGACTGGAACGACGCCAACATCAAATGGATGTCGTACGATGAGGGGCTGGTGGAGGCGAAGAAGAGCCACAAGCCGATCTGCCTGATCTTTTTCACGACGTGGTGCCCGCACTGCAAGAACTACTCGGGCGTGTTCAGCGATCCTGAGGTGGTCAAGAAGTCGAAGTCGTTCGTCATGATTCGCCTCGACAAGGAACAAAATGCGGAGATCAGCAAAAAGTACGCACCGGACGGCGAGTACATTCCCCGGACCTACTTCCTCTCCGCCGACGGCACACTCGATCCCTCGCTCTCGGAGGCGCGCGATCAGTACAAGTACTTCTACGACGAGAAGGGCTCGGCCTCCATCCTGGCGGGGATGGATCGTGCGCTGAAGAAGCTGCAGTAGTCGCGAGGGCGGTGCCGTAGCGTTGCCAGGTGCCGCCCGCCTTTGGTAGACCTGAACCGCCGTGACACACGGGGTGCAGGAGTACCGTCACTGATGGACCGCCAGTCCGCCCTCTTGCCGTCGGAGGCTGCGCAGGTCCGTAATGGTGTGGCTCGCGGCGAGCCGCTTTCACCGGTCATGCGCTACGGAGTTGCGGTCATCGCCTCGCTGGTCGCACTCCTGGTCAAGCTGGGGCTCGGCCCCGTTATCCTGCCTACCCTCTACGTCCCCGCTTACGGTGCAGTGCTGGTGAGCGCGTGGGTCGGGGGCGTGGGTCCCGGCATCCTGGCAGCCGTGTTGTCCTTCGGGTTCGCGCAACTCCTCTTCGTGCCGCCGCCAGCTGCTGCAACGGCGGCGGCGGAACTGGCGCGGGATGCCTTGTTTCTGATGGTCGCAATGGCGTTGAGCTGGGGAACGGCGGCCTTGCACGCCTCACAGCGCCGCATGGCGGAGGTGCTGCAGGTGGCGCGCGACGAGCTCGAGGCCCGCGTCGCACTGCGCACCGCCGAGTTGCGCGAGGCCAATCGGCGGCTCACGGATGAGGTCGCGCGCCGTTCCGAAGCTGAGGAGCACTTCCGCAACGCCTTCGAACACGCCCCGATCGGCATGGCATTGGTGAGTGCCGACGGCCGGCCGCTGCAGATCAACACCGCGCTGTGCCGGATGCTGGGGTACACGCACGACGAGTTGCTGCCCAAGCCGATCACCGAGGTGATGCACCCCGACGATCTGGCCAGTGCCAACGCGGATCGGGCGCGGCTGCTGGCGGGTGAGGTGGACAGCTACCGGGCGGAGCGCCGCTACCTGCACAAGTCGGGCACAATCGTGTGGGTTGAGATGGGCGTGTCTCTCGTGCGAGACCGCAACGGCCGGCCGTTGAACCTCGTGTCGCACCTGCACGACATCACCGAGCGCAAATTGGCGGAGCAAGCGCTCCAGGAGAGCGAAGGGAAGTTCCGCACCCTCGCGGAGACCGTGCCGGTCGCGACCGTCATCTTTCAGGGCGAGAGCGTGCGTTATGTCAATCCGGCTACCACCGCGCTCACCGGCTACACGCGTGAAGAGCTCCTCGCGAGGCGCTTCTGGGACACTGTCCATCCCGAGCATCGCGAGTTGGTGCGGCAGCGCGGCCTAGCGCGACAGCGTGGCGAGCTGCTGCCGACGTACCACGAAACGCGCATCCTGACGAAGTCGGGCGAGACGCGGTGGGTGGACTTCTCGGCGGGCATGATCGACTTCGAGGGCGGACTCGCGGTCCTCGGTACGGCGTTCGACGTGACCGAACGCAAGCGCGTGGAGGAGGCCTTGCGCCACAGCGAGCAACTGCTCAAGGAACAAGCGCAGTGGTTGCAATCCATTCTCAACAGCCTCGGTGAAGCGGTGGTCGTGGCAGACGCAAAGGGGAAGCTGCTTTACTTCAACCCCGTCGCAGAACGTCTACACGGACGCCCCCTCGCCGATGTCGCACCGGAGGACTGGTCGCGCGAGTACGGTGTCTGCTTCCCTGACGGCACGCTGATGCCGCCAGACGAGATCCCGCTCGCACGCGCGCGGCACGGCGTGGCGACGACCTCGAATCAAGAGCTGGCTGTGCGACCATACGGACAGCACACTCTCGTTCCCGTCTCTGTGACGGCGACGCCGCTGCTGTCGGAGGATGGATCCCTGCTTGGGGGCGTCGTGGTGTATCGAGACATCACCGAGCGCAAGCGCGCTGAAAGTATGCTGGAGGCGCGTGTTGCTGAACGCACGACGGAGCTGCGAGAGGAAATCCGCCAGCGACACGACATCGAAGCCGCCTTGCGTGAGAGCGAGCAGCGCTTCCGTGCCACTTTCGAACAGGCGGCGGTCGGTGTCGCCACGGTAGGTGCGGATGGTCGCTGGCTCATGGTGAACGATCGGCTGTGCCAGATTCTCGGATACAGCCGGGAAGAACTGCTGCGGCTGGCGGTCCGTGACGTCACTTACCCTGAAGATCTGGAGCAGAGCCTCGCGCTCATGGAAAACCTGCTGGATGGTCAGACGCACCGCTATGCGTTGGAAAAGCGGTATGTCCGCGGGGACGGTTCGTTGATCTGGGGCAGTGTAACCGCAGGGGTCGTCCGCGATGCCGGTGGTGCGTTCAAGTACGGAATCGCCGTTATCGAAGATATCAGTGCTCGCAAACGCGCCGAGGCCGATCGACGCGCAGCCGAGGATCGACTCCGGCAGCTGGTGGAGCAACTCCCGGCCATCACCTACGTGCTGGCACTGGATGATGCGCAGAGCACGATGTACATCAGCCCACAGGTGGAAGCCACCCTAGGATTTGCGCCCAGCGCATGGATCGGCGACCCCGACCTGTGGAATCGCCAGCTCCATCCGGAGGACCGCGACCGCGTCATTGCCGAGGTAGCGCACAGCCACCAGACCGCCACGCCGTTCTCGTCGGACTATCGCATGTACACGCGTGACGGTGCCTTGGTCTGGTTCCACGATGAGGCGGTGGTGATTCGTGACGACAGCGGACAGGTACCCTTCAGTCAAGGCGTGATGATCGACATTACGGCGCGCAAGCACGCGGAGGAGGAGCTGGAGGCGACGAATCGGCGGATCGCCAGCATCTTGGAGGACATCACCGGCGGCTTCTTCGCCGTCGATCAAGACTGGCGCTTCACGTATGTCAACCCGACGGCTGCCCGGTTGGTGGAGCGCTCGGCAGCCGACCTCGTCGGCAAGAACCTTTGGGAGGAGGTTCCCGAACTAGTGGGTACGGTCTTCTACGAGCAGTATCATCGGGCCATGACCGAGCATGTCACGGTGGAAGTAGAGGCCTACTATCCACCATTCAACCGGTGGTACCGCGGGCGTGGCTACCCGGGGCGGACGGGCATCTCTGTGCTCTTCGAAGACATCACCGAAGCGCACGAGAAGGAGGTGACGACGCTCAGCGACATTCTGCGGGCACTGAATGCGGAGCTCAACGTGGCGGCGGCGTTCCCGCGCGTGGCGGCAGGATTGCGGGCACTGACGCAGTGCGACCGCTCCACCCTGACCTTCTTCGATCCCGACTACGACGGGGCGACGGTGATTGCCCTGAGCGGCCCGCGTCCAGATGTGGGGCCCGGCGCACGCTTGCTGATGCGTGACATCCCCGCGGCTCCGACCGTGGTGGCGGGGCGCCCGCATATCGTGCCCGATCTGGCGGTGGAGCTGCAGTCGCCGATCGTCCAAAAGATACACGCAGACGGCTTTCGCTCCGTCGTATGCTTGCCGCTACGTGGCAGTGAGAAGGTTCTCGGCATGTTGACCCTCACGTGGCGCAAGCTCGACGGCGGCAACGCCGGGCAATTGCCGTTGCTCAACCAGATCGCCGATGCCGTCGCACTGGCAACGGAGAAGAGCCGTCTCTTCGAGGAAGTGCGCGCTGGGCACGAACGCCTGGAGGCTCTGTCGCACCGGCTGTTGGAGGTCCAAGAAGCCGAGCGCCAGCACATCGCGCGCGAGCTTCACGATGAGATCGGGCAAGCGCTGACTGCCCTGAAGTTGTCGCTGGCCAGGATGAGCGGCGCCGCGGCCGACGGCAACGCTGGGCGCCTCAGTGACACCCGGCGCCAGGTGAACGAGTTGCTGGCCCGCGTCCGCAATCTCGCCTTGGATCTGCGGCCCGCGATGTTGGACGATCTCGGTCTCCTGCCGGCGTTGCTGTGGTTGTTCGAACGCTACGCGGCGCAGACGCGCGTCCAAGTCAGCTTCGAGCACCGCGGCCTCGCGCGGCGCTTCATTCCGGAAGTCGAGACCGCTGCCTACCGCATCGTTCAGGAGGCGTTGACGAACGTGGCGCGCCACGCGCACGTCCGACAGGTGACCGTGCGCGCGTGGATAGACCCAGGCACTCTGTGCGTGCAAATCATCGACCAGGGCAGTGGCTTCGATGCCGAAGCACCGGTCAACGCGGGTGTCACCAGTGGGGTGACCGGCATGCGGGAACGAGCGGGGCTCCTGGGCGGCCATCTGACGGTTGAGTCGGCGCCCGGCAAAGGGACCCGCGTTAGTGCCGAGCTACCACTCGACGAAACGAGGAACGAGGTGACGCCATGTCCGTAACGATTGTGCTGGCCGATGACCATCCGGTGGTACGGCTGGGGATTCGCAATCTCTTGGAGGCCGAGCCGGGCTTTCACGTCGTCGGTGAAGTGGCGGATGCGCTGCAGGTCATTCCGCAGGTCGAGGCCCTGCAGCCGGATGTGCTGGTGCTCGACCTGATCATGCCCGGACTCAATGGGTTGGAGATCACCCGCCAACTGGCCCGCAGTGTCCCGCAGACGCGGATCGTCGTCTTGTCCATGCACGCCAACGAGGCGTACGTAATCGAAGCGTTGCGCAACGGCGCCAGTGCCTACGTACTCAAAGGTTCGGAGGCCGGAGAACTGATTCGCGCGATCCACGAAGTCTTGGCCGGCGGCCGCTACCTCAGTCCGCCCCTCTCTGAGCACTCCATCGAGATGTACGTCGAGAAGGCGGCCGGGGCACCGCTCGACCCGTACGAGACACTCAGTACGCGTGAGCGGGAGGTTCTGCATCTTGCGGCGGAAGGCCGCACCAGCCCGGAGATCGCTACCCGTCTGTTCATCAGCACGCGTACGGTTGAAACGCACCGCGCCAACTTGATGAGGAAGCTCGGCCTGCGGAGCCAGACCGATCTGGTGCGCTACGCGTTGCGCCGCGGCATCGTGCCGCTGGAAGAGTAGGCGAGACGGCGTAGAGTCGGCGCCCGCGCCGTCCACTTGGCCCCACGTCCGTGTGAGTGTCCCGCTACGCCGGAGACTGCTCATGCTTCCGTAGATTCACGGAGAAGCCACCAGGCAGCAACCCAGCGCTCCATGCGGCGGGCGTCGACACCAGCGTATCGTTGAGCGGCGTGGATGATCGGCGCGATGAGACTCGAAGGCCATAGGCAGATAGACTCTCGCGCTCGTCGAGACATGCCGCGACGCTGAGCAATGTCATCTGATTTCGTGAGACGAGTCACCCCTCCGGCACGAATTCAGTAGAAGTACGAATAGCAACCATGAACGTGTCGGTTGTAGTGTCTCGTCGTGACACTGACGGTTTAGTCAACCGGCATAGCATATAAACACGAAGTGACGGCGAACTGTTGAGACGCGCGGGTCGCAACGACTCCCGCATTTGAACAGACCAAGAGCGAGAGGGCGGGCCATGAATCGGGACGCCCCCATCGCAGAGGAGGGGATAATGAAGGCACAGCGGATTGACGCAGCGAAGTCCAGTTACCTCGTCTACAGGGTGTTTCACAACGGTCGCTTCAGTGCCAAGCGAAAAGGCCACGGCTCCGCCGGAGTCATGAAACCCCTGCTTGCCGTCGTCTGCCGTACGCTCGCGCTCGTGGGGGTGCTCTCCAGCATCCAGGCGTTACCGGCTTGGGCAGCGTCGCGGAACGTTGATGGTGCCAACCTAGCTTGCAGTGATGTGACAGGCACGCCGTATTGTGCCATCCAGCCCGCGATCGACGCCGCGTCGCCTGGCGACACGATCAACGTGGCGCCGGGGACGTACAGTGAGACGGCGACTGTGCCGAGCCCCCCTGCCTGCGCCAACGACACCGTCGGCCTGTTCATCGGAGTGGGCAAGGCCGGGCTCACCATCCAGGGCGTGGACAGCGCTAACGTGCCGATCACGAGTGCCGCTGGCGTCCAGGCGACGATCAACACAAACTCGAACCTCTGCTTTGGTCCCGACGGCATCTTCGTCCTGGGCGACAACGTCACCATCGCCGGCGTCCGCGTCGGAACGAACACCGGCGGTCAGAACAAGACGATCGAGGTTGGCGGCGACAACTTCACCCTCAAAAACTGCGACATCGCCGACCTCCAGGGATCGGTCTACTTCAACGACTTCAACTTCGACACGGTGAACACCGTGTCGCACCTCCAAAGGTATCGGATCGACGGCAACATCTTCGAGGACGGCGTGAGCCTCGATATCACCAGTGGCGCCGGCTTCAGCGGGTCGGTGAGCGGGCGAGTAGTCACGGGCAACACGTTCAAAAACCTGGCGACCACGGCCGGCAGCCAGGCCTGGCCGTCGATCAGCTTCAACGGCGCCGACACGGGCGTTCCCTGGTTCGTCTACTCGGTGGGTGGCGCGGTGATCACCAGCAACACCTTCAACAACAGCGCGCCCGACGGCCAGCAGATCCGGGCGCGCGGCACCTACAACAACACTCAGTTCGACTGGGCGACTTACTTCGCCGGCAACACCTTCAACCACGCCGTCGTCTTCGGCGCGGCTCCGCCTGCCAACCTGGGTACGTTCTCGGTCCCGAACTCGTATGGCACCTTCAACAACGTGCGCCGTATCGGCGCCAGCATCCAGGGCGAAGTGGATCATGCCGGGGCCGGCGACACGATCACGGTCGGGGCGGGCACGTATCCCGAACAAGTCAAGATCACCACAAACAACATCACCATCAACGGCGGCGGCGCTGTCGTGAAACCGAGCAGCGTCGTATCAGGCACGGACCAGGGGAGTCCGTGCAGCGGCGGCACCGGCACGGCCATTGTGCTCGTGTCGGGCGTGAGCGGAGTGACCTTGAGCAACCTCAACGTCGATGGCTCGCTGGCCGGTACAGCCGGCGGTCCGCCGCGCTTCGAGGGTATCTTCTATCGCAATGCCTCAGGCGCCATTCATGGCGGTACCGTAGCCAACGTCGCCGAGAATCCGTTCAGCGGCAATGGCAACGGCAACGGCATTCTGGTGCAGGCGAACGGGTCGAACGCCGCACACGTCGACATCGCCAGCGTAACGGTGACCGGCTACAACAAGAACGGCGTCACGTTCAACGGTTGCGGCTGTGCCGATGCGCCGAATGGCGTGGCGTCCGGTAGCCTCGTTGGTTCGACCATCACCGGCGCGGGGCCGACCCTAGTCCTGGCGCAGAATGCCGTCCAGGTCGGGTTTGGTGCGGGCCCGGTAACGATCACCGACAACAAGTTGACCGGCAACTTCTACACGGGAAATACTGCGAACGGGAACGGCGCCGACGGGGTGCTCTTCTTCTCAGCGAGCAACAATACCGCGACTGGCAACATCATCGACGGCAACAACAACGGCATCGAGATGGCCTTCAACCAGTTTGGTCTGTGCCCGACTGGCGACGCCACGGGCAACGTCGCAACCTGTAACCGCATCACCAACAACGATGTTGGCGTTTTGTCGTACGCCGCTGGAAACAGCGCCCACTCGAACGCCATTGAAGGCAACACCGTTGGTGCCGATGGCAGCGGGATTGCGTCGGGAACACTGGACGCCACAAACAACTACTGGGGGTGCGGCCACGGGGCAAACGCTCCCGGCTGCGACACCGCCGCCAGTAACGTCAACGTCGTCCCCGTGCTCAGCACTGTTCCGGCCTGCGTTTCATGCGTCTCCGCTGCCGAGTGTGATGACGGCGAAGTCTGCGATGGGGTCGAGACATGTAATACGGGCACAGGTATGTGCCAAGCGGGAACGTCTCTGCCCGACACGGATGGAGACCTCACGTGCGACGCGACGGACAACTGCCCCGCAGTGTTCAACTTCGGGCAAAGCGACGGCAATGGAGACGGAGCCGGCGACATCTGCGATTCAACGGAGACGCTGCCGGCGCCACTGACGCTGAGCAGGGTACGCCTGACGAGTAGCTCAAAGCCCAACAAAGCAACGATCCGGGTCACCGGCGTCTTCGATCCGAGCGAGGTAGGCGGTGATCTCGCCGAGGGGCTGGCGCTCGGTGGCGGCGTCGCTGTTGCCGGCGGCGGGCTGAGCGCAGAAGAGACGATGGTCTTTCGCGGGCCGCGTTGCGTGCAGCTCGGAAAAACCCGGTTCACCTGCATTGGGACGCGGGCCGAGGTGCTCAAGCTGCTACGCAAGCACAGTGGCGTGTACTCCGTGACCGTCTCGGCGAGCAATCGGTCGTTCCAAGCACCGCTCAGCACTGCCGGTGTGCAGGTCACTTTGACGCTCGGTGGGCTCGATCGACGCGACACGATTGTTAGCTGCAAGTCGCCCGGAAAGCACGCGACAGCCACGTGTAGGAAGTAACGGAGACAGGTGAGTCGCTGCCGTCCGCTGACGTTCGAGGCGTGCGGCAGCGACTGCCGGAGGGGGAAGATGCGGTGGCTGAGAACTGGGAAGTTCGGGGGCTCATGGTGCAGATAGAAGACAATCTCCGAAAGTTGTCGGCTCGAGAGGAGACTCTCCTGCGGCTGCTCTTCGGCATCGGCGAACCCACACACAGCCGCGACGAAGTGGAGAGGCGCCTCGGTATGAGCTCCGGCTGGCTCCGTCAGATCGAACGGCGAGCGCTGCGCAATCTGCGCAGCGCCTCGATCCGCGACGACACGGCGACGGAGGTAGGCGTGCGACCGCACAAATCCGCAACCTGACGGGCGACAGGGGTCGCGGGCTCTCAGGGCTGGCGTGCCACGGGCTTCCCGGGGTCTGACGCAGCCCGTACATGTACGTATTGACAATCTGACCATGGATGTGGTCAGAGAGGAGTCGGAAACACCCAGGGGGGGCGTGGACCCGACGCGCAAGTGGCGGGTCCGGTGGCGTGTTCGTTCACACAGAAAATGCAGGGGCGCGCGTTGGCGCCTGGGTCGACCCGTAAGCAACGAAGATGAAGCCCGCCCGCGTCTCGGGCAAGGCCGACGGTTTGTGCAGGGCACTCAACAGTTATGGACTGCAGGAGGTTCCGATGATGGACCCCAAGGTGAGACTTGCGACTCCAACCGATCAAGGCGTGAGCGTTCGGGCACGCGTGAGTGTCAGCTGTCGGAGCAGGTGGCTTCGGCGGACAATGCTGTTGCCCCTGCTGTGTCTGGTTGGGGCCATCAGTGCATCGCCGGCCTGGGCGACGCATTTCCGGTATGGACACATCACGTGGAGACACGTCGGCCCGGCGGCGAACAACACGATCGAGTTTACGATCCAAGACGCCTGGCGCCGCGACGGCGAAAACAGCTTCTGCGTGAACCCGGCATCAGGGACGCCTAGTGTTGCTCCTACTATTGTTGCCTGTACGGGGGGCGGGGGGCCTGGGGTTGGAGATGTCTTCTTCGAGGGCATCGGCGCCACCCTCTTCGATTTCGGTGACGGCAGCGCACAGGTCGGGTCACCCGGCGGTCGGGGCTTATTGTACAGGGTGACCTCAGTGGACGTTACCAACAACTGGCTTTTCGCGGAGGCACTCGACCCGACCAGCCTCCCAATCGTCGACCCGACCATCCAGCACACCTATGCGAGCAGCGGCAACAAGACCGCTTTCATCAACGACAGTGCGCGGATCAGCCATTGCACATCGCCCAACGCGCACATTAACAACCCAGATGCCAACTATCGGTTGGAGACCCTCGTCAACGTGGGTTCTTCCAGCGGGGCTTCCCCCAACAGCTCGCCCGTGAGCGGCCTCCCACCCATTGTGCTGTGTCCGCAAAACGGGCTGTGTACCTTTACCGTGCCGGCCTCCGACAACGAAGGGGACGCGCTCAGCTTCCGGCTCTCAACATTGGCCGAGGCCGCGTTTACAGCTCAGCCAGGTACGCCTCAGTGCGCCGCCGGACATACCGCCAGCATCAATGCCAGCAGTGGGATCTACACCTGGGATACCAACACCTGCGCTCTGGCCGGTAGCGCAGGCCCGAACGGTTGCAGTAACGCAGCGCTCAATACCCTCTACTCGACCCAGGTGATGATCACGGAAACCGCAACCGGAGTAAAGGTGCCGTTGGACTTTCTGATCCAACTCGTCCCGGCTTGTCAGCTGAACTCAAGCCCGTCGTTCAACAGCCCGACTCCCGTCTGCGGGTCCACGATTCCGGCTACCGTCGGGAGCCTGGTGACCTTCCCGGTCCGAGCGTCCGATCCCAACGCGGGGGACTCAGTCTCACTAAACGGAGCAGGCCTCCCCGGGGGTGCGAGCATGGTGCCGGTGCTGCCGACGAGCGGCAACCCAGTGAACAGCACGTTCTCCTGGACCCCAACTTCCGGGGACGTTGGGCTGCACGTCGTGACCTTCTCGGCCACCGATCCGTGCAGCGTTCAGGCTCTGTGTGCCTTCACCATCGATGTGAGTGCCGTCTGCGGCAACAGCGCGGTCGAGACGGGAGAGCAGTGTGATCAGGGAGCGTTAAACGGGACGGCCGGCTCGTGTTGCAGCGCGACGTGCACGTTCAAGGCGGCGGCGACGGGCTGCCGTGCGTCGGCGGGCGTATGTGACCCGGCCGAGGTGTGCTCAGGGTCGAGCGGCTCCTGTCCGAACGACGCCAAGACTTCGAGCGGCACGCCCTGCACGTCCGACGGCAATACGTGTACGCTCGACCAGTGCGACGGGACGAGTAATGCCTGCCAGCACCCGGCGGGCAACGCGGGAGCGGTGTGTCGGCCGGGGTCGGGCGATGTGTGTGACCCGGAGGAACTCTGTACGGGAAGCAACACTGCCTGTCCGAACGACGTGAAGCAACCGGCGACGTTTGTCTGTCGGTCTGCAGTGGACGTGTGCGACAAGGATGAGAAGTGCACCGGCGTCTCCGGCCAACCCTGTCCGGCGGTCGACAGCAAGCAGAGCGCCGGCACAGCCTGCCCAAGCGACAGCAACCCGTGCACGCTCGACCAGTGCGACGGGACGAGCAACCTCTGTCAGCATCCGGCGGGCAACGCCGGCGCAGTGTGCCGGACCGGGTCCGGGGATCTGTGTGATCCAAGCGAAACCTGCACGGGGAGTAGCCCCACGTGTCCGACCGATGCGGTGCAGCCCAGCGGGTTCACCTGTCGCGCGGCGGCGGACGAGTGCGACCTAGCGGAGACGTGTACGGGGACCGCGGGGCAGGCATGTCCGGTGCCAGACGCCAAGAAGAGCAGTGGCACGGCGTGCACAGCGGACAGCAACCCGTGCACGCTCGACCAGTGCAACGGGTCCAGTAATACCTGCCAGCACCCGGCGGGCAACGCGGGAGCGGTGTGTCGGCCGGGGTCGGGCGATGTGTGTGACCCGGAGGAACTCTGTACGGGAAGCAACACTGCCT
>JBGQHM010000073.1:0-21491 GCA_041497995.1 Binatia bacterium | reverse complement strand
AGTAGCGAGGTTTCCGTCGCCAGGTTCAGCGACTCCAACGGGTCGATGATGAACAGGGTGTGCATGGTCTAGGGCCTGCGGCCAGCATCCTTTCTATGGCCCGCTCCCCGATGGGTCGCTGCGGGTTGCCAAGTCCGACAGGCTCCTAACGACGGGGGCGGCGGCGCCGTTTGGCGCTCAGCTGCGCCAGCACGCGGTCGAGCGTGTCGTGGTTGATGGCACAGACCACCTGCTGTCCGCGGCGCTCACAGGTGATCAGCCCCGCCGAATGCAGCTCCTTGAGGTGGTGCGACACGGTCGACAACGCCAACTGGAAGTCCTCGGCAATGGCACACACCGTGTTGCCTTTGCGGTCGGTGCGGCAACAGAGGCCGTCGTCGTGGATGCGCTCGAAGATCGCGAGGCGGTTCGGGTGGGCCAGGGCTCGCAGCGCCTTCGAGAGCGCGTGATGGTCGGTGGTTATTTTCATTTCGATGGTTGTCGAAGTACCGAAATAGCATCGATCAGTCAACCTCTGCCACTGTGAGCGCCGGCGGCGCGAGAATCACCTTGTCTGAATTGGTGAAATTCGTTAGGGTCCGGACAGTGCACGCGGTCCGTTCCGCAGCGACCGTGCGGCAAGAGAGCTGAGTGATCCTATGGAAGAACGATACCCGTACCTCCGTTTCGTCATCGACGCGGCGCAGCTGATTGCCGGTGCCGTCGCCCTCATCATCGTGCTCTGTGGCGCCGTGAGCTCCTGTCACCACGGCTTCTTCGGAGGCCTGCTCTCATTTCTCATCACCCTGGCATTTGGCGCGGTGGCCTACGTCGTGGTCATGGTGAAGATCGAGGTGTTGCGCGTTCTCCTGGATATCGAGCAGACCATGCGCCAGACGACGCGGCCGACCTCCTCGGGCACCGCGTCGTAACCCATGGCGCACCGCTTGCGCGGCAAGATCCTGGCGTTCATCCGGAGCCAACGGGTGGCGCGCCTGGCGACCGTCGGCGCCGACCGTACCCCGCACAACGTTGCCATCTGCCCAGTGGTGCTCAGCAGTAAAATCTACTTTGCGTCGGCCGACAACGCGCGCAAGGTGCGCAACGTGCAGCGCAATCCACGCGTCGCACTGGCTTTCGATACCTACAATGAGAATTGGAAGCAGTTGGCGGGTGTGATGATTGTCGGGACCGGGGTCGTCAGCACGCACGGAGCCGGGTTTCGCCGGGCGCGCCAGGCGCTGTACCGCAAGTACCGTCAGTATGCGCGCGTCGCGCCAATTGCCGACGGCGAGTCCGTGATTGTTTGCGTTACGCCGACGGGCAGTTTTTCTTGGGGCCTGTGAGTTGAGTCGCTGCGCCCCGCGCGTCGCCGAGAGGAGTTGAGTCCCATGCCCACCCGCTTCACCTTGGCCATTGCACTTACGTGCGGGGTCTTCCTGGCTGCCGTCGCCGACGGGGCCCGAGCGGCGTCGGCGCAGTGCGTCGGCGATTGCGATAGCAGCACCGAGGTTACCGTCAACGAGCTCATCACGATGGTGAACATCGCCCTGTGCGACAACCAGCCCGGCTGTGCCCAGCTGTCTCTCTGCCCGATTGGCGACGCCAACGCCGACGGCTTCATCCAGATCAATGAGATCATCGCCGCGGTGACCAACGCTCTGAACGGCTGTCCGGTCGATCCATGGTCTCTGCAGGCACCCAGCCCAACCGGGAACGACGTTTTCGGCGTCAGCTTTCTCGACGTCAACGAGGGCTGGACCGTCGGCGCCTTCGGCGACATTCTGCACACCACTGATGGCGGACTCACCTGGGACTTCCAATCCACCGACACCATCAGCACCGATCTCTTCGCCGTGCACTTCGTCGATGCTCAAAACGGCTGGGCCGTCGGCGCCGACACCGATTCGTCCAGCGGCGTGTCGATCGGCACGATCATCCATACCAGCGACGGCGGGAATACGTGGGCGCGCCAGATCAACGGTATCCAGGCCATTGTGACCGGCATCGCCTTCAACGGCGTCAAGTTCGCTGACGCGCTCAACGGCTGGGCGCTCGGGACGTCGGGAGTGATCGCGCACACCACCGATGGTGGGGGCACCTGGACACCACAAACCAGTGGAACGGCAGGCTCGCTCAACGCCATCGCTTTTGTCGACGCGCAGACCGCATGGACGATCGGCGACACGGGCACGATCCTGCACACCACCGACGCTGGTGGCTCATGGGCGCCGCAGACCAGCAACACGGCGCTCAACCTGTTCGCCGTATCCTTCCTCACGGCGCAGCGTGGCATTGCAGTCGGCGACAACGGTACCCTGGTACGCACCATCGACGGCGGGGGCACCTGGACAGTCTTGTCTAGCGGCTCCAATGCGCTGTTCGGCATTGACTTCGCTGACGGCCAGAACGGCTGGATCGTTGGTGATGTCGACGGTACCAGCGGTATGGCGACGATCCTGCACACCACCGACGGTGGACAATCGTGGGGGCCACAGGACAGCAACAACAGCAACCAGTTGAACGCCGTCGCCGCCATCGACGCGGAGCATGCGTGGGGCGTGGGGAACGGCGGCACCCTGCTGCATACGGCCGACGGCAGCACGTGGCCGTCGCAGAACGCATCGACCACGAACTCGGTGTTCGGCGTGGCCTTCCCCACCACGACCGATGGCTATGCCGTCGGCGACTTCGGGGCCATCGCGCGCACCGCGGACGGTGGCGACACCTGGGCCAGCCAGCCCTCGGGGACTACCGCAGGCCTGTTCGCCGTTTCGTCCGTAGACCCGCAACTTGCGTGGGCGGTCGGCGAGGACGGAATAGTGCTCGCCACCGGTGATGGCGGAGCCACGTGGCGGTCACAAGTGAGCAGCACGGACTCTTCACTCTTCGGCGTCCGGTTCGTCGATGGCGATTCGGGCTGGGCGGTGGGAGGGGACGGAACCATCATCCACACTTCCGACTCCGGCACTACGTGGAGAGTGCAGCAGAGCGGTACGACGCAGTCTTTGAATGGCGTGGCCTTCGTTGGAACGCAATTCGGCTGTGCGGTGGGTGATGCCGGGACGATCGTGCACACGACCAACGGTGGTGCCACGTGGGCGGCGCAGACGAGCGGCACGCAGGAATCGCTCTACTCCGTCACCTGTGCCGATGAAAGCACCTGCTGGGCGGTTGGCGGTACGCAGGACGATACGACTCCGACGCAAGTCATCTTGAAAACGACCAACGGCGGTGCGTTGTGGGCACCACAGATGGGCGACCCGATCGATACGGTCCCGCTGTTCGGGGTGACCAACATCGATGCACAGACGGCCTGGGCCGTCGGTGACTTCGGTATCATCCTTGGTACAACGGACGGCGGCACGACGTGGGTCTTCCAGGAGAGCGGCGTGTTCGACGCGCTCAACGCGGTTGCGTTCGCGACAGCAGGCAACGGGTGGGCCGTCGGCGATCGTGGCACGATCGTCGCGACGACCACGGGCGGACACTGAGCCGGCCGACCCCTATTGCTCCGCTGTAGTTGAGACGTCCGCAGCCACCGGCAGACGCAAGACGAAGGTCGAGCCGCGGTCCGGTTCGCTGTCGGCCGTCAATTCCCCGCCCATGGCGCGGGCCAGCGCCGCGGACAACGACAGCCCCACGCCGACGCCCCCAACTTTCTTGCCGCTGGCGCCTTGCCCGAAGGGCTCGAAGATGGTGGGCAGCTCGGCTGCGTCAAAGCCGACGCCCGTGTCGCGCACTTCGATGGCGACCGCTGCGCCTTCAACGCGGCGCGCGCGCAGCAGGATCTCTCCATGCTCGGTGAATTTTGCCGCGTTCGACAGCAGGTTGACCAGAATCTGCTCCAATCGATCGCGGTCTGCCGTGACGCCGGTCGCATCGGCTAGTTCTGAACGAAAGCGGACGTCCTTGCCGCTGAGCCACGGCTCAATGACGCGCGTCATGTGGGCAAATACGGAGGCGAGCTCGACACGCCCCGGGCGTACCTCCAAGCGTCCAGCCTCGATGCGCGTCAGGTCCAACAGGTCGGCCACCAAGTGGACCAGGTTGCGGCCGTTCTGCGCTATGCGCTCCAGTGTGTCGCGCGCTTCGGCGGACATCGCGCCAAACTCACCATCGCGGAGCAGATCCGTGTACCCGACGATGATGCTCAACGGCGTCCGCAGCTCATGCGACACGTTGGCGATGAATTGGTTCTTGGTGCGGTTTGCCTCCGCTAGTGCATCGTTCGCCTCTCGCAGCGCAACCGCCTGCTGCCAGAGTGTCCGTCGCTGTTGCGCGAGAAATGCGGCGCCGGCGACCGACAATGCGGCGATCGTGCCCAAGCCGAGTACGTTGATGGCCAGGGGGGTCGCGCTGCGTACCCCCGACGCAATCGCGATGCTGTAGGCGAGGATGGCCGCCAGTGCCACCGGCAGCTGACCGTGCCAGTCCAGGGGCACCAACACCATCGTGCCGGTGACCAGGTACAGCAGCGCCATGTTCAAGATCTCGCCTTCACCACGGACCGCCGTGTGATAGCCGCTCACTTGTGCGATGAGTGCGACCGCTGTGACGACCGCGACGACGCGGCTGCGATGGCGCCACCCGGCACTCCGGCAGAGCAGGACTGCGGCACAGACCGTGACGATCTCGATCCCGTAGAACGCGGCGAAATATGCATCGCGATCTGGATGGGCACGGTGTTCGAAGAACCATGCGACCGCGAACACCGCAACTAGCGCGACGGCGCCGATAGGGAGGCGTTCCGCGATGAGCCGAGTGGTGTCTGCGGTGAACCGGTCATCGTCGCGCGGGTGTAGCGGCATTGCCACCCCTCTATAGCGCGAAACGTGCTGGCTTGACAATTTCTCAAGTCCAGAATCGTCTGGCTCTCAACGTGTCTGTGTGTGGTCTGGAAACTATCTCTCCCGGACTAATTTAGTGAAGAATGAGTGCACTGCTTCGAGATAGTGCTGGTGCGAAAGGTGTTTCGCGCCAAGCTAGTGGCCGACGACTGGATTGATTCGCTGCCGCATACCCGCCATGTAAGCGAAGACTATGAAGCAGCCGTGGCTATGTTGCGTCCGGCGTTGATCGCTCACGGCGGCGCCGGCATCGCAGTTCCGGAACTGGCCGCGGAACAACGCGCCAGCTGTGAGGTGGCTATCGACGCCGGTTGGCGTCTGCTGGCGCAAGGGGGCGGCGCGCTGGATGCCGTGTGCGCCACGGTGGCAATCTTGGAAGACGCCCCGGTCTTCAATGCAGGTACGGGCTCGTGCCTGACCAGCGCCGGGACGGTTGAAATGGACGCGAGCGTGATGGAGGGGAGCCGCCGGCGCGCCGGCGCGGTGGCGGTGGTGCGGAGGGTGCGCAATCCCGTGCACCTGGCACGCGCTGTCATGGACGATGGCCGCCACGTGCTGTTGGCTGGCCCAGAGGCAGACACCTTTGCGCAGGGGCAGGGCATCCCGTGGTGTGACCCGGCGGCGCTAGTCACCGAGCGTCAGTTGCAGCGCTGGCGGCTGCGCAGTGGTGCGGCGACTGCCGGTACGGTCGGCGCGGTGGCGGTGGACCGCGCGGGACACGTGGCGGCGGCCACCTCCACCGGCGGGGTTTTTTTCAAGTTGCCCGGACGGATCGGCGATTCCGCGATCATCGGCGCCGGTACCTACGCGGACGACAGGCTGGGGGCGGCGTCGGCAACGGGTGAGGGCGAAGCGATCATGCGGGCCGTCTTGACCAAGTACGTCGTCGACGCACTCCGTGATGGGAGTGAGCCGGCCGCTGCAGCGCGGCGCGGGATTCAGTATCTCGCCCGGCACGCTGCCGGCTCGGGTGGTGTCATCGTCGTCGACGCGCTCGGCCGTTTCGGCTATGCCTGCAACACGCCGCACATGACCGTTGCCTACATGCACCCTGACCTTCGCGCCCCCGTCGTGCATTCATGACCGCGCCGGGCCGCGGCATCGTGTCGCGCCTTGGGCACTGGCTGTGGGGCTTGGCTGCGGACCTGGCGATCTTTTTCATCACGGTCTGGTGGGGCGGGCTGTGCATCGTGACCATCCTGATCACCCGTCGAGGCTGGGCCGCCGACGTCTACGGACGCATCTGGTGTCGCTGGATCCTCACGCTGTGCGGCATCCACGTCGACGTCGAAGGTGTTGAGCACGTCGATCCGACGCGCTCCTACGTCATCGTCTCCAACCACCTCAGCAACTTCGATATCTGGGTCACGCTCGCGGCCGTGCCGCTGAACATTCGGTTCGTCGCCAAGAAGGAGCTGTTGCGCCTCCCCATCTTCGGCCAGGCGCTCGCCCTCAGCGATCACATTGTCATCGACCGCTCCAATCCAGAGGAGGCCATCGCGCGCATCAACCAGCGCGTCGCCGCTCAAATCGACGGCGGCTTCTGCATCCTTTTCTACGCGGAGGGGACGCGCAGCGCCGATGGCAAGGTACACGTTTTCAAGAAAGGCGGCGTCACACTGGCGCTGCGCACTGGCTTGCCGATCGTGCCCATGAGCGTGAGCGGCACGTGGAAGTTTCTGCCGAAGAGCCACGTCGTCATCCGCCCCGGCGGCCGCGTGAAGATCGTCCTCGACCGCCCCATCGAGACCAAAGATTGGGCCTTCGAACGCCGTGACGAACTGAACGACCACGTCCGCGAGGTTGTTATCAAGAACTACGTGGAGGACTACTGAGGGTCAGGACCCCGCCGTACCCTCGAAGCCTTCGTCCAGTCGTGATAAGAAGGCGCCGCCAGTTCGAGAGGTGAGAGGTGGAGGACAGGGGGGCGGAGGCTACCGGACCCATCGGTGGCAGCGGACAGATGTCGGCGGCGAGCGTGGCGCTACGCGCACTCGTCGAGGCCATCGAACGTCGCTTGCGGGAGCGCGGTGTGGGGGACCTTCCAGACGCGTTGCTGCTGGGACAGCACCGCCGCGCCACCATCGACGTGCTGCAACGCGGTGTGCTCGACTACGTCGCCGTGGTCGATTGGCCGACCTTTCATCGGCTGTCGCCGCTGCTGTGTCGCAAAGGATTCGAAGGCCTGCACGCGACTGTTGCGTTATCCCTCGAATCGGCGCTGTCCTCCGGCGTTGCGGCGGAGGTCCTCGATGCACTGGAACGTGGCGCCAGCGTGCGCCCGCAGTCGGTTCTGTTCGGCCGACTGACGCGTGCCACGGCTGGGCAAATCCTCTTCCGTTCGCAGCTCCTGCAGCTAGCGGAGGGCGAGTGCGCGACCACGCCGCTTGAAATGACCGGTTGGATCGAGCGGCACACGCCGGGCGCGATCCGCGCGATGCTCCAGGGCCGGTTGATCAAAGGACGTCCCGACTTGACGAGTGACCAGCGTCAGTCTCTCGTTGAGCATGCGACACGTCACCTGGGTCGCCTGCTCCCGGAGGTGGAGTCTCACCAGCACAGCCTTCGCCTGCTGCGTCTGGCGTACTATCGGCTCCACTACCCCGCCGTGGCGCGCCGCGTATTGCGCCGGGTGCGCGTCGTCGACTTCAGGGCGCGCCGTGCAGTCGCCGCCGGGCGGGCGCGTCCGGGTGGGTGAGCGAGGATTGACGAATGCCGTGCCCTGCCTGCATAGCAGCGTAGTGCAGGTGCATGGGTGAACACGTTTGAAGCAGTCCTGACGGCACCGGTTGCATGGGTCGCTGTGCAATTGGCGCAGCTGCCGGCGTCTCCGGTGCGCCGCGCGCTGGTGCTGGTGGCGGCTGAACGCCAGGCGCACGCGCTGCGCCGCCACATCTGCGTGGACATGGCCCAGCCGGAGTTGGTCGCCGGCGTGCTGTTCACGCGCCCGGTCGAGTTGGCGCGCGAGCTCGTCGTCCGCTCGGGGCGTGTCCAAATGCTGGGTTGGGAGGAGGTGCGCCGGCTGCGCATTCTCCAGCTCTTCGAGTCGGCGGCACTCGCGGCCGATTTGCGCTACTTCAGCGTCGCTCAACTGCGTTCGGGACAGGGGTACGTCGATGCATTTGCACAGACGATCGCCGACCTCGAATCGAGCGGTCTCGATGCCGCACTGGCGTTGTCGGTCGCGCAGCAACTCCAGCCGCGCGATCCACTGGCTGCTGATCGGTTGCACGATGTCGCGGTGGTCTGGCAGGCGGCGGATGCCGGCGAGCGTGTGCTGACGACCACGCCTCGGCTGCTGACGGAGGCGGCAGCGCTCGTCGCCGATCGCCCGCAATTGCTAACGCCGTTCGGTCACATCTTCGCCGTGCTGACCGCGTCGCCGTCGACGGCATTGCTGCGCTTCCTGCGTGCCTTGCCGGAGTGCCGCACCGTCTTCCAGGAAGCGCGGCCGCTGCGCGAGCGCACCCAACGCTGGCGCGAACAGATACAGGTGCCGCCACCGACGCCAAGCGCGGCCGCGGACGGCGAGCTAGGGTTGGTGCAACGCTTCCTGTTCCAACCGCCCGAGATCTTAACCGATCCGCAACGGGCGCGCTCCGCGGGCCCCGATGGCACGGTGGATCTGGAAGAGTATCCGAGCATCGAGGAAGAGATCGAAGCTGCAGCGACGTGGGTTACTGAGGAGGTCGCGGCCGGCACTCCCGCCGAGCAGATCGCTTTGATCGTGCCGGAGACCGATCCGTACGCCGCGTTCCTGGCCGACCGTTTGGCGCGGTTGACCGTGGCGCCGGGCCAATCGGGAGTGCGAGCCTACCTCGCCGGCGGGCTGTCAGTGGCAGCGTCGCCGGCAGGCCTGCGCTTGCTCGGTTTGCTGAATGCACTGGCGCGCGGCTTGGAAGCCGAGGCGACAATTCGCATCCTGCCGGCCCTGCGCCGCGGGCAGCAGGCAAACGACGAAGGCCGTGAGCGCCTGACGCCATCGCGTGCCGCTGAGATCGTCTACGGTGCCGGCATAGTCGGTGGCAGCCCCGGCGACCGCGCCGGGTTGACCGAGTGGCTGCCGCGCTTGCAGCGCCGTCGCGACGCGCTGCGCAAGCTCGTGGACGACGCGACGCCTGCTGTCGCGGCGGCAGCGAATTCCGACGAGCCCGAAAAGCAGCTCGATGCGCGTACGCGGCATGACGCTGAACGGTGGCTGCGCGATGTCGAGCCGATTCTTCCGGCGATCGCGGCGCTGCAGCAACTCGGTGAGACGGTGATCGCAGCCGCCTCCCTGCGCACGCTCTGGCAGGAGCTGCGCAGCTTCGCGACGCGCTGGTTGCGCGTGCCGCCGGATCCGCCCAACCTGCTCGCGCGCCTTGACCAGTCCTTGCAATCGATCCTCAGGCACCCGGTGGCCGATGCCATCACGGGCGCGCCGGCGGTGCGCTTCCTGATCGAGGTGCTGCACCGCGATCGGCGACCGACCGGCCGCTTCGGCGAGCCGTCCGTTTTTATCGGCACGAGTGCACAGGCGGCTGGGCTGCCCTTCGTGGCCGTGCGCGTGCTGGGCCTAGCGGAGGGGGCATTGCCGCACACGCCGCACGACGACCCCATCGTTCCTGACAGCTTGCGTGGCCACATCGAAGAATCCGCGCGCGCCCAGCAAGCCGTTCCTGATGTCGTGCTGCCGCGTCTGGCGGACCGCGTACTCGACGACATCCACGACGTCTTCCGTGTGATCAGCGCGGCGGGCAATCGGGTCGCGCTCTCGGCACCGCGGCAGTGGGTCGACCGCAGCGAACGCGAAGTCTCGGGTGTTATGCTCGAGGTCGCAACCGCCCTTGGGCGGCCGGGTGAAGATGGTGCGGCCGAGGGCGATGTCCCGACGGCGGCGCGGCTGCGTGCAGCGTATCTCAACCGTGGCCGGGACAAGCGCCGGCAACAGGCACACGCCGCGCCGCTCTCCCCGCGTGCCGTGCTGACCGCGGCGGCGCCGCTGACGGTGCCGGCTGGTTGGATGCAGGGTGACGCGCTGTCCGTCGACCGGCTGTGGCACCTGACGAGCGCGTTGCAGAGCATCGCGTTGAGCAGTGTCGATGGCATTGTGACCGATGCCTGGCGCGGGGTGGTGCCGATGGGGCTCGTGCCCGAGCGTCCCATTTCTGCGACCGCGGTGACGACGCTGCTCAATTGTCCACACCGATTTCTGCTGGAGCGCGTCCTGTATCTCGGCGAGCCGACGCCGCGGCCGTCGACGGACGTGATCTCGCCGATCGTCTACGGATCGCTCTTTCATGCGGTAGCGGAGTACTTCTTCCGCGAAGCCGGTCCGGCGATCTGTCGCCGCGAGGGCACGATCGACCACTGGGTGATGCGCGCCCGGGCCATCGCTGCCGAGCAGTTCGAAGCCCTGCGATACGAATATCCGATGCGCGGCGACGACGGCATCGCGCGCGAGCGCGAGCGGCTGCTGCGACAGATCGAGCAGCTCGTGCGATACGAATGGCAGCTGCCGCCGCGCGAGTATCTCGCCAGTGAGTTGCCTTTTGGAGAGACGCAAGCCGTACGTCTCGAACTCGACGGCGGCGACGTGTACGTGCGCGGCGCCATCGACCGCATCGATCGGCTGGGCCCGGCGGCGCTGTCTGTGCGCGACCTGAAGACGGGACGCGTACGCGACTTTGGAGAAGATCCCATCAACCCCGGGCGTGACCTGCAGATTGGCCTGTACGTCCTCGCGGTGGAGGCCACCGGCTATGGCGGCGCGCATGTCGGCGCTGCGGCATACGTCCATCCCTCGGCGGCGCAGGAGCCCGACCGCGCGTTCACCGGACCGGAGCTCGACGTGCTCCGCCGGCAGACGCGCGAGTGGTTGAGCATCGCCCGTCAGCTGCTGAGCGCCGGTGCATTCCCGCGCACCCCGAATGCCGAGGACTGTACGTACTGCCCGTTCTTAGCGGCGTGCGGCGAAGGCGCGCATCAGCGCAGCGCGGCCAAGCTCAACGCGCTGCCGTCCGATCACCCGCTCGAACGCTTCGCACGCTTCAAGCGCCGGCGCGGCGAGGAGGAGGCGTAACTCCACTGATGACCGTTCATCACCCTCCGCCTGCCGACCAGGCTGCGCGCGACGCGATCATTGGGGAGCGCGCGGCCAACGTCGCCGTTGTGGCCGGCGCCGGTACCGGTAAGACGAAGACCATCATCGACCGCGCCGTTGCTTTGCTGGCGCCGACGGCAGCCGATGAACGGCACATTCCGATCACGCAGATGGCCCTGATCACATTCACGCGTCGGGCCGCCGGTGAGCTACGCTTCCGCATTCGCGAGCAGCTGCTGCGCGAGCTGGAACGCGAGGCAATTGCCGACAAGCGCCGCGCCGGCCACCTGCGCGACGCATTGGCCAATCTCGACGCCGCCTTCGTCGGCACGATCCACGGATTCGCCGATCGCTTGCTGCGCTTACGCCCCGTCGAAGCCAAGCTAAGCCCGGCGTACGCCTTGATCGACGACAATAGCGAGCTAGTGCGCGAGACCTTCCTGCGTCTGCGGCGTGCCGCCGAGAGCGCCAACCTGCGCGCCGAGCTTGGAGCGTTCGGTGCCGACGTCGACGCGGCGCTGATCGACGAGGCCGCCGACACCTTGCGAGCCGCAGCCCGGGCTGGCTTGCAGATGGAGCGCGCGGAAAGCCCGTTCGGTCCGCTGGCCTCGTTGGAAGCAACCCTCGGCCGCATGATCGATACACGTGACGTGGCGGTCGAGCTGTCACCAATTCCGGACCCACAGCTGGGCGAGGCGCGCGCGGCGGCGGAACGCTTCGCCCAGATGGTGCGGCTGCTGCGCGGCGGCGAGCGCGGGCACCAGCGCCTGCGACGGATGGCGCACGCTATGCGGCGGCTGCGCGACGTCGACGATGCAGCCGAAGCATATCGGGTCGTACAGGAGGCGCTGCGGGGGCGGGCCCTGCGCAAGGGCGTGGAGTTCAACAACGACGACGCGGGCTGGAGTGCCTACAATGCCATCCGTCTCGACGGGACGCGGACGAACACGCTCGGCAACAAGCTCAAGGGACCCCATCGCTGGTTAGCAACACGGCTGGTGCGTCTGTTCCGGGTGGTCAAGGCGATGTACGAGCGGGTCAAGGCCGAGCATGAGGTGGTCGACTACCTCGATCTGCTCATCAAGCTGCGTGACCTGCTGCGCGACGATCCCGAGGCGCGTCGCTTCTACCAGGGGCTGTTCGAGCACATCTTCGTTGATGAGTTCCAGGACACCGACCCGCTGCAATGCGAGATCGTCTTCTACCTGTGCGAGGACCCCGGCAGTCGCGGCACCGCGACGTGGGACGCGCTGCGGTTGGCGCCGGGAAAGCTGACCATCGTCGGCGACCCCAAGCAGTCGATCTACCGTTTCCGTCGCGCTGACATCGCCATGTACGGGCGCGCTACGGAGCGGCTCGCGGCCAACGGTGCGCTCGAGCAGCGCCTCGAGACCAACTTCCGCAGCCGTCCTGAGCTGATCACGTTCTTCAACCGGCAGCTCGGCAAGGTCCTCGGCAAAGCCGATGGGCCAGCGTTCGATCCGCAGACGGGTCGGGCCAACTACGAGGATCTGGTGCCGGCGGCGAGTGTCTCGCCCGGTGGCGTCGCGGTGCATGTGCTGCCGTACACCGACGCGGGTGGCGAAGGGTTGCTGGCACCTGCCGGACGCGCCGTCGAGGCGGCGATGGTGGCGCGCTACGTGCGGTGGCTGCTTGCGTCGGGGCATCGCGTGCGCGACCCGGACACCAACGAAGAGCGACGGGTCCAGGCGGGCGACATCGCGGTGCTCGCATGCGTGACCACGAACCTGCGGTTGCTGTTGCGGCAGTTCGATACGCTCGGCATCGAGTACACGGCGCGCGGCGGCGCGCTGTTCCTCGGCCATCCGGTGGCGCGGCAGTACCTGCTGGGGTTGCGCGCACTCGCCGACCGCGACGATGGCGTGGCTGAGGCCGCGCTCCTGCGGCCGCCATTCTTTGCCGTCGACTGGGGCGACGCAGTGGTCGAACGGGTGAGCAAGGACAACCCACCGGACCCGCGCCGCGCCCGCATGCAAGAGGCGCGTGCCATCGTCTCCGAGTTGCGCGCGCAGCGACACATCCGTTCTTCGGGTGCGACGGCGCGCGACCTGATCGAGCGCACCGCGCTGGGGCGCGGTGTGGTCACCGGACACAACGGTCCGCAGACCTTGGCGGGTCTCTACGAGATTGCCGCCGAGCTCGACCGACGCGCGGCGCTGGAGGGGCTGGACTTCGACGCGGCGACCGAGCTGTTTCGATCGTGGGCGCGCGACCCCGTCTTCCTCGACGCGCCAGAGCCGCTTGGTGCCAGCGCCGTGCGGGTGATGACCATCCATGGCGCCAAAGGATTGGAGTTCCCCGTGGTGATTCTGTGGGACGGTTTCCAGACCTTCAGCGACCCGGGCGTCGGCAGCGGCTGGCAAGTCGACCGCGACGGCCACGCGTGGGCCCTGAACCTTGGTGCCGTGGCCATCGAGCATCCGCCGGGTGCCCACCTGCTCGAGCGCGACAAGCAGTTCGCCGAGCAAGAGCGCCGGCGCATGTACTACGTCGCGGCAACACGCGCCCGCGACCTGCTCGTGTTGCCGGCGCCACTGACCAAGAGCAAGATGCTGCGCTACGCGACCGCGGACCTGGCTGCCGATGCCGATCCTACGCAGGTGGAGCGCTTCGAGACATTCCAACTGGAGCAGCTGCCGCTGTGGAGCCGCATCTCCGCCGCGCCTGTCGAGCGGCAGATCGTGCCGGACCAGGGGCTGCAGGACCGCATGGATGCGGTGCAGCGCGCGTTTGCAGAGGCCGCGCGCGCCGCGATGCAGCCGCTGGCTGTGCCGACGGCGGTGACTGCCGAGGCTGGCGCAACCGCAGACGAAGAACCGGATATGGCCACGCAACGCCTCCGCAAGGTCGAGCACAGCCGCTTCGGCCCGACATTCGGCTCCGCCGTGCATCGCGCCCTCGAGTTGCTCGTGGCGCAGTGTGTCGATCAGGTCGAGGTTGCAGTGTCCCTCGCCGCGCAGGAGGCGGGCCTCACCGAGCATCTGGCCGAGGTGGAAGCCGACGTCCGCCGTGCCCTCGACGCGCTGCGCCAGCTCGGTGTGCTGGGCAATGCGGTCGCGAGCGTGACGACCGAGTATCCGCTGGCCATGCGGTGGAACGACGGCAAGCTGCTAACCGGCTATGTCGACCTTCTCGCGGTGAGCTCGGAGCGCGTGACAGTCATCGACTACAAGACCGATGCGCCGCTCCCGGGTGCGCTGCCTGCAGCCTATCCAGAGTACGCTGCTCAGCTGCGGTTGTATGGCGACATGCTCCGCGCGAGCGGAGTGGTGGGTGCCCGCGTGCTGCAACTTGGATTGCTTCTAACGGCGCCCGGTGAGATGCGCTGGTTGTGAAGTTGCCCGGCAGCGTGGAACACCACGCGGCAGCCGTGGTCTAGACTTGCTCAGCAGGCAGGTCTTGGGGAATCCGTGCGAACCCGGCGGTTGCAAAGTGTCTGTCGAAGGCGAACGCGCACCGAATTCGCTGGGTGCGCATGGTGACGAAGCTTGTGGCATCCACGAAGCTGAAATCGTGATCGCGATACCGACGCAGGAGCGCGAAGGCGCGACCTTCCATCTCGTCGGCCACGAAGATCCGTTGCACCCGAGTGGACTTCGGAAGAATCTCCAAGAACCTCATGGCGGCAAGAATGCCGCGGCTGCTACGGAGAAGCGTATACGTTTCTCCGATCACGTGATTGGTTGTGACCAGTGTGTGAGGCCCAGCAAGGAGTTGCCGCAGTGTCCGAGCAGCAGCGGTATGCCACTCGTCGTCCCTGATCTGGATGGCGAACCAGGCCCCGGTGTCGACGAAGACGCGCAGCGGCTTCACTCGGGTCTATTGTGTTGCCGTTCGACGACGGCGAGAACCTCGTCGTGGCGACGAGCGATGCTCCGACTGCCCACGTTGCCTGCCTGACCGATGAGCGCCAGTAACAGATCTGACTCCCCACCGTCCCTTCGTACGGACGTCACGCCCTTGTGTACGGTCCGAACCTTCGCCTCTCGGCGCTTCCGCGCCAAGGCAGCGGACGGTCGCTCTTGATCGCGAAGGATGCGGGCACCAGCGCGTGCTCTCATGGTGACGCAGCCTACCACAATTGCTGTCCATCGTGCACCCCGAGCGAGCCGCGCCTGGGTGTGCTGCCGAACGCGGCGGTGACACTGATGTGATGAAGTATTCGTTCACGCGATGCTGCCGCCTGCCCTAGCTAGGCCGTCACCGCCTGGTCGAGGTCAAGAGCAGCCGGTTCAGCGGCGATCAAGACGCTTGCATCGACCAGGAGTCCCGAAGGGGGCGGTTGCACCACGCGTTGGTTCCGTGTGATCGCTTCAACGCAGTTCCAGTACTCGGCATCGGGCCGCGGCGTGGGCCGGAGGAGCGCCACGAGATCTAGCTTACTGTAACTAAGTCCGGCCAAAGGTGGACACCCACCATCCGGCCAACACTGGACTTCAGCCTTGGGGTCAAGGCCCTGAGTTAGCCGGGGCTTAGAGTTGTGGGTGTCAATTTCGTTTGGCCGGATTGCGGGTGTCCATTGCCAGCTCAACTGCTGGGCGTGATCCCGTAATTCGGGCAAGTCGCAACGCGACTGCGAAGGCGACGGGCTTCTCTCGAAGAAGGCGGCTGAGGACAGAGATCATGAAAGGCAGCTCGAAGAACGCCTCGCCAAAGCGCCCTACGAAGTCTTGCCGGGTATGACGATCTCAAGTCCGACAGTTGCGAAGGGAAGGAAGTGCCTTGCGTTGAACGTCAGTAGGCTGGACGCTTTGGCCCTCAGGGCGCACCGTGCGATCACGGCATCATATGCACGCCCGCCCGTGATCCCATCCGTTGGCGCCTGCCGTAGCAGCGTGCGATAGGCGGCGGCGTCGAGCGCGACGGTTCGTCCCGCGCGCATGAAGTTCGTGTCCAGCAACGCCAGCGCATCGAGCGCCGACAGACGATGCGGTGGGGGCAGGCGTGTGAGCACCGCGTACGCCTCCACGAGCGCAGGCGCGGCGACGATCATCGCCTCTCGAAGCGACAGCCGCCGATTGAGCTCCGCCGCCGCGCGCGCATGATACTCGTGCCACGTACAGACCGCTGCCACCATGCAGCTCGTGTCCGGTAAGAAACCGGCCATGTCCAGCTTACTCGTGGGTGCCGCGCTCACGGCGAAGGGTTCGACGGGCCCGCTCCACCGTGTCGGCCCGCAGTGCGCCCACGGTGCTCTCGGGCACTGCCACCACGAGGCGGCCCTTGCGCACCAGCTTTACGCGCAGCGGCGCCGGCTCGATTTCGATGCGGCCCTCTCGCCAGCGGACCTCCAGCGGCGTTCCGGGCTTCAAACCTGCCTCCCGCCGAATCTCTTGAGGGATCACCAGTCGCCCAGCCGTATCAATGGTAACCTTCATGGCATATCCTCTACCATTGAAATACCCATTGCGCAAAGAATGAGCCGGGAAGCTATTCGGAATGGCGGTAACGCGTTCGCAGCGAAGTACACACCCACTAACCTGCCCATTCGCCAGTCGGATTCGTCGGCGGCACAACTTCGCAGATCGCTCGAAGTTGGCTGAGCATGGTTGACTAACAAACGTTCGTTTTGTTAGACGGGACGATCACTCAGCGTCCCCCTGTGAGGAATCAATGACGAATGCCCCCCGCCCTCGTGTGCCCGTCAAAGCCGGGTACTTCACCGTCCCCGACGATCCGCGCCAGCCACCCAAGCTCCTCGCCTCCAAGTGCAACACCTGTGGCGAGCACTACTTCCCGCGCCGCGCCATTTGCGCGCGGGCGGAGTGCTTGTCGGAAAATGTCTCCGACGTGGAGATCGGTCCGCGCGGCACGCTCTACAGCTACACCTTCGTGCACATGCCGCTGTTCGGGTCGAGTAACCTCGAGCACATGGACGGCTACGGCGTGGGGCAGGTTGATCTCCCCGAGGGACCGCGCGTGCAATTGCCGCTGGCCGGGAAAAAGGACGACTTCCACATCGGCCAGACGCTGGAAGCCGAGTTGGACAAGATGCGGGAAGAGGGCAATAGCGACGTGGTGATCGTCCGCTTTCGGCCGGTGGAGAGCAGCAAATGAAGGACGTCGCCGTACTTGGGGTGGGCATGTATCGCTTCGGCATGGGCGAGGTGCCGAACAACGTGATGGCGCGTGAGGCGGGCATGATGGCGCTGCGCGACGCCGGGCTGTCGTTCCGCGACGTCAACGCGGCCTACGTCGGGCACATCTTCGCTTCGGTCATGACCGGTGTGCGGGTGATGAAGGAGTTCGGCCTCACTGGCATTCCCGTGCAACGCATCGAGAACGCCTCGGCGACTGGGTCCGCGGCTTTTCGTGAGGCGTGCCTGCAGGTGGCGAGCGGCCAGTACGACGTCGTGATGGTGCTCGGCTTCGACAAGATGACGACGATGATCCAACAGAGCACGCAGGGCACTGCGCCCGAGAACATGGAGGACTCGATCCTGCCGGCCGGCTTCTTCGCACTGTGGGCGACGCGGCGCATGCACGAGCGCGGCATGAAGGTCGAGCATCTCGCCAAGATCGCCGCGAAGAACTGGAACAACGGCGCGCTCAATCCGATGGCGCAACGCCAATCGACGGAGCCGACGACCGTCGAGCGCGTCTTGAAATCGCGCAACGTCGCGTGGCCGCTGACGACGATGATGTCGTGTCCGATGGGTGACGGCGCTGCGTGTGCCATCGTCGGCCGTGCCGACCTGGCGAAGAAGCTGCGGCCCGACCGACCGGTGGTGCGCGTCGTCGCCTCAGATCTACAGACTGAGAAGTACGCACGCGGGCATCTGTTCATGGGGCCGGTGGTCGGTCCGGCGCAAATGACGATCGATACCTCGCAGAAGGTCTACAACGAGGCCGGTGTTGGTCCCAAGGATCTCGATCTCGTGCAAGTGCACGACGCCTTCGCGATCGAGGAGCTGGAGTATTACGAGCTGCTCGGACTGTGTAAGCCGGGCGAAGCGGAGGCGTGCATCGATCGCGGCGACTTCGAGCTCGGCGGCCGCGTCGCGGTGTCGACCGACGGCGGCCTCATCGCTCGCGGGCATCCCGGCGGTCCGACAGGACTGGCGCAGATCTGGGAGACGACGCTGCAGCTGCGTGGCGAGGCGGGGAGGCGACAAGTGGAAAATCCCCGGGTCGGCCTTTGCCACATGATGGGCGGCGGCAGCGTGTGCGTGGTTCACATCCTGACACGCGACTGACCGGCGCTAGAGGCGGAGTGCGCAACCTACAATGACCCAGCAACCTGACCTGACCGCACTGCTTGAACGCATTGTCCGTGCCCCTTCAGCGTTCTACCGCGAACGGCTCGCCGCGGCTGGGCTCGCCGACGCTGGGAATCTGACGCCGGACCTCTGGCGGCGAGTGTCGCTGACGCAGCGCGACGAGTTGTTGCGTGATCAGTTGGCGAACCTCCCTCACGGCACACGGCGCGTCGCTGACGCTGCGCCGCCCGTGCGCGCAGGGACCACGGGAATGGGCGCAGACCTGCTCGTGCTGACGTGGTCTGCAGCGGATCTCGCGCGCGAGCGTGCCGCGGGGGCGCGGCTGCTCGCACGGCTGGGCGTGCGCGCGGGTATGCCGGTTGCGAATACCTTGCGCGGCGCGTTGGTCACTCCGGGCGCGCTGCTGCTCGGGGACGTGATCGAGGAGATCGGCGCGCTGGATGTCCCGCTCGGAGCTGTCGAGAGCGATGCGGCGGCACGGCAGGCGTGGGAGCTGGTCGATCGTGTCCAGCCGGCGGTGCTGATAGTCGATCACGGTTCCGCAACGCGCCTCTTTGCCGCGACACCGCAGGCGGAGCGCCCGTGGTGGCAGGGAATCGTGTGGCTGCACGCCGGCGCGGCATGCCAGGTGGCCGTGCCCGGCACCGCGGGCTTCGCGGGCTGGCAGCGTGTGTGGCTGGCTGTGCCGGAGGCCACGAGCTTTGCCGCCTACTCGTGTGCGGCGGGACGCCTGCATTGTGATGAGGGCGTCGTCGCGGAGATCGTCGGCGATGAGCTAGTGGTGACGCCGCTGGGCGTGGACGCGCCGGTGCTGCGCTACGCCAGCGGGCGGCGCGCGTGCGCTGCGACGGCGTCGTGTTCTTGCGGCAGCACCGGCATGGGCATAGAGCTGCGCTGATGGAATACGCCCAGCCCGCTGGAGAGAGCCAACTGGTGACACCGGCCTCTGGCCGGTGCGAATGACTCAGCAGTCACGGACGAGACTATGGACCTGAATGTCACTCCCGAGGAGGAACGTTTGCGCACGACTGTGCGCACCTGGCTGGCGGCCAATCTGCCAGCCGGGTGGGGCACGCAGGCGTACGTGCCGCCGGAGACTCCCGCCGAGCAAGTGGCGTTCGCGCGTGCCTGGCAGCGGAAGCTGTACGATGGTGGATGGGCGGGCATCACGTGGCCGAAGGCATACGGCGGACGCGGTGCCAGCATCGTCGAGCAGCTCATCTACAACGAGGAGTACGCGCGCCTTCGTGCTCCGGACATCCTGAGTCTGAAGATCGGTCTGAGCCTCGTCGGTCCGACGGTGATGAACTGCGGCACGCCGTGGCAGAAGGAACGGTTCCTCGCGAAGATTCTCAGTGGCGAGGAGATTTGGTGCCAGGGGTTCTCCGAGCCCAACGCCGGGTCGGATCTCGCCTCGGTGAAAACCAGAGCCGATCTGCGAGGCGACGAGTTCGTGGTCACCGGTCAGAAGATCTGGACGAGTGTGGCCCAGCACGCCGACTGGTGCATGTTGGTGACGCGCACCAACCCCGACGTGGCGAAGCACAAGGGGCTGACGTTCTTGCTGGTGGACATGAAGAGCCCCGGCATCACGATCCGGCCGCTACGGGAGATGACCGGCGAGGCCTGGTTCAACGAAGTGTTCTTCGACGAAGTGCGTGTGCCGCGCGCCAACGCCGTCGGTGAGGTCGATGGTGGCTGGAACGTGGTGATGACGACATTGGCGCATGAACGTAGCGGGACGACGCCGCACGTGCGTCTGCAGTCGGAGCAGCGATTGTTGGCGCAGCTTGCCCGGCGCACGATCCACAATGGCAGTCGCGCCGCGGATGATCCGATCGTCCGCCAGAAAATCGCCCAGTTCGCAATTGAAACAGCGATCCTGCGCTATACGGCGTACCGCAACATCACGATGATCCAACGCACCGGGGTGCCGGGTCCCGAAGGGTCAATCCTGAAGATCTTCTGGAGTGAGCTCGAGCAGCGGTTGAAGGACACGGCCATCGAAATCCTCGGCCCATTCGGCCTGATTCCACGCGGCGAGCCGCGCACCGTGGAGGGTGGATTCTGGAACTACGAGCTGCTGTGGTCGCGCTCGGCGACCATCTACGCCGGCACGTCAGAGGTGCAGCGCAACATCATCGCGCAACGCGTTCTCGGTCTGCCGCGCTGAGCGCTGCAGAAAATTCCTCTTTGAATGAATCCAAACGGGGGGCGTCTATTCGAGTAACAGACCGTGGACCCCCCCTCCGCGGCTGTCGGCGCGGGCGGCTCAACCCGCCCGCGCTCCCTCTCCTTTTCAATGGGCGCCGGTGGCTTGTACGGCCGTACGAGTCACCGGCACCCGCCTCGCTCCGTCAGGTCTTGGACTCATGATGCGGGTGGAAGAAGCAGTGCGTAGATGGTACGAGCCACATGGTCTCGAACTTTTTGCGTAGCTTGCCTGCCGCCGCCGTCCATTCCTGGACGTCGGCATCGTGGCCTCGGCTTTCATAGAGCGCGCAGAGCGCACGGAAGTCGGGCGCTGCCCAGAGGACCAGAGCCTCGTCGCTGCGCATCGGCACGCTATACGCTCCCATCAACGTCAGGCCGCGGGCCTCGAGCAGTGGCCGCAGGACGTTGCCGACCGCCGTCAGGTAGTCATCCCTTCGACCCGGCAACAGTCGCACGAGCGTATGCACACATACCCACGCTGTGAGGTGTCGTGTGCGCAACTCGTCGCACGTTGGTGAGTACGCACTGGGCTCAAGGATCCGGTCGAAGCCACCGCTGCGCCACTGCGTTGCCTTCGCCCACCACGGGGCCAGGTCGGGATCCTTCTTTTCGGGCAAGAACTGTCGTTCGAGCGTTTCCGCCCAATGCTGCCAGCTATCCATCTCCCACAAGTTGACCACGCGCGGCCAGCGGTTCGTGCTGCCGATCACCTTCCAAGTCCCCACTAGTCGGGAGATCCCCTCCTTGGCGGAGTGCGTGGCGCGTTCGCCAACCGTGTCGAGGTAAGCCTCCTGGCCTGCGCCGATGATGTCGATGATCTCATGGAGGTAGAGCATCAGTCCTTCTCACCAACCGCCTCAAACGCCAGGCGTCAGTTGAGGACGCTCATACCAAGAGCCTCGCGGCGCGGTCAAATGTGACTATCGCATCTGTCTTCGGGCAGTACGCATCGTTCGCCGTCGCTCCCTCCGGCGGGCGAACAAGAGCGATGGCAGCAGGAGACCCAAGGCTCCGGTGCGGTCAGTCGGTGCCATCGCGCACCCGCTGCTTGCGGCTGGTTGCGCTCCGGTCTGGGATGCCTGTACCGCTGTCCGGGTCGGTACAGGCACGGCGGTGTGTGCGGTT
>JBGQHM010000072.1:0-21921 GCA_041497995.1 Binatia bacterium | reverse complement strand
GCGGCCAAGAAGGAAAGTGATTCGTGAAGCGTGAAGCGTCGTTCGTGAAGCGCGACGTCCTTCTCGCGTGCTTGGCGACGGCTGTCTTGACGAGCGCGACCTCCGCCAATGCGACTGCTATCGTTCGCGCGGTCCGTCAGATCACATCCCCCGCGACAACGCGGCTCATCGTCGAGCTCTCGGAGCCCGCCCACTACCGTTTGGAGCGCAGCATCCCGCGCCCCGACCTCGGCGTGCCGCCGCGGTTGTACGTCGATCTGCTGGA
Source organism: Binatia bacterium (assembly GCA_041497995.1). Lineage (GTDB taxonomy): Bacteria > Desulfobacterota > Binatia > HRBIN30 > HRBIN30 > DATKMS01. The sequence continues at coordinate 21,656 of JBGQHM010000072.1, read as the reverse complement.
CACACGTCTGAGCAACTCGGAGGTGGCAGCAGTCGCGCTGTCGCAGGGACCGGCGGTACGTATGCGGGCGGCAAGTCACGACGGCACCACGACGCGTCTCATCCTTGATGTGCCGGGGCTCAGCGAATATGGCGTCTTCCCGATGCTCGATCCGTTTCGTCTCGTCATCGACGTCCGCGGCACACCACGCGCGGGCGTGCCGCGTGTCGAATCCGCCGCGGCACCGTCCGTTCCGCCACAACGCGCCGCCCCCACACCGGCGAAGAAGGAACCGGACACCGTTGTCGCCAGTGTACCGCGGGCAGGCGAAGCGCCGACTCCCGCGCCGGCCCCTGCCCGTCCGGCGCACCGCTTCAAGGTCGTGGTTGATCCCGGCCACGGCGGGAAAGACCCGGGGGCGCTGGGTGCCGGCGGCGTGGCGGAAAAGGACGTTGCCCTGGCCATCGCACTGCAGCTGCGCGACCGCCTGATCGGTGCGGGCTTCGCCGTCGTCCTGACGCGCGACACCGATGTCTTCATTCCCCTCGAGGAACGGACCGCGCGCGCCAACGCCGAGCAAGCAGACCTCTTCGTATCTATCCACGGCAACGCCAGCTCGAACCCGCGCCTCTCGGGCGTCGAGACCTACTACCTCAACAACACTAACGACCACGCGACGATCCGGCTCGCCGAAATGGAGAATGGACTGCGCTCGATGACCGGCCGTGGCGGGCGCGACCACGAGGCGTCGTTGATCCTCAGCGACCTCATCCAAAGCTACAAGATCGAAGAGTCGGTCGCGCTCGCCGAGCAGCTGCAGAAGTCCGTCGTGAGCGGCGTCGGCGCACACGGGTGGAAGGTCAACGACCTGGGCGTCAAACGCGGGCCGTTCTATGTCCTCGTCGGTGCCGGCATGCCGTGCGTGCTGGCGGAGGTGTCATTCCTGACGCATCCTGACGAGGGCGTTCGGCTGGCGCAGCCGGACTATCAGCAGGCAATCGCTGACGGCCTCTTGCGCGGTGTTCAACGTTTTGTAGAGAATGCACGGATGGCCGAGAATCTATGAGCGCACCCGAGATCACGCTGGAGCCACTGCTTCCGGGCTCGGACTGGGGACAACTGGCACGCGACTACCTCCAACGCGTCAAGGCCGTGTTGTTCGAACGCCATCAGCACGGCGCCTCGGGCCACGAGATCGTCGACGGCTATACGGGCGCCATGGACCACCTCATCCGCAGCCTCTTCGACGCCGCCAACGCGGTGTACGTCGAACGCTTCTCGCGTCTCGACCAGCGTTGCACGGTGGTGGCACAAGGTGGCTACGGACGCGCCGAGCTCAACCCAAACTCTGACATCGACTTGCTGTTTCTCTACCCGCACAAGCGTGAGCCGTACATCGAGTACGTCAGCGAGCGCATCCTCTACACGCTGTGGGACACGCGCCTCACCGTCGGCAACGCCATGCGCAACGTGCGCGAGAACGTGAAGCTGGCGGCGCAGGACTTCAAGGTGAAGACGGCCTTGCTCGACGGCCGCTACCTGTGCGGCGACGAAGCGCTCTACCGCGAGTTCGCCAGCGCGATGGAGGGTGAAGTGCTGAAGCGCGGCGCCGACCGCTTCTTCAAGGAGAAGCTGGACGAGAACCGCGAGCGCCACGAACGCTACGGCGATTCGGTCTACATCCTCGAGCCGCAGATCAAGGAAGGCGAAGGCGGTCTGCGCGACCTGCACACCGCCATGTGGATGGCGAAGGTGAAGTTCAAGACCAACTCCATCGCCGAGTTGGTGCAGAAGGGCGTCATCACCGAGCGCGAGCAGGAGGAGCTGGAGTCGGCTCGCGACTTCCTGTTTCGGGTGCGCAACGCGCTGCACTTCCTGTCGGGCGAGCACCAAGACCGGCTGACCTTCGAGTACCAGGAGCGCATCGCGACGGACCTCGGGTTCCGCGACACGGCGACGATGAAGGGCGTTGAGCTGTTCATGCGCACCTACTACCTCAATGCCGCGACCATCAACCGCTTCGCCGACGAGATCATCGAACGCTGCCTGGAACGGCGGCGCCCGTATTTCGGCTTCGGCCGCGCCCGGACGCGCGACATCCGCCCCGGCGTCACCATCTCGTACGGCGTGCTCGGCGTAGCGCGCGCGGACGTGCTGCGCGACGACCCGAGCAACATGATCCGCATCTTCGGCGATACGCAGCGCCACAACGTCGTCATGTCGAACACCACTAAGCGGCTGGTGCGTGCCAACCTGGACGTCATCGACGACGTGCAGCGCTCCAACCCGGAGATGGTCGCCGCCTTCTTCGAGGTGCTGCGCGGCAAGCAACAGGTCTACGAAACGCTCCTCGAAATGCACCGCGCCGGCGTGCTCGGCGCCTTCCTGCCGGAGTTCGGCGCGCTGCTGTGCATGGTGTTGCACGACATCTACCACACCTACACCGTGGACGAGCACTCGCTACGCGGGGTGCACGAGCTCGAACGCTTGCGCGCGGGAGCCTACAAGGGCATTGCGCCGATGCTGACGCAGGTGATGCGCGAGATCGACCGGGTCGACCTCCTCTTTCTCGGCATGATCCTGCACGACATCGGCAAGGGCCACGGCGGCGGCCATTCGGAGCGCGGCGCCGCGATGATCGACGGCATCGCCGCACGGCTGCATCTCAACACCGACGACGCCCGCCAGCTGCGTTTCCTGGTCGCCACACATCTCAACATGTCGCACCTGGCGCAGCGCCGCGACATCCACGACCAACGCTTGATCGTCGAGTTCGCCAAACGCGTCGAGACCCTCGACAATCTCAAGAAGCTCTACCTGCTGACCTTCGCCGACATGCGGGCGGTGGGACCGAAGATCTGGAACAACTGGCACGACATGCTGCTCGGCGAGTTGTACCTCGGCACGCTCGACGTGTTCGAGCGCGAGGCCTTTGTGGAGGAAGAGCACGTCGAACGCGTCGAACGCGTCAAGCAGCGCATCGCCGCCGCCGCCAACGGCGCACCCGACCGCGGTGGGCTGCAAGCCTTCCTGCACGACATGCCGGACCGCTACTTCTTGGGGACGGCGGAGGAGAGCATCCTGCACCACCTGCAGTTGGTGGCCAACCTCGACGGCGAACCGTCGATCACCGAGGTGAAGCATTACCCGGAGCGCGAGTTCAGCGAGTTCACTGTGATCACACGCGACCGCCCCGGACTGTTCTCGAGGATCACCGGCGTGCTGCTGGCGCACGGGATGAACATCCTCGGCGCCAGTATCAACACCAGCCGCACCAGCCTGGCACTCGACATCTTCCGCATCTCACACGCCGATCAGGCGGAGTCCGTGCAGCGGCCGGAGCGCTGGGAGCGGCTGCAGGTGAATCTCGACAAGGCGCTCAAGGGCGAGCTGGACGTCGAACAGCTCGTCGCGGCATCAAAGCGCCCGTCGATCCTCGGCAAGAAGTTCGTGCCGCGTGTGCCCACCGAGGTCGACGTGGACAACGACGTGGCGGAGCATTTCACCGTGCTCGACGTGTATACGCAGGACCGTGTCGGCGTGCTGTTCGCCATCACCAACACGCTCTTCCATCTCGGCCTGTCGATCCATCTCGCCAAGATCACCACCAACGTCGATCAGGTGCTCGACGTTTTTTACGTCACCGACGGCGATGGCAAGAAGATTCGCGACGAAACGCAGCTCGCGCACATCCGCAGTGAGATCCTCGACCGCCTGACCGAGAGTGAGCCCGCCGCGACGCCGGTGGCGTTAGCAGCGCTGCCGCAGGAGTAGGGCCCGCTGTGCGGACGCCAAGTGAGGAGTGGTGAGCGTGGCGACCGCGGGGCTCGGCACAGATGCTGAGGTTGACGGCTATCTCAACTACCTCGCTGCGGAGAAGGGGCTCGCCGCAAACACACTCGCCGCCTACAGCCGCGACCTGGCTGGTTTCGTGAATCATCTGGAACGACGACGCATCGCCAGCGCCGCCGCCGTTCAGGGGGGCGACGTCGTCAGCTTCCTCGAAGGCCTGCAGCGGCGCGGGCTGTCCGTACGGACACGGGCTCGCATGTTCGCCGCGCTGCGCGGCTTCTTTGCGTACCTGTTGCGCGAGGAGGCGGTGACCGTCGATCCGACGCGCGACATTCACCTCCCTCGCCTGGGCACACGCCTGCCGCGCTCGCTCGCTCCCGACGAAGTCACGCAGTTGCTGACTGCCCACGACGGCAGCGCCCTCGGCCAACGCGACGGCGCGATGATCGAGTTGCTCTACGCCACCGGCCTACGGGTGTCGGAGATCGTTTCGCTCAAGGTGAGCCAGGTGAATCTGGAAGCGGGCTACCTCACCGTCGTGGGCAAAGGGAGCAAGGAGCGTGCGGTGCCGATCGGCAGCGTCGCGCGGCAACGCGTGCTCGACTATCTCCAAACAGCGCGTCCGGCGATTTTACACGGCCGCTTGAGCACCTACCTGTTCGTCAAGCGCGCCGGCCGGCACTTGTCACGCCAAGGATTCGCCCTGCGGTTGCGGCTCGCAGTACGCCGCGCCAGCATCGGCGGCAAGGTCAGCCCGCACACGTTACGGCACGCGTTCGCGACACATCTCGTCGAGCGCGGCGCCGACCTGCGCGCCGTCCAGATGATGCTCGGCCACGCCGACATCTCGACGACGCAGATCTACACCCACGTCGCACGCGACCGGCTGCGTGCCGTGCATCGCAAGTTTCACCCGCGCGGGTGAGATTGGGGTAGCCTTCAGCTTTGGTGGCGCGGCCGTCCCTGGCCGCGAGTTGAGCAAGAAGGACTCGCGGGCACGGAGGCCCGCGCCACCAAAGCTGCTCCTGTGCGAAAGCTCAAACTACCCACCGCCGAAGGCGAGTGGCGGCTGCAACACATTTCTGCTACCTGTCCGAACGCGTGGGACCGTTCATTCAACAGTTGTCCGTCTGGGCTCTACCCGTCCTGGCCGCCATCATTCTCCATGAAATTGCGCACGGCGTGGTCGCCAACCGCCTTGGCGATTCCACGGCAAAAGACGCCGGGCGGCTGACCCTGAACCCGCTGCCGCACATCGATCCGTTCGGCACCGTGCTGCTGCCGCTCATGCTCATCCTCGCGCACTCGCCGTTTCTGTTCGGCTACGCGCGGCCGGTACCGGTCAACTTCAGCCAACTGCGACGACCGAAGCGCGACATGATCCTTGTCGCGGCGGCAGGGCCGTTGACCAACATCACGTTGGCAGTGATCAGCGCCGCGATCTTTCGGTGGATCCTCCATTTGCAGTTGCCTGCCACCGGTGCGTGGAGCGGGATGCTCGCCGCGGTGCTGACCCCGGTTGCGCTGATGGCACGCAACAGCGTCATCTTCAACGTCGTTTTGGCGGTGTTCAACTTGCTGCCGATTCTGCCGCTCGACGGCGGGCGGGTGCTTGCGGGTTTGCTGCCCCTGCGCCAGGCCATCGCCTTCTCGCGGCTCGAACGCTACGGCATGATGATCGTCTTGATGCTCATGATGACCAACGTGATCGGACGGATCATCGGCCCGGTGGTGAACGTGTTCTTGCGGGTGCTGCTATGAGCATCATCGTCAGCGGTATGCGGCCGACCGGGCGCCTGCACCTCGGGCATCTGCACGGTGCGCTGCGCAACTGGGTGCGGCTGCAGGCGGAGCGCCGCTGCTTCTTCTTCGTCGCCGACTGGCACGCGCTCACCACCGATCCCGAGCACACGAGCAAGATTCAGGCGAACAGCATCGAGATGGTCGCTGACTGGCTCGCCGCCGGCCTCGATCCGAAGCGCGCCGTGATCTTTCGCCAGTCCGCCATCAAGGAGCACGCCGAGCTCCACCTGCTGTTCTCCATGATCACCCCGACGCCGTGGCTCTTGCGCAACCCGACGGTGAAGGAACAAGCGCGCGACCTCGGTCTGCTCTCCACGGATGACGAGGCAGAGGTTGCCAAGCTCAACTACGGGCTGCTGGGCTACCCCGTGCTGCAGGCCGCCGACGTGTTGATCTACAAGGCGGTCGGCGTCCCGGTCGGCCTTGACCAGGCGCCGCACATCGAGCTGACCCGCGAGATTGCGCGCCGCTTCAACAATTACTACGGCGAGGTCTTCCCCGAACCGGAAGCGCTGCTGACCGAAGTTGCCAAGGTGCCGGGCACCGACGGGCGCAAGATGAGCAAGAGCTACAACAACGCCGTCTTCCTGAGCGACTCGCCGGAGGAGATCGACACGAAGCTGTCGCGCATGATGACCGATCCGCGGCGCGTCCGCCGCACCGATCCTGGCGAGCCCAACGACTGCCCGGCGTTCAACCTGCACCGCATCTACTGCACCCCCGACGAGATCGAATACGTCACCAAGGGGTGCCGCACCGCGGGCATCGGCTGCCTCGACTGCAAGAAGGTGATGATCAAGCACGTCATCAGCGACCTGGCGCCGATCCGCGAACGACGCGCCGCCCTCGAACGGCGGCCGCAGGAAGTGACAGCCGTCCTCGAACGCGGTAATGAACAAGCACGCAGCGTCGCCGCAGCAACCATGCGCGAGGTAAGAGAGGCCATGGGCCTCTAATGGTGAATGTTGAATGCTGAATGGTGAATTGAAGACAGAGAGGTTGGATCGGGGCTCCGACATTCACCATTCACCATTCACCATTCACCATTCGCGGTACGGCGAGGGGAGTTGATGGGGGATCTGTACCGCGTAAATTTGTCGGTGTTCGAGGGTCCGCTCGATCTGCTGCTGCATTTGATCAAGAAGAACGAGGTGGAGATCGTCGACATCCCAATCGCGACGATTACCGAGCAGTACCTCGGGTACCTGGAAATGTTGCGCGAGCTGAGCCTCGATGTTGCCGGCGAGTTCCTGGTCATGGCGGCGACGCTGACGCTCATCAAGTCGCGCATGCTGCTGCCGCCTTCGGAGGGTGAGGAGGACGAGGAAGAAGCCGACCCGCGCGCCGCGCTGGTGCAGCAACTCCTGGAGTACCAGCGCTACCGCGAAGCGGCGTTGGAGCTGGCGGAGCGGCCGCTGCTGCATCGCGACGTGTTCGTGCGCGAGCCGGTGATGGATGCGGCGGAAGACAGTGCCAGCGGGGAGCTGCCGCGCTTGCAGGTGACAGTGTGGGAGCTGCTCGAAGCGTTCCGCGGGGTCCTCAAGCGGGCACGACCTGAGTCTGTCCATGAGGTGGTCACCGACGCCATCTCGTTGCGCGACCGTGTGCGCACCCTGCTACACGCCTTGAGCGTGGCACGCAGCCTCGACTTCGAAAGTCTCTTCGACAACGATGCGAGTCGCTTCGAGATCATCATCACGTTCCTGGCGATGCTCGAGCTGATGAAGATGGGCGCGGTGCGCGCCATACAGGAGGACCGCTACGGGCGAATCGTCATCGAGATGATCGTTGCGGACGCAGCGGCGGTATCGCTCGAAGGCGTAGACGAGTACGACCACAGTGCGGTGGTGAAGGAGGTGGAGGATGGAGGAAGTCACTGAGCTGATGACAGAAGGCGACGTCGACACCGGAGACGACGGAGACCTCGCAGACACGCTCCAGACGGAGCCGAGTGACGACGTCGGCCGTCTCGCACTGATCATCGAAAGTGTACTGTTTGCCGCCGCGGCGCCGGTCGGCCTGCGCAAGCTGGTCGATATCCTCGAAGGGCCGACGCCGAAAGAAGTGCAAGCGGCGCTGGCACGTCTAAAAGAAATCTACGCCCCGGGGCAGCGCGGCATCCAGCTGCTGGATGTGGCGGGCGGCTACCAGTTTCGCACGGCCCGTGAGAACGCCGAATGGGTACGTGCCGTGTTTCGCGACAAGCCGACGCGCTTGGGACGCGCCGCCCTGGAAACGCTGGCAATCATCGCCTATAAACAACCGGTCACGCGCACGGAGATCGAAGCGATTCGCGGCGTCGACGTAGACGGCGTACTGAGCACGCTGATGGCGCGCCGCCTGATTAAGATCATCGGCCGCAAGGAAGCGGTTGGCCGGCCGCTGCTGTACAGCACCACCACGGAGTTCTTGGAAACCTTCGGGCTGAAGGATGTGAAGGAGCTGCCGTCACTAAAGGAATTGGGACCCGCCCCTGACGATGGAGAGACCAGCGAAACCGAGACACGCAGTGAGCCGCAAGAGCTCGCCGCACAAGAGCTCAGCGCGCAAGAGCTCCCAACGGTGGACGACGGCGCGTCCGCGGCCGACACTGCCGGAGCGCAGCAACCTGCGGCCGAGGCAGTCGAGTCTGAAGGTACCGCCGAAGCCACCGCCGATATCGGAGACGCAACGTTTGCAGAAGATTCTCAGCCAAGCGGGGATCGCGTCGCGGCGGAAGGCGGAGGAGCTGATCCGCGAAGGCCGCGTCCAAGTGAACACGAAGGTGGTGACGGAGCTGGGGACGAAGGCGAATCCCCGCACCGACCGCATCGTCGTTGACGGGCGGCCGCTGCGGCCGCCCGAGCAACTGCTCTACATCCTGCTGCACAAGCCCATCAACGTCGTCACGACGCTCTCCGACCCGGAGGAGCGGCCGACGGTGCGCCACCTCCTTCCCGAAGTGCGCGAGCGCGTCTTTCCGGTCGGTCGTCTGGACTTCCACTCGTCCGGCTTGTTGCTGTTCACGAACGACGGCGAGCTGGCGCTCCGCCTGACGCATCCGCGCTACGGCATCCGCAAGACGTACCACGTGAAGGTGAAGGGCACACCGACGCGTGAGGCGTTGGAGCAGTTGGCCGCGGGCGTACGCTTGGAGGAAGGAAAAACAGCACCTGCCGACGTGCGCATCGAGCGCAGTCAGGAGGGCAAGACGTGGTTAGAGATCACGCTCGGTGAAGGCCGCAAGCGTGAGGTGCGCCGCATGTGCGAGCGCGTCGGCTACCCGGTGGAGAAGCTCGCCCGCGTCCGCCTCGGCCCGCTGGCCCTCGGCAAACTCCCACCGGGTCATCACCGAATGCTCACGGCGCGTGAGGTGCGAGCGCTGCGCTACGCAGTGGGGCTCGCGTGACTGCGGATTTGGGCAGATCGACAAATCCGAAATCCGCAATGCCCCGCCCTCGTTGACTTCCCCCAACGGCACCGCTATCAAATCGCCCTTACGTGCAGCGGGGTGGAGCAGTCCGGTAGCTCGTCGGGCTCATAACCCGAAGGTCGGAGGTTCAAATCCTCCCCCCGCAACCATTCAAAGCCCTGTGATTCTGACGAGTCACGGGGCTTTTCATTTTGGGCGCTTTCGGTACCGTCTTCGCCGGGTGCTCTCTCTTCGCAAACGACCGTTTCAGTCCCGATGGGCGCCTGATCGCCAAGGCCGGAGCGGTCGAGCTGCACCAGACTCTCGGTCCAGTCGGCGAGCGCCACCCCGATGATCGGAACAAGGAGCCAGGCCAGTTGGAAGGTCCGTTCCAACGCTGCCCAGTCGAAAGGGTTGAGATCTCAGTTGGGGAATTCATTTCTCGCCCACTTGGAACCGGATGGGAAGGACGTCCCTGGAACCGACTAGGATGCAGCCGCTGGCCGCTAGAGTCAGCTCGTCGCGGATGATGCGGAACGAACCGCTGCCGTCGATGTCCACGTATGTTCCGTTGGTGCTGCGATCAATCAACAAAAAGTTCCGTCCGCGCATCGCGATCTCGGCATGATGCCGCGACACGACGTCCGCATCGATGGTGATGTCACTATCGCTTTCCCGGCCGATGCGCAGCTTCGGCCGGTTCGGGTGGACGACGAATGACTTGCCGGCGCCGGTAACATGCAGGGTTGTGGGATTACCCCGCTGCGGCAGCGGCACCACCATGGTCGCATCACCTTGCTTCCACAGGTATTCGTAGATCGGCTCGGACGACGGACGCCCCTTCAGTACAAGTCGATCGATCAGGCGCACGGCGGCACGCATGTCCGGCGGGAGTGCATCGTACACGGCGCCGGAAATGACCACCTCGTCCGCAGCGGCCAGCGCCACCAAACGGGCCGCGACGTTGACCATGTCACCGTAGACATCGCCCGCATCGAGCACAGCCATGCCGTAACTAATCCCCACTCGGACATGAGTACCCTCTGCACCTGGCGCGCTGTCCAACGCCTCCATCGCCTGGTGCATACCGGCGGCGGCGCGGACTGCCGCCTCTACATCATCGAACACCGCCAACACCGCGTCTCCGGCGCGCTTGAAGACGCGGCCGGCCCGCTGGCTGACCTGACTTTCAAGGATGTCCAGACAGCGCGACACAGTGCTGAAGGCGACAGTGTCACCGCGCTCCGCATACAGCTGCGAGCTGCCGCTCACATCGGCGAACACAACGGACACGAGCGCTCGGTCAGCTCGGAAGTCTGTACCGTGCATCGTGATGGTTTCGGTAGTCTGAGTCGATCAGGCTGTCAAGCACCTACCTATGCCCGTGGCCGGTCATTGAGTAGTTCCTCACTTCTCCGGCAGCGTCTTTCCGGTCAACACGTCGGTCGTCTGTGGTCTACGCGCCCCGTGCGCATCGCGGCATTCCGTCAGCGCCGGTTTCACGTACTGTACGTGAGGAGATCGTTCCTGTCCGCCCGCGCCTCAACCCAACAAGGATGCCCGTCGGCAAGTTTCCGACTGGCCCGTGAACCTACTTGTGATTGAAGGTCAGCGTCGGCAGCGGATCCTCCGCAAAGCACGAAGTACCAGGAGGCTCTCCCGCCTCGAGAAGGGAGCTCGGGTCTCTTGCAAGTGTCGCCCGCAAGTCTTCGCTCGACGTGAGCAAGCGCTTGGAGAATCCTTTGGGGTCGCGGAGCGGCTTCGTGACCGCCACAAAGTACACCCGTTCAGTGCCCACCCATTCGTCGAGGTGCATCCAGAGCGGTCGTTCGTAGGATTTTGTGGCCCTCTTTGCCGGCACCCAGTGCACGCGCGCAGCGGGAAGGGGATTCTCCTGGCTGGTATAGCGCTCGTTGGGAAACACCTGGTCGACGCTTGGACGCGAGTCTTGCTCGAACACGTACACGTGGCACTCACGGCTGGGAATCAGCGCGAAACGGAAACCATCGCGTTGCGTAAGAGTCAAGCCGCTGGCGAGCGAGAGGGGTGTGATCGCTCCTGTCTTATTGACGGTTTGATACTGAAAGAGCACCAATACGCCGTGTTCCAATTCACGTAGTGGCTGTTCAATCTTCTCCACGCCGGGGTGTGCCCGAAGAGCCTCGGCCAGTGTGTCCCTTGCCTCTCCCAGCAGCCCTTGCGCCGCTTGATCACATGCGCGCACCAGAACCGCGTCTGTCCCCGCCTCGCTATCGCCGGCGCCGGGTTGCTGTTGCTCAGTCCGTGAATCACGCTGCGTCTCCCACGCGAAGTATCCACCAGCGCAGAGCGCGACGACTACTGCCGCGAATCGCCACCCGATGAACGAGGGACGCCTTCGCCGGCGGACGGACTGCAGCACACCAACAGCAGCCTCCTCTTCCAGTTGTTGCCTGCCCAGCCAGCTCAGCTCTGCACCCGCCAACCCTGTCGCCTCGAGGGCGGTGATCAGTGCGGCGGCACTCTGGAAGCGATCATCCGGGTCAGGCGCCATCATTTTGTCTACAATCGCCTCGGCCGCCTCCGGAACGCTGGGGCTGTGATGGCGGACAGGCTGATATTCCCCCTTCTCCTTCGCTACCAGGACTTCCAACATCGTCGCGCCAATGAAGGGCTTCGCGCCGGTCAACAGATGGTACAACGTTGCGCCGAGGGCGTAGATATCGCTACGCGCGTCGGCTCTCTTGGCGTCGCGCGCTTGCTCAGGAGGCATGTACGACGGGGTGCCGAAGATCGCTCCGGTCTGTGTTGCGCCGGCGTCGTCCGCTGTCACCTTGGCGATTCCAAGATCCAGGAGCTTCACGACACCGTCGCGCGTGATCATGATGTTGGCCGGTTTGATATCGCGATGAATCAGGCCCCTTGAATGGGCATGCTGAAGGGCATGGGCCACATCGAGCGTGATCTTGACCGCGTCATGCACATTCAGCCGGCCCCGTTCTGCAAGCACTTCGTCCAGACTCTTGCCGTCGACGAACTCCATGGCGAAGTAGTGTGCGCCGTTTTCCTCCCCGACGGCCACGCCACGCACCACGTTTGGATGATCGAGCTTCGCGGACATGCGGGCTTCGCGGTGAAAACGGTCCACGAAGTCGGGGCTCTCCGCCAAGTGCTGGGGCAGAATTTTCAACGCCACATCTCGGTCCATGCTCAACTGGTGGGCGCGATAGACCACCCCCATGCCCCCTTTTCCGAGCCTCATGAGAACGCGGAAGTCTCGGAACTGTGGAGTCGACGACGCATCTGGAGCCGCTAGCGCAGCAACCTCGACCACCTTGGTCAGGGTGACGGGTCTCTGACTCGACTCCTTGGAGTTGGGTGCGTCTGGTTCGGACATTCAACGCTCACCCTTGCTGGGCACGCACCACAGACGAACAGAGAGCAACTATCAGTTCGGCCGCTCAGGACCCTCTCGCATACTGCTGGGGTTCCGTCAAAATGTGTACTCAACTTGCCCGGTATATATCACATCCGCCCGCAGGCCATCGCGGTTGAGGGGGAATTGGAAGTTGCCGGCAATGACGACTTGCCCGAACGGATTGAGTCTGAAACCCACCGCCGATTGCAACACGTCATCGTTGATGCCGTCGCGGTTGTCGTCGTGGAAGCCAAGGAAGTCGGCGTTGAGCGTCAGCCACTTGAACGCCATGAAGTCCGCTCCGGCAATCCACTCGCCCTGGTTGTCGCCATCGTTGCTGCTGCGGAACGAGTAGCCCAGGTTCAGATGTGGAGAAACCCTGCCAAGATTCTTGGAGGCAATGAACCGTGGGGTAAAGGTTGGGTTGTGGAAGCCCAGAAAGTCATCGGCGTTGCCGGTGGGCAGCGTCAGAACGCCAGCGGCAGCGAGATCCACGAAGGGCGCATCGTAGAAATGCCACTTGGTGCGCAAGAACAAGTCACCGGTTCCGAACGCGGTGTCATCGAAACCGTCCTTTGCGCACCGATAGGGGTTACTGCACACCGGTCCCAAACCCGTCTTGAGGGCTCCGGGCTGGTTGAAGACGAAAACGGACTTGCCCTTTCCCGGTGGGTACAGGATCTGTGCGTCGGCTGACGCGCTCATATGCAGCCGGTTCACGGAAAGGCTCAAGCTCACATCAATATCGTCCGTGATTCCGTAGCCAGCCGTGAAGAAGAGCAGGTCGAGGGTGAGGCCGACGTTCAGGCGAGTCTGCAATAGGTCGTCCCCGGCTAGATTGCGGTCGGGTTCGGTCTTCAGGAACGCCTTTGACAGGGCCGGTTGAGACGAGACCAGGCTGTCGAGCGGATCGCCTTCCAACGTATCGAAGTCGATGTGTGTGTACGACACAGCGAAGATGCCGCTGTTCTGCCCCAGTGTCTGCGCTCGTTCGGCGAGAATGGAACCGAGGCTTTCGGAACTGCGAACGAAGGTATGCACTTCCGGATCCCATGCGAATCGAAAGGCGCCGCTCGCCGACGGAATCGGTGCCTGCGACCGAGCTGCGGCGAGCGCCGCACCAAGGGATTGGAACCGCTCAGCGAGGGGCAGCTTCTGAGGATCCGGGATCGACGAAGGATTGAGGGACGTCTTCAGGTTCCCACCGAACAACCCTGGAATCCTCTCATCCAACGGCTCAGCGTGCGCGCACACGCCGCCCGTAAGGAGATGGCCAGCCAGCAGCGCGGCGGCGAAGGTGCGAGACCTGGTCGGCCCGGCTGCTAGCGCTCGTCCGCGATTTTCCACGTTCCGCCTTCGTGCACCCACAGCTGGGTCACGCGGATTTCTAGCCGTGCGGTTTTGCCACTCTCTCGATCCTTGAAGTGATCGCGGCGCGTGCAGGAAACGACGATATCCTGGTCGCTCGTCTCGATTCGGACATCGTCTAGTTCGACCCGAAGGTCGATCGCATTGTCCAGGTACGCGTGCAGGGCGTTCCGCTGTCGATTTGTCAACGAGGTGTACAAGGCGGCAAGACCGTCCACGTCCTTCTGCTCGTGCGCGCGGCGATACTCTTGCAACAGCTGACCCACCTCAGCTTTGTGATCCTCCAGCTCTGCCGCAAAGGCTGTGCGCCGCCAGCCGTCCAAGAATGATTGAGGCTTCGGGGCAGAGCCCGACGCCTTGGGCGGACTCTTCTTGTTTGGCGGGGCAGGTTCTACGGCGCTGCCTCTGGCCTCCAGCAGCAGCCGGTAGGCATTGAGGTTGGTATTGGTCTCCTCGCCAATCGACTTACCTTCGTCGGTCGACACCACGACCGGCAACTGTTGCAGGACGTTGAACACGAGCTTCTTTTCCAATTCGAAGAACTCAGCTTCCTGTCCCTCCACCATCTCGGACGGTCCTTGCATGCCGCTCGACACGTCGACGACCTCCGCATCGACGCGGAGGGTGTTGCCCATCACCACGAATGAGCCTCTCAGGAGCTTGCTGATCCCGAGCTGCCGGGCGGTGTTCAATTCGTCCGCACCCTGCGTCATCCTGCGGTCGATCATGATCGGCGAGACCACACGCAGCGCCCGTACCTTGCTGAGCTCCGTGTCCAGCGCGGCGCGCAGCGCCTTGCCCATCCAGTCGTGCTGCGGATCCTTTCTCAAATCATTGAACTCCATGACGCCGATCGTGTTCGGCACAGATGCTACCGCAAGCTCTAGGACAGGCTGCTCACTGCCCGCCTCTGGACGGGTGGGTGTGGGTTCCTTCAGCACGCGCTGGATCGCGGCCAGCGTGAGATCGGTCCCCTCGATCTTGTGATATGGGTGTTGCCTGCCCTCTGTGAGTCGCGGCACCTGCCGAGCGACGTAGGTGAAGATCTCGGAGACCGACACCATACTGTCGCCGTCGACATCAGCGGCGCCGCGGAGCCCCTCGATCATGGAATACGTGAAGACCCCGTGCCCGAGCTGCGTCGCTTCTTTCGATTCCTCACCCGGCTTGGCAGCGGCGAGCAAAAACAATCCTTCGGCGGCCGATATCTGGGTTGCCAAATCGTCTGCTGATATCACCGCCCGCGAGGTCAGCCGCAGCGCGCCCGCGTGGCAGGTGTCGAGCATTACCACGACCCGTGGGACGTTGCGCTGCAGGACGCGGATCATCTCGTCAAAGTCCGACATCCGCAGTCCTTCAGTCAACAGGTTTTCAGCGTTGGCCGGATACGGCAAGAAATAGTAGCTGCCTGTGGCGCGGTCCTGGACGCCGTGGCCGGCCATAAAGATCGCCGCGACGTCATCGGGCCCGGCTTGACCCAGGAAACGCTCAATGCCGCCCAGAATACTCTGGCGGGTGACCTGCTCATTGATGAGCGTCATCGACTTCGTCTCGCTATAGATGGGCCCCTGCTTTTGCCCTTCGAGCGCGGCGGCCATGGCCTGCGCATCGGCATCGGCGAATTGCAAGCCGATGCTAGCTTCCCGGTACCGGCTGACACCGATCGACAGCAGCCACAGCGTCGGACGCGTGGCGGCCGGCCTGTTTCCCTCGCGCGGCCACATCGCAACACCGCGCGCACCAGTCGAAGGTGGCCTAGCTACACCAGCGAAGCGATACACTAACAACGCACCCACCAAAATGGTTGCGACGCACGCACCGCCAACTACGAATCTCTTTCGCCGAGGCATGGCGTGAAACCGCGGGCATTCTCTCGCATATGACCGGACCGTTGCAAGCAAACGGATTGCGCCTGAGACAGAAAGTCCACAGGCCACCAGCTACCGGGGCGATTTGCTTGATCCATTGATCCCAGCGTGTCGGTAACCTCTGTCTTCGGTGATACGCGTTCCCCGTTTGCTATGATGCGTGCGACAATGCAACGATGGCAAAATGCAGAGCCGCAGACAGCGAGGCAGCGCGACGATCCGTGTGGGGGATCGACTGGCGTTTTGGCCGCCCCTGCAGCTGAAGTGAGGTTCCGTGCCACCGGTTTGGTGCATCTGGCGACGCCGATGCCTGGCGCCACCGTTCTCCCGTACGGAGCATCATAGGGGCGGCGCCGCGGGTCGCCTCGTCGTACACACGCTCCTATTGCTGTGGGCTCTTTGTTGGGTGAACGGTGCTTGCAGAGTCGCCCAGGCGGGGATCAACACGTGGACCACCCACGGGCCCTTCGGAGGGTCTGTTCAGGCGCTGGTGCTGGACCCGAGCGCGCCGCAGACGCTCTACGCGGGAAACGACGGCGACGGCGTATTCAAGAGCACCGACGGTGCCGGCTCCTGGACGCAGATGAATGGCGGCCTGAGCAACACTGCTGTCTTTGCGCTAGTCCTGGACCCGAGCGCGCCACAGACGCTCTACGCGGGCAGCGACGGCGGCGGCGTATTCAAGAGCACCGATGGCGCCGGGACCTGGACGTCGATGAATGGCGGCCTGAGCAACACTGCTGTTCTGGCGCTGGCGCTGGACCCGAGCGCGCCGCAAGCGCTCTACACGGGCACTAGAGGCGGCGGCGTATTCAAGAGCACCGACGGCGCTGGGACCTGGACGCTGATGAATAGCGGCCTGAGCAGCACTGCCGTTGGGGTGCTGGTGCTGGACCCGAGCGCGCCGCAGACGCTCTACGCGGGCCTCGACGGCGGCGGTGTGTTCAAGAGCACCAACGGCGCCACCACTTGGATGCCGATGAATAGCGGCTTGAGCAACACTATGGTTCGAGCGCTGGCGGTGGACCCAAGCGCGCCGCAGACGCTCTACGCAGGCACCGATGGCGGCGGCGTGTTCAAGAGCACCAACGGCGCCGGCAGCTGGACGCCCATGAATAGTGGCTTGAGCGCCGCTGATGTTCCGGGGCTGGCGGTGGACCCGAGCGCGCCACAGACGCTCTATGCGAGCGTCTTCAGCACCGACGGCGGCGGCGTGTTCAAGAGCACCGACGGCGCCGGGACTTGGACGCCGATGAATACTGGCCTGAGCAACACTCTTGTTGAGGTGCTAGCGCTGGACCCGAGCGCGCCGCAGACGCTGTACGCAGGCACCGGCGGCGGCGTGTTCAAGAGCACCAACGGCGCCGGCACCTGGACACCGATGACTAGCGGCCTAAGCACAGCTGTTCAGGCGCTGGCGCTGGACCCGAGCGCGCCGCAGACGCTCTACGCGGGAACCACCGACGGCGGCGTGTTCAAGAGCACCAACAGCGGCACGACCTGGAGCGCCGTCAACGCGGGGCTCACCACCACCTTGGTCTCTGCGCTTGCCATCGATCCCGCGACCCCGAGCACGCTCTACGCGGGAACCGACGGCGGCGTGTTCAAGAGCACCAACGGCGGCGCGAGCTGGAGCGCCGCCAACGCGGGGCTCACCACCACGTTGGTCTCTGCGCTTGCCATCGATCCCGCGACCCCGAGCACGCTCTACGCGGGAACCGGCGGCGGCGGCGTGTTCAAGAGCACCAACGGCGCCGGCACCTGGACGCCGATGAATACCGGCCTGATCAATATGTTTGTTCAGGCGTTGGCGCTGGACCCGACCGCGCCGCAGACGCTCTACGCGGGGACCTTCGGCGGCGGCGTGTCCAAGAGCACCAACGGCGGCACAAGCTGGAGCGCCATCAACGCGGGGCTCACCGCCGACCACGTCGTTGCGATCACTATCGATCCCACGACCCCGAGCACGCTCTACGCGGGAGCCACCGAAGGAGGCGTGTTCAAGAGCACCAACGGCGGCACGAGCTGGAGCGCCGTCAACGCGGGGCTCAACGACAATCTCGTCTTTGCGCTCGCCATCGATCCCGCCACTCCGACCACGCTCTACGCGGGGACGTTCGAAGCAGGCGTGTTCAAGAGCACCAACGGCGGCACGACCTGGAGCGCCGTCAACGCGGGGCTAACCGCCACCGTCGTCCTTGCGCTCGCCATCGATCCCATCGACCCGAGCACGCTCGACGCGGGCACCACCGACGGCGTGTTCGGCATTGAGCAGGTCGCCATCAGTCCGATTGAATGCGGGATACCTCTGGTTCGGCAACTGGCTGCCGGTGCTGCGGACGGGTTCGCGTTTCCGGTCCTCTCACCGACAGGCGTGAGCATCACGGCCAGTGACACCTCGGGGACGATCGGTCTGATTGAGCTGCGGTTGTTCGGACCCAACGGCGATCTCATCGCCGACACGTGCGGCGGAAGCATCAATGCGCAGGTCGAGGCGGGGCAACAGACCATTGTCGTCAAGGACTGCGTCGGTGCGGATACTGGAAGCTACATCCTTACTTTTGTGAAGACGAACGGCTGCGGTGCCACGCTGGAGAACGATGCATGCGCCGCTGCCACGGTCGTTCCCGCCAGCGTGTTCAGGGACAGCGTCGTAACCACCTCGGCGACGACTGAATCCAGCGACCCATTCCCAAGCTGCGGCAAGGAGGGGCACCTGGGCAATAGCGTCTGGTACCGCTTCACGGCGCCCGACAGCAAGCCGATCTCTGCGGATACCTTCGGCAGCAGCTACGATACTGTCCTGTCGGTGTACACCGGGTCATGCGCATCGTTCAGCGAGGTGGCCTGCAACGATGACGCGGGTGGCCCACAGTCACAGGTCGTTTTTGATGGCGCGGCGGGGACTACGTACTACTTCATGGTCAGCGCCTTCAATAACGACGGCGGGACTCTGGTCTTCGACCTGACGGACCAAGCGTGCGGCTCAACGTTCTGCCGGCTGGGGCAAGTTTGCGGCTTGGACTTCGGTTGTGTCGTCGCGGTAGCCCCTACCCAGACACCAACGGCCCCGCCTCTCGGAACGGTGACACCAACGCCCTCGCCGGTCGCGACGCCCAGACTCTGCGTCGGTGATTGCGACGGCAACGACCAGGTGACCGTGGACGAGCTGATCAAGGGCGTCAACATTGCGCTCGGCAACCTGGCACTCGATGCGTGCCCGTCCTTCGATGCGGATCACAGCGGAGACGTCACCATCACCGAGCTGATCGCTGCGGTGAACAACGCGCTCGTCGGTTGCCCCACCGGATAATCGCAGGCATGGGGTTCATAGAAGGGGATTGGTCTCATCGAAGCCGAAGGTCCATCCAGGTCGACCGCTTGGGGCGGGCTTCAACTGCGTAGCACTCTTCCGGCGGCCGCGCGCGCGTCGTACTGGCTGTTGCTCAGGACCTGCGCGCCGTTGATGAAGACGTGCTCGATGCCGCGCGGAAAGCTTGCCGGCTGCGCGAAGCTCGCAGTATCGCGCAGCGTCGCCGGGTCGAGCACGACGATGTCGGCGGCACAGCCCGTCCGCAGAAAGCCGCGATCCTTCCAGCCGAGACGCTCGGCGGCGGCGCCAGTCATCTTCCGCACCGCCTCGCTGAGCGAGAACAACCCCTGTTCAACGTAGGTGTGCAGCACGCGCGGGAAGGTGCCGTAGCTGGCAGGATTCTGATGCCCGTGGCCCGTGAGGAACGTGTCGGTCTCGATGGTGCAGAGCGGATGCGCGAGCACGCGCCGCAGCGCCGTCTCCTCACCGTCGTGACCGCTGTAGGTGTGAATCAGCACACGGGCGTTGCGGTCGCTCTCCAGCACCAGGCGCGCGTAGAACTCCCAAATGTCCATACCGGCGCGCCGCGCCGCGTCGCCGACGAACAGGCCTTCGAAGGTGTCGTAGGCCGGCGCGTTGGCGCGCATGATCTGAATGTCCTCGAGCGAAAAGCCGAGCTGCTCGAAGGCGGCCCGGCCCATCGCGCGCACGCCGTCGAGCGCTTCCGGACTGGCGAGGATCGACTCCAGGTGCGGCAGCATCTCCGGCGGGAACAGGACGCTCGCGGTGGTGTTGCCGGCGGTGTATGGAAACGCGTCGAAGGCAACGTCCAACCCCTCGGCGCGTGATCGCTCGATCGTCTCGATGGCGCGATCGACAGTCGACCACGAATGCCGCCCGACGAAGATGAGATGGCTGATCTGTAAACGCGCCCGGCCCGCCTTGGCGACCGCGAGGATTTCCTCGATCGCCTCGATGTTGTGCGGCGTCTGCTGTGGATCGCTGTGGTAGACCGGACTGGTCCAACTGTAGGCACGCAGATGCGAGGTGAACAGTTTAGTGGCGGCGCCGGCCCAGCCGGCGAAGGCGGCGAGCTCGTCGTGTGCGGCGAAGATACCCGGAGGATAGCCGAGCCCGGTGCTGACGCCGACGCAGCCCGCATCGAGCGCGGCGCGCGTCAGGCGTTCCATCTCCTTGAGCTCGTCCGCCGTCGGCGCCGCCGGGGTGAGCGCCCCGGTGACCGCAGCGCGCACCGTGCCGTGCCCGACCAGCTCCGCGACATTGAGCGGCAAGGGCGTCGCCTCAAGGGCGGCGAGAAAGCCGTCCATCGTGTCCCAGCGCAGCTCGATCTCATCGTCGACGATCAACTTGCTGGCGGCGCGTGCGGCGTCGCGGTTGTGCACGGTCAGTGGCGCTGGGCTGAAGCCGCAGTTGCCGCCGACGATGGTGGTCATTCCCTGGCGAATAAACGGCTCAACCAACGCCCCGGCGTCGGCGCCAGGCACCAGCCAATCTGAGTGCGAGTGGATGTCGATGAATCCCGGCGTGACGATGCGGCCGCGACAGTCGATGGTTTCGGCGGCGTGCAGGTCGCGCAGTTGGCCGATCGCGCCGATGCGGTCGTTGGTGATGGCCAGGTCACTGTCGACGCCGGCGCTGCCGGTGCCGTCGAGGAGGAGGCCGCCTTCGAGCTTCAGGTCGCAATTCATGGGGCTATAGGTACGTGGACACCGGCGCGAGTCAAGCAGACGCCGAGGTTCGATCGAGGTGCGCCGCGCTTTTCTTCTGCCGACGCTTGGGCTACACGGCTGCGGCTCGCATGGAAACAGCCGCGCTCGTCGCCTTCGTCAGCTTCGCAGCCCTCGACTGGTTCGCCGTCGGCAGCAGCAACCGACGGGTCGAATACGTCGCCAAACCAGCCGCACTGGCAGCCTTGATCGTCTATGCGGCGAGCGCTACGAGCGTCAGCCCGTTGCTGATCGCGGCGCTCTGCTTCGGTCTGTTGGGCGACGTCTATCTTATGTTGCCTGTCGATCTCTTCGTTCCCGGCCTGGCCGCGTTTCTCGTCGGCCACCTCGCCTACATCGCCGCCTTCGACGCGACACTCGGCTGGCGTCTGCTGTGGTTTGTCGTGGTAGTGGCGGTGACGTTCCCCATCGCCCGACGCATAATCGGCGCGGTGCAGGAGGCGCAACTGCGTTTCGCCGTGGTCGTCTACCTCGGAGTGATCTCATTCATGGCCGCGTCCGCCATCGCTTCGGGCCGGCCGGCCGCGGCGCTCGGCGCCGTACTCTTCGTCACCTCCGACGCGCTCATCGCTTGGGACCGTTTCGTCGCACCGCTCTCCTGGGGACGGATGGCGATCATCGTCACCTATCACCTCGGACAGTTCGGTCTCGCTCACGCCCTGCGCGCCTGAGATATCCCGCGGCTCAAGCCGACATCGGCGCGGCGCGGCGACGTCGGGCCGCGAAGACCCGCAGCCCCAGGCCCAGCAACAGCACGGCGATGAACGTGTGGTACGCAAGCACCGGGTGAGCTGTCGTCTTCCGCCCGACACTGTCGACCAGGCAGAGGAAGAAGATCGCCCATACAACCCAGATGCCGGTCGTGTGCAGATGCTGCCAGGCGATGGGGCCGAGCCGCCGCTTGAGCGCCTCCACCGATGTGATCGTCAGCAGGGCGACCATCACCAGCCCCGGGATGCCGATGAAGAAGTCGGCGTCGGTCACCATGGGCGGCCGT
>JBGQHM010000071.1:0-22544 GCA_041497995.1 Binatia bacterium | reverse complement strand
CGGAAGCGGTACGCCCGCCGGTCGCGGCACCGGTGCCGGCGGCCCGGAGCGCTGCGGCGCCGCTTACGGCGTCGAGCGTACGTTGAACTCGAGCTTCCAGCGGTGCGTACCGTCGCGGCTGACGCACCAGAGCTCAAGCACGCCGACCTCGGTGACCCGCGCTTGCAATCGGACGGGCACCGTCGCACCTTCCTGACCTTTCCATTCGAGCGCGGTTTTCAAGGGCGCTAGCTCTTGAATGTCGTCGTCCCACGTCTCCACGAGAGTGCCGACGTGATCGGCGCGGCGGGTGGCTGATCCGAGGAAGCGGAACTCCGCCGGCTCGCCGACGACGAGTCCAAACTCCTGGGCCGGTAACTCGACCTCGCTGCCTTCCTCGATACCATGCGGGACAACGCACAGGGCCTTGATGGGCGGGCGGTGTCCGGGGACGGCCGGCATCGCGGTCTCGATGCCGATGTAGTAGGCGCGGGCGGTGCCGCCGCGGATGCGGACACCACGCCCGCGACGTGCCAAGCCGTAGTAGGCGGCGCCGCGCGCGACCGCATGCTCGGGGTCGCCACCGGCAAGGACGCGCACGCCGTCGGCCGCCGCGGTGAACCAGCTGTTCACGACATCGACGAGGCGCTGGCGCAGGAGGCTGGCGCGCATGACTCCACCGTTGAACAGCACGGCGGTTGGGCGGGCGGGGCCGCTCCCGCCGACGGCACCGCTCTGGCGACTGAGGAAGTGCGCGAGATGGCGCGTTGCAGCTGGGTCGCTGGCGTACGGCAGACCGATCTCCTGCAAGGCCGTACGTCGCTGCGTCTGCGGCCGGTCATCGATTGCGCACCGCGGAAAAAAGCCATCCACCAGCGTGCGTTCGACTTCGGCGAGCTCGACGTCGATGCGCACGTTGCCGCCGACGACCTTGCGGCCGCGGCCGAGGATGGCAATGGGATGCTTGGTCTCCTTGCCGCCGCTGAGCAGCCGTTCCTTGGCATCACGGCAACTAAAGCTGAGACTGCGGAACTGCCACGCGTCGAGCGGCGTGCCGGCCTGCGTCGCACGCTCGCGGACACTGTACGCCAGCGCCAGATCCATGTTGTCGCCGCCGAGCAAGATATGGTCGCCGACCGCGACGCGATCGAGGACGAGCTCGCCGCGTTCCTCGCGAACGGCGATCAAGCTGAAGTCGGTGGTGCCTCCGCCGATGTCGCAGACCAGCACGACGTCGCCGACGTGGACTTCCTGACGCCAGGCATCGCCGTGTGCATCGATCCACGCGTAGAAGGCAGCCTGCGGCTCCTCGATGATGGTCACCTGTGGCAAGCCCGCGTCGCGCGCGGCCTGCACCGTGAGGTCGCGGGCGACCGCGTCGAAGGATGCGGGGACGGTGAGCAGGACGTCTTGCTGCTCGAGCGGCGCATCTGGGAACGCGGCGTTCCAGGCGTGGCGCATGTGAGCGAGGTAGTGCGCCGACGCGGTGACGGGTGACTGCTTCGGTACGTCGTCGGGACTCCCCCACGGCAGAATTGGTGCGGTACGCTCGGCGCCAGCATGCGACAGCCACGACTTCGCCGAGGCGATGAGCCGGGCAGGGACCTCGGTCCCGCGCTTGCGTGCGAACTCGCCAACGACGAAGTTCGGTTCGTTGGGCCACGGCAGCTTGAGCGCGTTCGCCGGCAGCTCGCCATTCGCGGGCACGTAGAGAAACGACGGTAGCGCCAAGCGCTCCTCCACACTGCCAGGGGCGGTGACCTGCGGAATGGCGAGGATCTGCACTGCCGGCTGTTCAACAGCGGTGTCGACGAACGCGACCACGCTGTTGGTCGTGCCGAGATCGACGCCGACGATGTAGCGACTGGTCGCCCGCGGGGATGCCTGAGGTTTTGCCTTCATCTGGGGGCCCACCCGGGTGGGACGACATGTATAGCGGACCGTGCCGGATGGCTCCACCTCACCACGGACGCACCGTCAATGAACCTGGCGGTGTAGGGGCACGGCATGCCGTGCCCCTACACCCAGTTTACAGCTGGCGTGAGGTCACGTACTTACCGTCCATCGGTCTCACCACAACGGCTCGCCCTCGTGGCGCACGAGGGCGTGGAACGCCTCAGTCAGCCGACGCGTGATCGCGCCCGGTTTGCCATCGGCGATGGGCCGACCGTCCACTTCCGCCACCGGCATCAGCTCGGCGCCCGTGCCGGTGACGAAACACTCATCGGCGGTGTACACGTCGTAACGCGTCAAGTGCGCTTCGGCAGCCTGGATGCCCGCCTCGGCGGCGAGCTCAAGGACAGTCCCTCGCGTCACACCTTCGAGCGCGCCGTCTTGCGGCGACGGCGTCAGCAGTCGGCCAGCGCGGACAACGAAGAGGTTGTCTGCCGTGCACTCGGCGATGTAGCCCGCGCTGTTCAGCATGATGGCCTCGTGCGCGCCGGCGCGCTGCGCGTCGATCTTAGCGAGGATGTTCTTGAGGTAGTTGAGCGATTTGACTCGTGGGTCGAACGCCTCATGCGACACCTGGCGGGTTGCTGACGTGATGACCTTCACGCCGCTGGCGTACAACTCGCGCGGGTAGACGCGGATGTCCGTGACGATGATGATGACGCTGGGGCGCGGGCAGGTGCGTGGATCAATGCCCAGGTCCCCGGCGCCGCGCGTGACCACGAGGCGGATGTAGCCATCCTCTTGGCGGTTGCGCCGCACGGCGTCTTCGATGGCGCTACGCATCGCCGCGTGGGTGAGCGGCACCGTGAGCGCCAGGGCTTGCGCGGAGGCATACAACCGGTCGAGGTGCGTATCCAAGCGGAACACCCGCCGGTTGTAGATCCGAATGCCCTCGAACACGCCGTCGCCGTAAAGCAAACCGTGGTCGAAGACAGACACCGTTGCCGCCTCTTTCGGAAACCACTGACCGTCGATGTAGATCTCCATGCCGTCTCCTCGGGTACCGTGCCGTTTTGCTCTGCCGCCACAGGCTTCCTCTTCGGGCCAGCTTCGTCAAGCGCGACTGCCGATCGCGTTTTGCCGTTCGTGTACGCTGGGCGCGTGTCTGCCTCTGGTTGGCCATCTAGAGAACTGCGGTGGCTCGTGATAGGGTCCGCGTCCTCGGATCTGTGGGGGTGAGCGACCTGCTTGTGGAAAGGGAGGACGGAGTGATGAAACGATTCTTCGTTGGTATGGGGATGATCCTGCTGCTTGCTGGTACCGCATGGTCCGCGGACGCCCCTGAGGTCTACAACAAGAAATGCAAAGCTTGCCACAGCATCGGCGGCGTCGGTGGGCCGATGGCCAAAACCGGTGGGGCCCTTGACGATGTCGGAGCGAAGCGCGACGACGCGTGGTTGCGCGCGTACCTGAAGGATCCGAAGTCGAAGATGGACAACGCCAAGATGCCGAAGCTTGGCTTGTCCGATGCTGATACTGATCAGATCGTCGCCTACCTGCTCACATTGAAGGGCGCGGCCAAATAGGGGGCGCTGTGCTAGCCAGCCGCACCGCCACGTGTGGATGGATGTCCCTGGTCTGGCGGTCTGGGCACCTGGCGGAGCCAGACCATAGGCTTCTACTCTTTGCGGGTTGGCGCGTCGGATCCTTCCCAGCGCCTCGAAGTTCGCGAATACTTTTCCCACGGGTGGGAAGGGAGCGAAAATCGCTTGTCCCTTTGGCAGCCCCTGCTGTAAGGCACATTGCATGCTTCAAAGGGCCGCTCGTCACGTGCGACGGAGCGCCGAGGAACCGAAGTGACCGTGCTTGCAACCGAACGTCGTTGGAGAATGGGCTGACAGCGGCCCACGTAGACAAAGGGGGAGGCAATGATTCGTTCCGCCAACCGGTGCGAGGGGAAATTGGTGTACATCGCGGCTATTGCCATCCTTGGAGTAGCGTTCGCTACGGGGGCACAGGAGGCGAGAGCGCAGACCGCTGTCTGTGTAGGCGACTGCAACCTGAGCGGGGCGGTGACTGTCGACGATATCATCACGATGGTGAACATTGCCCTCGGTAGCACACCAATCGATGCCTGCCAGGTGCCGTGTCCAGACAGCCCCCTCGAAGTGACTATCTCGTGCATCATCGAAGCGGTGAACAACGCCGAGAACGGCTGCCCAGTTATTCCGACGAGCACACCGACGAACACGGTTACGAGCACGAGCACACCGACCAACACCCCACCGCCTGTCGTCATCACCTCGACGCCGACAGCGACCGCGACAAGCGACACGCCGCCGTCCGAGGTGCCGGGTGCAGGACTGGTCAGCTCCATCACGGATGCGATGATCGCGGCTGACGGAACGATCGCTACCACGTTCACGCTCACCGACGCTAAGGGTGTGCCGATCGCACCTGTCCTCGCATCGAACCAGGACCCGAACAAGGCGCGCACGCGTTTCGCGATTGCGCACATCGAGAACTACTCGGGGGGCGGCGAGTTCAATAGCCCCTTCAGCAAGTATGTGAACGATGTAAACGCGACCCGACCGGCATACGATTCGGGCGGCACGCTGGCGACCATCGACGCCTCTGCTGCGGTCTATAGCTACACGTTCAAGACCAAGCTTCCACAGGGGTTCGACCCGACGCTCACTTACACCGTCGGGATGCAAGTGGACCGGACCTTCGAGGGCCAACAACTGAGTGCCAACCCGGTCGACCACGTTGTTCCCGCCCGGGGAACGCCTCAGCTTCTGCTGGACGTCACCACAGAGCAGTGCAATAGCTGCCACGCGCCGCTGATTGCGCACGGGAATCGGCGAGAGGTAGGCCTGTGCGTGCTGTGTCACACCGAAGCGGGGGTTGATCCGAAGGGGACCAGCATCGATTTCCGCAACATGATCCACAAGATTCACGCCGGAAAGGCCCTGCCGTCGATCGTCGGCGGGGCGCCTGGCGCATTCTACGGCATCTATAGCAACTTCTCCCAGCAGTACACGATCTTTGGCCAGAAGGATGCCAATGGAGTCGTCACTGGTGTCGGCTTCCCGCGCTCGCTCGAAGAGTGCCTGACCTGCCACTCGGACGGACCTACGGCGACATACTATAAGGACCGGCCGGCGAACGCAGCTTGCGCGACGTGCCACGACGACGTCAACCCATCGCAGGCCACCACCGCGGCGGGCCCACCGGGGACCAACCACTTCCAAACCCGTGGCTACCCGGATGGCGACTGCAAATTCTGCCACACCACCGATTCAGGGAAGGAGTTCGACATCTCCGTGGTCGGGGCGCATGTGGTGCCCGCGCGCTCGACCCAACTTGCCGGATTGAACGTGGCCATTACCGGTGTCACCAACCATGCCGCCGGACAGACACCGGTGTTGAGTTTCAAAGTCACCAACAATGCCGGAACGGCGCTGACGACTCTGACCGGACTCGACCGCTTGGCGTTCGCCATCAGTGGTCCCACGACCGACTACACAGTGATGATCACTCCGACGGCCGTGGGCGGTGGCGCATCGGGCACGTTGGTGGGACCCGACGGCGATGGTGTCTTCCAGTACACCCCAGCCGCATCCGCAGCCATCCCGGCCAATGCGACCGGTACGTGGTCAGTGGGTGCCGAAGCTCGGCGCCCCGTAACTTTGGCCACGGTTGACCCGATCCCACCAAAGACAGTCGAAGAAGCAGCGCCCAACCCCGTGGTCACCTTCAC
Source organism: Binatia bacterium (assembly GCA_041497995.1). Taxonomy (GTDB): domain Bacteria; phylum Desulfobacterota; class Binatia; order HRBIN30; family HRBIN30; genus DATKMS01. The sequence goes on along the minus strand of JBGQHM010000071.1, from coordinate 16,909 downwards.
CGTGGACGACTCCACCGCGGTGATGCGTCGGGTGGTCGTGGACGATATGAACTGCGCTACGTGCCACGGGCAGTTCTCGAAAGACTTCTCCATCCACGGGAACCTGCGCAACCAGACAGAGTACTGCGTTCTCTGCCACAACCCGAACCAGAGCGACTACGCGCGGCGCAAAAACGACGCGACAGCGGTGGCCGCAGGCTCACCAGTCACCAGCATTGATTTCAAAGTGATGATCCACAAGATTCACCGCGGCGAGGTGCTTGAGCAGCAGCCGTACCTGATCTACGGCTTTGGCGCGGCGCCGAAGAACTACAGCATCAACGACTTCGGTGACGTGCGCTTCCCTGGTGATTTGCGTATCTGTCAGACGTGCCACGTTGACAGTACTTACCTCCTCCCACCGTACCCGGGAACCGCGCAGAGCACGCAGGTGGCGCATATCGAACCGACGAATGCCAGCCTCGTGATCGATGGTCACACGTCCCCCATCACCTCCGTGTGCACGTCGTGTCATGACGCAGATGATGCCCTGGCGCATGCCGAGACGCAGACGACGAGCAGCGGCGCTGAAGCGTGCGCCGTGTGCCATGAGGAGGGACGGGCTTTTGCAGTGTCAATCCTGCACGCGGGCAGACGGTAGGCAGGTGTGAAGTGGGGGCGGGCCGCAGTGCGCGCGGCTCGCCTCCCAACACGGAGTCCGGCGGCGGAGGTGTCGTGTCAGGTGAAGGGTCGATCGTCCGATGGGTCATGTCGGTGTGGGTGGCCTCGCAACTGTGCGGGCCCGTTCAGGCGATCGAGCTGCGCAACGACATGCTGCTGCTCGGGCAGGTCCGCGACGGCGACAAATCCCGCGAGCAAGAATCACCGGTAGACTTCTACGGTGACCAAGGTATCTCCGGCCTCCGCCACGGTACGACTCTCGACACGTACTATCGCCTCTCGCACGATTTCGGCTCGGGCCAAGGACCGACCGAGTTCTATGCCGGCTACATGCACGTGCCCGGCGCCGTACCGGGCGTCGACTTCACCCTGGGGCGACAGTTCTTGAGCGAGACACCGGGCGGCGTCTTCGTTGCCGACGCCGGAAAAGTGCGCTTCGATCCCGGTGGCCCCGTGTCGTTCACTATCTTCGGTGGGGCGCCGCGCTACTTCGAGCCGACGTTCTCGTCACCGTCGGAGTCGCAAGACGAGATCATCTTTGGTGGCAACATCCGCACGACGCACATGAAGAACGGGTATCTAACCCTGGGATTCCTTGAGCAAGAGCGTGACGAACGGGTTCTGAAGCAGTTGGTCACCGCCGCGGGGGCGCGGAGTTTCCCGACACTGCCCGGCCTGCCCAACCTCTACGGTGTGTTCTCGTTCGACGCAGATCACCAAAACATCGACCAAGGGACCGCCGGCCTCGACGTCTTCCTCTCACAGCCGCGGCTGCTGCTGAATCTCGAGAGCAGCTACTACAAGCCGCAAGACAACGGTAAGGTGCTCATCACCAACATCAACCGGCGTGAAGATGCAGTCTTCCAGGTTTTCTCCCTCAGCCAGGAGCTCCAGTTCCGGGGCGGCTTGCGCTACACGCTCACGCGTGCCCTCGCTGCCTACGGCGACTACTCCTACCAGCGCTACAACAAGCAGGAGAACATCTCTGAGAACGGCCACATCGGCAAAGTGGGCCTGTCATGGCAGCCGGGTGGTGATGGTCTCGAGCTCGTCGGCGTCGAGTACTACGTCGCCGACAGTAGCGGCGGCAACCTCAATGGGGGCCGCGCCTACTACGTGAACCGCGTCTACGACCGCATCCAATTCCGCACGAAGATCGACGTGGCGTACTACCGGAAGGAGAGCAACCAGAACGACACGGCAGTGGCTAGCCTGCTCGGGCTGGGATACGTCTTCGTTCCAGGCTTATTCTGCGAAGTGTACATGGAGGCCAACCGCAACCAACGCTTCAACGAAGATTTCCGCTTTGGGTTCGCAGTCACCTACAATGGGCGCTATCGGACCGACAAGCCTGCGCCAACCGGGGAGGCTTCGTGAGGCGACTGGTAACTGGTGTCGGCCTCGTGCTGATGACGGCGGCGCTCGTTGCAGCGTGCCGGCAGTATATGCCGACGAATCGCTACCTGCAGCCGCGCCAACCGTCGCAGACCGCGCAGAGTACGAAGGATGCGCGCGGCAAGTTCAACCACGCGCATCACATCAAGCCGCTGGGGCAAGCGGGCGTGAGCTGCATCGACTGCCACCACTTCAATGTGCTCATCGACGCCGGCAACGAGGCGATGGCGCGCGACCTGGCGGCGCACGCGCTGTATCCGGGCAGCGCGCCGTGCCACTACTGCCACGTGGCGGAGGAGACACGCGTCTCCACGGCACCGCAGGCGTGCACGACGTGCCACGAGAACCTGCAACCGCTGACGCCGGAGAACCATCAGATCGCCTGGCTCAAGGTGCACAGCAGCGCGGCGCAGGCCAACCCGGTGCAGTGCGAGAACTGTCACCGCAGTTCGTTCTGCATCAACTGCCACGAGCGTCGCGATACCATCCAGACGGTGGTGCACGCGCGCAACTTTCGCTTCTTCCACTCGATTGAGGCGCGTGCCAACCCGCGGCAGTGCGGCACTTGCCACCGCGAAGACTTCTGCCTCAACTGCCATCAACAAGGGAAGGTGGGGCCAAACTGATGCGGTACCGCGCCATCCTCGGCAGTTTCCTCTTGCTGGTCGCTGGCTGCGGCAGCAATGGAGGCGTGACGAGCGAGAACTACGGAAACCTGCTGGCCTCACCCGACGGTCTCGTGTTGGTCGAAGCGGAACACCCGACCGGGTGGACGCGACCTGACTGCTTTGCGTGTCACGAGGTGCAAAACATTCACACCGTCAACCGTACGGGCTTGCCCGACGACGTCGTTGACCTGCCGGGCGTGCGGGCGATCGTGGCCAGCGGCGGTGAGGGAAGCTGCGTCCAGTGCCATGGCAACAACGGGGTCACGCCATGAAATGGCGGGTCGTTACTGTCGCGTTGCTGCTGGCCACCTGCGGCGCACTGCTCGCTGAGGAAGCGGACAGCCCGCACACCATGGTGAAGCCCGACGGCGAGACGGACATGGACAAGTGCGGCGCGTGCCACGAAGCCGACCTCTCGCTGTCGCGCTCGAAGCGCGAGACGTGCACGCTGTGTCACGCCGAGACGTTACACGCTGGCGCCTACTCCCACCTGCATGCAGCTCCCGACAAGCTCAAGCAGTTGCTCACTGCCGCTCATGAAGAAAAGCCCGAGCTGCCAAAAGCGGAGGATGACGGCATCTTCTGCGGAACTTGCCATCTCTTCCACGACGCGCGGCTCTCCGAGGATAAGCCGCTGGCGATGAGAGCGGTGGGGCCGGACGCGTTCGACACAGCAGTGCAGAGTGCGATCGAGGCGCAGTGGCCGGCAATTGCCAAGAAGTACGATCAGGAGAAGGCAGACGCATCGTTCGCCACGAAGCGCACCAAGGCTTTGCGCTTGCCGGTTGATGACGGGACGCTCTGTCGCCATTGCCATGGGGGCGCGCCACGATGAATCTGCGCGCGGCCGGCGTCGTCATACTGGCCCTTGTCGCAGCGGGATGCGGTGGGCACGGCGCTACGCAATTTGAGGGGCCGGTGGCGAGTCCGGTGGCGACGTTCGGACAGTGCGCGTTCTGCCACAACCCCGTGGCCACCAATATGGTCGTCACCGCGCCGGACCTGAAGTGTCAGACGTGCCACGCCGATCAGGAGCCCGGCACGGTCGGTCCCGGCCACCGCTGCATACCCGGTGAGCCATGTACCGTGCAGCCAGTACAGTCGGTTCCCTCGTTCCCGGGGCCGCTGCATCTGTTGCATGCGGAAGCGCCGTTCGGTTCGTGCGCTTATTGCCACAATCAAAACGCAGTGAACATGGCGCCCACCCACGGCGAGCTCTTGTGCCCTGTCTGTCACGACAATCTTCTGCCCGGCACATACGGTCCCGGACATCGCAGTGTGCCCGGGCCGGCGCGCGTACCGTCGTTCCCGAACCCGATACATTTGTTGCACGCCGAGGCTCCGTTCGATTCTTGCGCGTTCTGCCACAACGACAAGGCGATCAACATGGTTCCAGTGAGCAGCGAGCTCAATTGCGCGGTGTGCCACGACAACCGCACGCCGGGGAGCTACGGGCCGGGACATGAAGGACTCCCGGGTTCTGAACGCGTCCCGTCTTTCGTCGGAGCGGCGCATCTTCCGCCGCCGGCGCAAGTACCGTTCGGCTCGTGCACATACTGCCACAATGATAAGGCGGTCAACATGGCGCCGGTAAGCAACGACCTCCAATGTGTCGTGTGCCACGACGACCGGAAGCCCGGGACGTTTGGTCCAGGGCACCGTGGCATCCCAGGGCCGGAGCTCGTGCCCGCGTTCGCTGGTCCAACGCACGCCTTGGGTGCGGAGGCCCCATTCGAGTCGTGTGCTTACTGCCACAATGACAAGGCCACCAACATGACGGCGTCCGGCGTCAGCGTGTCATGCACATTCTGCCACGCGACGGCGCTGTCACCGGACTTTGGGCCGGGGCACCGCAGTCTTCCCGGACCTGACCAAGTGCAGTCCTTCCCCGGGCCGGCGCACAAACTCGGACCCGAGGCGGTCTATGGGCAGTGCGGCTTCTGTCACAATGCGACGACGGTCACCGCGTTGATGTCATCAGGCCATGGCGCCCTGAGCCTGGTGTGCGAGAACTGCCACACGGTGTTGCGTCCCAACGACTACGGGCCGGGGCACGAGCGGGCGCCGCGTTGCGCGGAATGCCATACAGAACAGCACACGCATCAGGACCCCGCGGTCGGAACGGTCAAGGAATGCACCAACTGCCACACGCCGCACGGCAGCACCAACATCTTCCTGGTCAACGAGCAGATCCAGACGCCAAACCGCGGCACGCACACCGTCGTGTTCAACAACATCCTCGGTCTCGCCGACGGCTCCTTCGCGAGCGTGACGCAACCGGGCACCGGCGTGTGCGAGACATGCCACACGCGTACCGACTTCTACCGCAGCGATGGGACGGGCCAGCCGCACTTTCCCTACCCGTGCTTCACGTGCCATCCGCACGCTGGGGGATTCGCTCCAAACTGAGAAAGGGAGGTTGATATGAAGCAGGCATTCGTCGTGACTGTGGGCCTTGCCGTGTGCGGTATGGTCGCGGGCGCCGCGGCGCAAGCGCAGGATGGGAAGCCGCTCTACGAGAAAAACTGCATGGCCTGTCATGGAGCCGCCGGCAAAGGAGATGGGCCGGCCAGCAAAGCGATGAAGACGAAGCCGCAAGACTTCGCCGTCGCCCTGAGGGGGAAGAGCGATGCCGACCTGACCAAGACGCTCAAAGAGGGCGTGGTGGGGCCGGAAGGCAAGGCGGGCCATCCGAAGATGACGAAGCTGAGCGACGAACAGCTTCAGACGGTGATTCAGTACGTGAAGCAACTCGCCACCCAATGACGGGTGTGGGTCGCGCGAGCCGCACCGGGGTCCGCGCGGAGGTTGACGGGTGAAACTTCCGCCACTGGTGCACAATCGCATCAGCTACCTCGGTGCGGCGATTGCCAGTCTGGCGTTTGTCGTCTTCGTGTTCCTGCTGGTTCTCAGCACGGTTACCGACGCGGCGCGCGCACCGTATGCCTCACTGGTCATCTTCATCTTCGTGCCGGCGGTGCTGCTCGTGGGGGTGTTCCTCATCCCCGTCGGTATGCTGGTGGAACGTCGCCATGTGCGCCTGACCGGCCAGCATTCGGTTCCCAGATTTCCGGTCCTCGATTTCAATGATGCCCGACAGCGCAACCTCACGGCCCTCTTCATCGTCGGCTCGACCGTGTTGCTGTTCCTCTCCGTCTTCGGTGGTTTCCAGGCATATGAGGCGACCGAATCAGTCGCCTTCTGCGGAATTCTGTGCCACGGCCCGATGCAGCCGGAGTACACGACCTACCAGAACTCCCCGCATGCGCGCGTCAAATGCGTCGACTGCCACGTCGGGCCGGGTGCCCAGTGGTACGTCAAGTCGAAGCTGTCTGGGCTGTACCAGGTGTACGCGGTGACCTTCAACAAGTACCCGCGTCCTATCGCCGGTCCGATCACCAGCTTGCGTCCGGCCCAGCAGACGTGCGAGCAGTGCCATTGGCCCGAGCAGTTCTTCGAAGCGCAGGAGCGGCGACTCATCCACTTCCTGCCCGACGAACAGAATACGCGCTGGGAGATCGATCTGCTGATCAAGACCGGCGGCGGTCAGCCGGGCCTGCTGCGCACCGGCGGCATTCACTGGCACATGAACATCGAGAACCGGGTCGAGTACATCGCAACTGATCCTGATCGACAGCAAATCCCGTGGTTCCGGATGACCGACCGGGCTACTGGCGAGTCAAGGGAGTACATGTCGACCGCGAGCCCGCTCTCGAAGGAGGACATGGCCAAGGCCACGATGCGTACGATGGACTGCATGGACTGCCACAACCGCCCCAGCCACATCTTCCGTGCGCCCCGCGATTCGGTGAATAGCGCGCTCGCCGCGGGCAAGATCGACGCGACGCTGCCATTCATCAAGAAGACCGGGGTCGAGTTGTTGGCGGTGGAGTATTCGTCGACCGACGCGGCGTTGCATGCCATCGCTGACGGCATGAACACTTTCTATCAGCAGAACTATCCCGAGGTGATGGCGAAGCAGGGCGCCGCCGTGGCGACGGCGATCAGCGAGTTGCAGGCGATCTACCAGAGCAACTTCTTCCCGGTGATGAAGGCGCGCTGGGACATGTACCCCAACAACATCGGCCACCTCATGTTCTCGGGCTGCTTCCGTTGCCACGACGGCCAGCATCAGACCGCCGATGGCAAGGTGCTCAGCAAGGAGTGCACGCTGTGCCACACGATCACGGCGCAAGGCAAGTCGACGGCGATGGCGTTCGCCCAAGACCGCAAAGGTCTGACATTCGAGCATCCGGAGGATATCGGCGATATGTGGCAAGACACGGCGTGCCACGAGTGCCACAAGGGAGCGGTCCCCTGATCCGGTGGCCTACTGCGTCCGCGTTGCTGGCGACCGTGGTGCTGATCGGATCGGTCGCCGCCGCCGACGAGATCGGCACCGAAGCCTGTCTCGCCTGCCACGGCAACGAAGGCTTCGCCAGCCCATCGGGCCATCCGCTGTACACAAACCCCGAGGCCTTCAGCGGGTCGGTGCATGGCTCGCTGCCGTGCACGACGTGTCACGGCGACATCACCGAGCTGCCGCATGCCGAGAAGCTGAAGCCGGTCGGAACCGAGCCGTGCACCCTCTGTCATAGCGACGCGGTCACCGCCTACCAGGGAAGCATCCACGGACAGGCGCGCGCGAAGGGCGTCGGCGAGGCCGCCAGCTGCGGCGACTGTCATGGTAACGTGCACGCCATCACGCCGCATACGGAGCCCACTTCAGCGGCCCACTGGTCGCACATGGCGGCGAGCTGCGCGCGCTGCCACGCCAAGATCGAGCTCGCGGAGAAGTTTCACATTCCGGTGGTGCGCCCGGTGGACGCGTATCTGCAGAGCACCCACGCGCGCGCGGTGGCGGCCGGCAAACACGGCGCCGTCTGCTCGGATTGCCACGGCGCGCACGACATCCTCCCGACGAGCGATCCGCGTTCAAAGACAGCGCGGGGCAACGTTCCGGCCACCTGCGGCGCGTGCCACGCCAAGATCCTCGCTGCATACCGGGAGAGCGTGCACGGCGTGGCGCTCGCGCAGGGCCATCGCGACGCGCCGGTGTGTACCGAGTGCCATGGGGAGCACCGCATCCTCGGAGCGGGTGATCCAAACTCGCCGGTCTTCGCCTCGAACATTTCCACCGAAACCTGCGGTCGCTGCCATGCGAACGCACGCCTGAGTGAAAAGTACGGTATCGGGCAAGGCAAGGTGGCGGCCTTCGACGATAGCTTCCACGGCCTGGCGTTGCGCTCCGGACAGTTGACGGTGGCCAACTGTGCCAGCTGTCATGGCGTGCACGATATTCTCCCCGAGGGTGACCCACGCTCGCACGTCAATCCTGCGAACTTGGCAGCCACCTGCGGCAAGTGCCATCCGGGCGCCGGCACGCGCTTCCGCATCGGCACCGTCCACGGCACCCCCACGTCGACGGGCGCCTGGGCGGTCGGCTGGGTGCGCTTCACCTATATGTGGCTGATCGGTATCACCATCGGCGGAATGGTGCTGCACAACAGCCTTGACCTGTCGCGCAAGGCGCGCCATGGCCTCCATTCGGCGCCCGCCCTGCCGCTCAATCAGCCGGAGCGCATGACCCGTGCACTGCGCCGGCAACACGGGCTCGTGATGCTGAGCTTCCCGGTGCTGGTGTACACCGGCTTTGCACTCAAGTACCCCGAGGGTTGGTGGGCGGCGCCGTTGCTTCAGTGGGAAGCACGGCTGGGATTGCGCGGCGCCATTCACCGTGCCGCGGCTATCGTGATGGTTGTCGGCGTGGTGTGGCACCTGCTCGAGTTGGCCACCAGCCCGCGCCTGCGGGCGTGTATGCGCCACATGCTCCCCTCCGCTCGAGACGCGCGCGTCGCATTCGGCACGGTGGCCTACTACGTCGGCCTTGCCACACACGCGCCGCACGGCGGGACATTGAACTACGCCGAGAAGGCCGAGTATTGGGCGTTCATGTGGGGGACAGCGGTCATGACGCTCACCGGCTTCCTCCTGTGGTTCGAGAACACCACGCTCAGCTACTTGCCCAGCTGGGTTCCGGACGTCGCGACGGCCCTCCATTTCTACGAAGCCATCCTGGCGACGCTGGCGATCCTCGTGTGGCACTTTTACTGGGTGATCTTCGATCCCGATGTCTACCCGATGGACTGGACGTGGTGGGACGGCCACCCACCTGCGACCCGGGAGATGGAGCGCCAATCAACCGAGAAACAGAAGGACTGACACAAGCCGCTCTCATCTATAAGACCCTCGGAGGCCTGGTCTTCTCATGCGTGGAAGTCGCTCCGTGAAAATCAGTTGTGCCCGCAACGACAGCGGGCCCGGCGCATCATTTGCCTCCCAGCAGCCGCAACGGACGGAGGAGGGTAGGATGAAGAGAGTTTTCGCAACTGGCATCGCGGCTGCGGCTGCAGCTTGCTGGATCGTCGGCGGCTACGTATCAGCCGCGCACGCGCAGGACGCGAAGCAGGTGTACGAGAAGACCTGTCTCCCGTGCCACGGAGCGAGCGGAAAGGGAGACGGTCCAGTCGGCAAGATGCTCAAACCACCGCCGAAGGACTTCGCTCCTTCGTTGAAGGGTGTGGGCGACGCCGACATCGCCAAGACCATCAAAGAAGGTGGCAAAGCCGTGGGTAAGGCCGCCACCATGCCGGCGTACGGCACCAAACTCAGCGACGAGCAAATTCAGGGGTTGGTACAGTACATCAAAGCACTGAAGTAACGGCTTCCGGCGCGTTTCCTCCGCGTACTGGGCTGCGGGTCTCTGCTCACCGGGCATGACGGAAATGACCTGTCGTCTCACCCTTCTGGCGGCGGTGTTGGTGACGTCCCTGGCGGTCTCGCCGTTTGCCCGCCTGACGCGCCGTGCCGATGCCGACCCCGGAGAGGCACCGCCCAAACAGCCGCTGGTTGAGGGCAGGCGCATCTTTGAGGCAAAGGGCTGCGTGGGCTGCCATAGCGTTCGCGAGGTGGTGGGCGTTGCGCAGGTGGGTCCGGATCTCGGGCGCAGCGGCTCCTGGCGCGACGTAATGCAGTTCGCCGGCAGCCTGTGGAATCATACGCCTGCGATGAGCGTGAAGATGCACGAGCATGGGATGGAGCGGCCGGCCATTTCGCCCGCAGAAATGGCAAAGCTCGTGGCGTACCTGTTCGTCGCTAGATTCTTCGACGAACCGGGCAGCGTGGCACGCGGGCGCGAGGTCTTCGAACAACGCTCCTGTGCGCACTGCCACCAACTCGGCGGCCGAGGCGGCACAGTGGGCCCACGGCTCGACGAGCTCGGCGAGTACGTGTCGTCGTCCTTCATGGCCGAAGCCCTGTGGAACCACGGACCGGACATGGCCGCGAAGATGGCTGAGCAGAATCTTGTCCGGTCGAATCTCGAAGACGACGATGTCGCCAACATCGTCGCCTACATCCGAGGCGACGCGCGCGGTACTGCCACGTTGGATCTCGCCTACGCGCAAGCTGGAAGCCCACAGGCGGGCAAGATGGTCTTCCAACAGAAGGGCTGTGTTCACTGCCACTCGATCGCCGGCGCCGGTGGCACCGTCGGGCCGGACCTTGGCGTGCAGCGCCCCCGCGCACACATGGCGGAGATGGCAGCGGCGCTGTGGAATCACGGGCCCGCAATGTGGGCGAAAATGAAAGCATCGGGGAGACCGGTGCCGAAATTCAGCGACACCGAAATGGCGGACCTCCTCGCCTACATCTACTTCGTTCAATACATGGGTCACGGTGGCAACGCGACACGCGGTCGAGAACTCTTCCGCGACAAATCGTGTGCAGGATGTCATGCGGCGCACGGTGAAGGGCTGAAAGGAGCGGCTGACTTGGCGCGATTGGACGCAGTCCGATCGCCATTCCAATGGGCCGCGGCTATCTGGAACCACCCCATCGACCGGCAGAAGAAAGAGGCCGAGCCACACCCACCGTCGAAGTTCGACGATGATGAAATGCGGGATCTCGTGGAGTTCCTGCGGGCGCCTGGAGGGGCGAACTAAGGCTGTTGTATGAGCACGATCCGACCGCCCGAGGAGCCAGAGACACACGAGCACGGCGAGGACAGTGACCCGTTCGACGCTGAGTTCTCTCTCGCTCGGTCCAACGCACTCATCCCGCTGCTCATCATGGCAGCCGTGACGGTGCTCGCCATCGTCGTGGTTATTGTGCGTGCCAAGCCGGTGGTTCCTCCTGAAGGAGCCCTCGCCAACAAGGCGTTCGGGCCCGCTGATTTTCCCATCGTGTTCGCAACGGAAGAAGCTGTTGCTCGAGGCTCTGGCGCCGCGGGCGGCTCATCCGCGATGATTTTCCCCGTTCCTGCACCGCCGTTCAGCGAGGGCATTTTCCCTTGCATGCAATGTCACGAAGGCATTCCTCCCAACCCCGAGCGGCGCGTGCTCGAGGGGATGCATACCGACATTGTCCTCCACCACGACGAGGAGCACCGCTGGTGCCTCGACTGCCACGACATGAACAACCGTGACCAACTCCATCTCGCTAGCGGCGCCCCCGTGCCGTTCACCGAGTCCTACAAGCTTTGCGGGCAATGCCACGGAACACAGTACCGTGATTGGCGCTCCGGCATTCATGGCAAGCGCACGGGGTACTGGGATGGATCGAAGCGTTATTTGCTCTGTGTCCACTGCCACAACCCGCACAGCCCGCGGTTCGCAGCCCTGCAGCCGCTGCCGCCGCCGCTGCGGCCGCAGTTCCTGCGGCCGGCGGACGCGGCCGTGGCGGCGAGCGGTGACCTGAGTGGCACACACGCCGAACAGGAGAATGGTGATGCCGCGCACGCCCGCTGAGGAGACCTGCTGCGAGACCACCGGGCTCGAGGCGGAGGAGGCGCCGGAAGGGCTCAGCCGGCGAGACTTCCTGACCACCGTCGGTCTTGCGGCTGCCGGTATCCTCGCCGGGTGTTCCCCGGAGGCGCGCGAAGCGTTCTTGCGGAAGCACTTTCGCGAACTGACACCACCGGAAGTCGAAACGCGCATCGCAAACCTGCGCGCCGACTACGCGAAACGATTCGGCGAGGACGTCACCATCTCGGCGGCGCCGGCGCTGCCCGGCGTCGTGTTCGGCTATGCGCTCGATCTGTCGCGCTGCATTGGGTGCCGGCGTTGCGTCTACGCCTGCGTGAAGGAGAACAATCAATCGCGCGACCCGCAGATCCAGTGGATCCGGGTCCTCGAGATGGAGAAGACGAAGGGCATCGACTTCGAAACGGCGAATCCGTACTACAACCCGGAACGCGTTCCCGACCCCGATCACTTTTACGTGCCCGTTGCCTGCCAGCAGTGTCGCACGCCGCAGTGCACGGAGGTCTGTCCGGTCGGTGCGACGTGGCAGGAGCCCGACGGCATCGTGGTCATCGACTACGATTGGTGTATCGGTTGCCGCTACTGCATGGCGGCTTGCCCATACGGTGCCCGCCACTTCAATTGGGCTGAACCGCACCTGCCGCAGGCCGAGCTCAACCCGAATCTGCACATCCTCGGTAACCGGCCGCGGCCGCGGGGCGTCGTGGAGAAGTGTACGTTCTGCATTCAGCGGGCACGGGCCGGCCGCTACCCGGCGTGTGTCGAGATCTGCCCGGTCGGCGCGCGCAAGTTCGGCAACCTGATCGACCCGGAGAGTGAGATCTCACGCATCCTGCACGAGAAGCGCGTCTTCGTGCTCAAAGCGGAGCTCAAGACCGAGCCGAAGTTCTACTACTTCTACGGGGTCTGACGGGGGACGCATGGGACCGCTACAATTCGTCACAACCAGCGCCCGCTTCGTCCTGCATGGCGGCAAGGCGTACTGGATCTGGATTGCATCGCTCCTGGCGCTGATCATGTGGGGCGTGCTGGCCTACGTCGAGCAGCTCCAAGTCGGCATGATCGTCACCAACATGCGCGATCAAGTGTCGTGGGCGTTCTACATCGGCAACTTCACGTTTCTGGTCGGTGTCGCCGCCGCCGCCGTGGTCCTCGTCATCCCGGCGTACATCTATCACTGGGGCCCGATCAAAGAGGTCGCCATCCTCGGTGAGATCCTCGCCATCAGCGCGATCGTGATGTGCCTCCTGTTCGTGGTCGCCGATATCGGCCGGCCGGACCGCGGATGGCACCTCCTCCCCTTCATTGGTCATATGAACTTCCCAAGCTCGGTGCTGTCGTGGGATGTCCTCGTATTGAACCTCTACTTGGTGCTGAACGTGGTGATCGTAACGCACCTGCTGTACCGCGGCATGCAGGCTCGTCCGTACAACCAGCGTCTGGTGGTCCCGCTTGTGCTCTTCTCGATCCCGGCAGCGGTCGGCATCCACACCGTCACCGCCTTCCTCTATGCGGGCCTGCCGGGGCGGCCGTACTGGAACGCGTCGATCCTTGCCCCGCGCTTTCTGTGCTCGGCATTCTGCTCGGGACCGGCGGTGATGGTCGTCCTCTTCCAGATCCTGCAGCGGACGACCAACATCGCAATCAAAGACGCCGCGATCCGCAAAGTCGCCGAGCTCATGGCGTACGCGATGTTCCTCAACCTCTTCCTCCTCGGGGCCGAGGTCTTCAAGGAGTACTATTCGGCAACCGAGCACCTCGTCCATTTCCAATACCTGTTCGCCGGCGTGCATGGGCACCACGCCCTCGTGCCATACGCGTGGGCGTTCGTGGGGTGCGGCATCGTCGCCTTTCTCCTCTTTCTCTTCCCGGCAACGCGGCGCAATGTTGTAACGCTGAACCTCGGGTGCTTGCTGATTTACGCGAGCTGCTACATCGAGAAGGGGATGGGCCTGGTCATCCCGGCTTTCACACCCGACACGCTCGGCGAGGTCTATGAGTACATGCCCACCGTTCACGAACTGCGCATCGGTGCGGGCATCTTCTCTATCGGCTTCCTCGTCTTTACGGTCCTCTGCAAAATCGCCATTCCGATACTGACGGGTGAGTTCGCTGCGGCCCGCGCGACGGCGGTTCCCAGCAAAACCCCGCCATGGCCGGCTGAAGCCGCCGGTGCGCCGACGCACTGACGGTCTTTGCAAGCGCCGCGGAATCTGGCAGTACATACTTCCACAGGATTCAGACGCGGTAGGGAAGTGTTCCCCTCCGCCCGTGTTTCGACCGCTCGCGACCTTCTCGGGATCCGAGCACGGAGGTGACGATGCAGGCTGAAGCTCCACCTGAAATGAGCCGTCGCAGCCTCCTCGACATCCTCTTGTCGGGCAGTATCGTCGCGTTCCTGGGTTCCGTCTTCTATCCGGTTGCCCGCTATCTGACGCCACCGAAGGTCGCCGAGGTCGTGACCAGCTCGGTGGTGGCTGCAAAGGTCGCCGAGGTCCTGCCGAATGCCGGCAAGATCTTCCGCTTCGGTTCCAAGCCGGGAGTTCTGGTACGACTGCCCTCGGGCGAGTGGCGGGCGTTCTCGGCGGTGTGCACCCACCTGCAGTGCACGGTGCAGTACCGCAGCGATCTGGAACAAATCTGGTGCCCGTGCCACAACGGCCACTTCGATCTTTCCGGGAAGAACGTGAGTGGCCCGCCACCCGCGCCGCTCGAGCCCTACGACGTGAACGTGAAAGGAGATGAAGTTGTCGTCTCCCGTCGCGCCTAGCCCTCACCCCGACCCTCTCCCACTCGCAAAAGAGGCGATCGGGAGAGGGAGGATGTCGCGGTGGTTCGACGAACGCCTCGGTATCAGCGAGGCCGTCGCTTTTCTGCGGCACAAGACGGTGCCGCTGGGCAGTCACGCCATTTGGTATTACTTCGGGGGCGTCTCGCTCTTTCTCTTCGGCATCCAAGTCGCGACCGGATTGTTGCTGCTCTTCTACTACAAGCCGGGACTCGACAGCTCCTACGAGAGCGTGCAGTTCATCGTCACGCGCGTCCCGTTCGGCTGGCTGATCCGCTCGTTGCATTCCTGGTCGGCGAACCTGATGGTCTTCGCGGTATTCGTGCACATGTTCAGCGTCTACTTTCTGAAAGCCTACCGGCCGCCGCGCGAGCTCACGTGGATGACCGGCATGGTCTTACTCGGACTGACGATGACCTTCGGCTTCTCCGGCTACCTGCTGCCGTGGAATGAGCTGGCGTTCTTCGCCACCAAGGTCGGGACGGACATTGCCGGGGTGGTGCCGGTGATCGGGCCGTTCATGGCGCGCCTCCTGCGCGGCGGCGACGACGTGGGCGGCGCCACGCTGACGCGATTCTTCGGCTTTCATGTCGCGATGCTTCCGGCCGCCTTTTCCGCCGCGTTGTTGGTCCATCTCCTGCTGATCCAACGGCAGGGGATGAGTGACGCGATCGATTCCAAGAGCGAACCGTCGAAGGGCCTGCCGTTCTATCCCGGATTCATTCTGCGCGACGCGATCCTCTGGTTGGGAGTGCTGGGCGCGTTGCTCGTGCTGTGCACGTTCTTGCCGTGGGAGTTGGGAACCAAGGCGGATGCCTTCGGCTCGGCGCCGGCCGGGATCCGGCCGGAGTGGTACTTCACTTTCGTGTCGCAGAGCCTGAAGTACCTGCCCGCAAACATTCTCGGAGTCGAAGGCGAAGTAGTGGGTATTTGCACGTTTCTCGGCGGTGCGCTCTTTCTCTTCTTCGCGCCGTTCCTCGACCGGCGAGCAGCGCGTGGGCAGGGCAGCCCGCTGTTCACCCTGATCGGTGTCGCCATCATCATCTTCATGCTGACAATGATGACGCTGGCGTACGTCAAGCCGTACTGAGTCAGGACTGATGCGACCCGGAGGCATAGTCCTTGTGCTGGCGTGTGTGGCCACGACGATGGCGGCGCGCAGCGGTGCCGCCGATGAGGGTGGTGGCGACGCTACGAACACCTGCGTCCTCTGCCACAGCGCATTGCCGGAGCCTCTCAACCTTCCCGTCGAAGGCATGCAGCACGATGTTCACGGCGAGAAGGGCCTGTCGTGTGTCGATTGCCACGGCGGCGATGCAACCGAGATGGACCCGACAGCGTCCATGGCTCCGGACAAGGGATTTCGCGGCAAACCGAAGCATAGGGACATACCGGCCTTCTGCGGACGGTGCCACGCCGACGGCACCTACATGCGCCGCTTCAATCCACGGCTGGCCACCGACCAGTTGCAGCAGTACTGGACGAGCATCCACGGGCAGCGCCTGCAGCAGGGTGACCAGAAGGTGGCCACGTGCGTCAGCTGTCACGGCGTGCACGGCATTCTCCCCGCGGATCGCGCTCAGTCGCGCGTCTTCGCGGCCAACGTGCCCGACACTTGCGGCCATTGCCACTCCGACGCCGCCTACATGGCGGAGTACAAGATCCCGACCGACCAGGAGGCAAAATACAAGCGCAGCGTGCACGCGGAGCTGCTGCTCGTGAAGCGTGACCTCTCGGCGCCGGCCTGCAACGACTGCCACGGAAACCACGGGGCTGCCCCGCCGGGTGTGAGCTCCATCGCCGAGGTGTGCGGGCAGTGTCACGCCAACAATGCGGCCTTCTTCGTGCGCAGCCCGCACAAGGCCGCGTTCGATAAGCGCGGGCTACCAGAGTGCGTCACCTGCCACAGCAACCACGAGATCCACCGCGCGAGCGACGATATGCTGGGTGGGCAGGAGGGCACAGTGTGCGTTCGCTGCCACGCCGCTGGCAGCGCCGGGAACAACGGAGCCGTGGCGATGCGGAGTGCGATCGACCGACTCAAGACCGTCATGGCCGACACCGAGTCCGGACTACAGCGAGCCGCCGCGATGGGGATGGAGGTCAGCGAGGAACAGTACGCCTATCGCGAAGACGTCCGCCCGCAACTCATCAAGGTGCGGACACAGACCCACCTGGCGAATCCGGCCGCCGTTGTGGATGCGGTCGACGAAGCCGTCAAGATGGCGATGAAGAGCGAAGCCGCCGCGAACGCCACCCTCGCCGAAGCCCAGGCCCGCCGGCGCAATCTCCTTCTGCCACTCGGAATGATCGTGCTCGTGATGGTTCTCGTGTACGCCAAGCTGCGACAGCTCGAACGTCGATCTGATCGATGAGGGACGTGGCACGTGGCACGTAGGGGCGAGGCATTTCCCCACGCACGGGTCCGGGTGTTGGCTGCCACTTGGGGCCGTCGCGATGAGTGGTGGCGGTGCCGACGACCCGGAAATGCCTCGCCCTTCTTCCGACGCCACGCGTTATACGCGGCGCTGCGTAGTGGCCCGCGGCGCAGCAAGGAAGGGCGAGGCATTTCCGGG
>JBGQHM010000070.1:0-22623 GCA_041497995.1 Binatia bacterium | reverse complement strand
CCGACGATGCGGTGTACGCGTCGACCTTCGGCGCGCACCGGATCGAGGAGGAGGCGCCTGGCGAGTCCGTAGTTCGAGTCGGGGTCGTCGGGTCCGACGGCGCGTTCGTCGCCCCAGAAGAACTCGACCCGGTCCCACACCACCGGCGCCCGCGCCAGCACGGGAAAGAACGTCTCAGCCACCGACCCACCCGGCAAGGCGCACGAGAACACCTGACGCGCGCCGATCGCCGCGCGCGCTTGCGCGGCGAAGCGATCGGCGAACACGCGCGCCAACGCGTCCGGCGTATCGATCACGATCTCCGGCTTCACGGGTCTCCCACTCCCCCGTCCCGCAGCCTTGTGTGTTCCGCGGTCCGGCGACGAATCGCTAGGCGCTTGCGAGTGAGAACATGTTGCACCTGCGTCAAGCTTTTGCGAGGGCAGCCCATAGCGACCAACGGGAGCGGTCCGTAGAAAGGCGCTGGGCGCAGCCCGCTACTTCTTCGCAGGCGAGTCTACCGACACCGCAACTGCCTCGGTGTAGGTGATCTCGACGAGATCGCCCACCGTCACGCGATCGAGGTTGCTCGGGTTCCGAACTTTGATCGTGTTGAGGTCTCCGTCAGGACCTTTGAGCGTCACCGTACCTGCCGCTTTATCGATAGCAGCGATGGTCGCAGTAATCGTGGTCGTCACCGCTCCGGCAGCGCCGGGCTTCTCCCCGAGCTTCGCCCGCTCGACGTCTCCGGCTACCACCGCTCCGGGTGCGGCCGTGCCTGGTTTCTTCACCTGGTAGGCCAGCGATTCATAATAGCTCACCGCCACCACGTCGCCTACCTTGACCTGTGCCAAGTTCCGCACTTTGTCGTCCGCGCGGAACTTGATCAGCGAGCCGTCGGCGCGCTGCAAGGTAACGTGGCGCGTCTTCTGGTCGATCGCCTTCACTGTCGCCGTTGCCGTCACTAAACCTGCATCAACGACGCCGCCCGGTAGCGGGGCGGGAGCCGCTGGCGCTGCGGGTGGCGGCGCTTCTTTCGACGCACTACAGCCGCCAATGCCGAGAGCGATGCACACAGCGGCTGCCCATATCGTCTTGTTCCTTCTTGTCCTCATTCGATGTCCTCCTCTTTTGAGCGTGTCACTCGAGAGCGCCGTCAGTCGGCGCGCACGATAGGCGCCGGTTTCCAGTCACCGTCGAGTGCCGCTTGCTTCGGCCAGTAGAGACGCATCACCATGTAGATCGGACCGTTCGGTGCCGGCAACCAGTTCGACTCCTTGTCCTTGCCCGGCGAGTCCTTCTGCACGTAGATCGTCAACGATCCATCCTTGTTCTTCTTCATGCCCAGGAGCATGGGCGAGTTGATGAGGTAGCGGTTGATCGGGTTCTCGATGAGGAGCTGCGTCTTGCCGTCATACATCGTCACCGACCAGAAGGCGTTCACGGGCGGATACTGACCCGCGGGGAAGGTGAGCGTGTAGCGGTGCTTGCTGCCATCGAGCTTGTCACCCTTGCTGTCGCTCACCACCATCGGGTAGAGCGCCTCGACTGCGTCATTTCCAAAGACTCCCGCAAGCGCTGCCGCAGCGCGCAGCGTCCAGTCGCCGTGGTAGAACGACCGATCACCGAAGGCCGCCCCCACGCGCCAGCCGTTGACCTCCTTACCGATGGCGTCACGCCTCGCCTTGATCTTCTCGAAGCCATCCTTGATCCCGATCCCGACAGCGGCTTTGTCTTCCAGCGGCAACTTTTCAAAGTCGAAGGCGCGCCCGGGGGCGATGTCTATCTCGGAAAAACGCTGCCGCAGGACCGCCTCTTCCGGCACCGCCGGGCAGAACTGCAGCAGGAAGTCCAGGTACGCAAACGCGTCGGTCTTGAAGGCGTTCTCGCCGAACTTCGGCCACTTTGGGTCGGAGGCAGCGATGGGAGCCGGCTGGCCGAGGAACTGCGACAAGGTCTGCACCTTGTAACCCGCCTGCACCTTTTTCACGTTGTCGATGTCCGCCGGATTGAAGAGCTGGGTGCGGTAAATCGCCATCCCGAACTCGGTCTCCAACGGGAAGACCTTGGCGACACCGGCGGGAGTCGCGCCCTTCCAACTCGGCCCCGCGACCATGTAGCAGCCGGCGCCGTTGCCCGTGGCGCGGCTGCCGATGTAGCCAACGTTGAACGTGTACATATCAACCAGCTGCACCGAGTAGTACCGCGCCTTCTCGACCTCGGGGACACAGAGGACGACCGGCTCGGCGCGCAGATCCATCTCGAGCAGCGAGTACGGCGTGTCGCTGTTCGGCGTGACGATGGCCGTGTCCTTCGGCGTGGCCACGTGCGCTTCATTGGCGATCTGGTTGAACGGCGCCTTGTACTGCCCCGACGTCTTGTCGATCGTGAATTCGTAGAGCGCCTTGTAGTTGGCGATCATCGGGAATCCGTAGATGTAGGCCGCCTCGGCGATGTCCTTGGTCTCGAAGACGCCTGTCCCCTTCCCTCCCATATGGCTGGCGCAACCGGCGACGGCTAGCGTTGCCACGAATAGACACCCCACCACCACAGCAACTCGCGTCCTTCGGTCCATCGCGCTTCGTCCTTTCATCCCACTACGGGACTCGTGAAGCGTGAAGCGTATCTCGCGGCTAACGTCAGATGACCGGACGAAATACGCTTCACGAGCGACGCTTCACGCATTGGTGCATCAGAATATCACCTGTCCCCGGATACCGAGGACGGTCGCCGTGCCGACGTTGTCGCGCGCGCGCAAACCGGCGAACTGCTGTTTCTGACTCGGCCCGATGACCTGGACATCGGGTGTCAGCAGGAACCACGGCGTGAGGGCGACATTGTAATAGCCCTCGAACCCCCACTCATCTCTGAGGAACGACCTTGAGGAGAATGGGACCTGCAATGTCGGGTTGCTGATGCTGCTGTAGTAGTAACCGATTCCGCACTGGTCGAGCGACCGGCCGGAAATGACGCCCTTGCCGCCAAAGCCTAGACTGTAGAAGTATTGCACTGGAACCGGATCGCCCTCAGAGGCGCCGAAGCGTGCGAACAACCCGACGCCCTGATCCACCCCTTTTTTCGGCTGATAGAGATACTGGTCGAAATTGTAGTACATCGCCCACGTCCCGTCGTGCTTCACCAGCGGGCGGTTGCCGATGACAGAGCTCAGACGTTGATCAAGTGACGTATAGCTTTTGTTCGAATAGACCCCGCCGAGCAACTGATGGCCGGTGAGGCCAAAGAAGCCGGTACGCATTCGGCCCTCGCCCACAAACAGCGCGCCGTTGATATCATCGAACCCGGCGGTACTGGCCTTGCCGGTAGCGGAAGTCACCACAAACTTCACAATGGCCTCGTTCGGATCGGCGGTGGGCAACACGATAACCCCCGCAGCCAACGTCGAGTACGGTACTATGAGGAGAGCTGGATTGACGTTGAACGCCACATTCAAGAACTGGGTATCACCCTTGCCGTGCGCGAACTCGTTCAGATCGCCCTGGGAGATAGTTTGCAGCTTCCCGGCGGTCACGCCGACGTAGTGCGAAAGGAACTGGGCAAAGGACAGATCCGGAATGGCGACGTTGTCACCGCCGGGTATCGGAAAGAGCTGGTTCGTGTTCGCCGGCAAGAGCGCGCCGGTCTTAGCGTTGACCCCCTGGGACCAATTGGCCTCGAGCTCCACCGTCAGGAATCCTCCGGGCCAGAGTCCGAGTTTTTGAGTGTCGAGATTTCCGGTGACGTCTCCGCGGCCGCCATACTCCCACACGCCGCTCTTGCCGCCGCTGACGACGCCTTGCTCGATCTGGGTCGCGGTCCCATTCAAGGTGATACCCTTCGCCGCCCAGTCATTGCGCGGCCCGCCCCAATCGCCCATGAAGGTCGAGCGCGTGAGGAAGTTGCCCGAGTACGTTTGTGTCGATGCCGCCTCCGCCGCCGCAGCCTGCGACCGGAGGAACATGCCAAGCATCGCTATGACGCCTACAACAATTGCTGACCGCCTCATCATCGTGCACCACCTCTCGTTGGTTCCGAAAGTTGTCGGTATGGCGCTGTGAATCATGCCGCTAACGATTGCGCAAGTCCGGAAGATCCGCGGAAGATTCTCGGAAATCTCGCGCGCCGCTGGTGGCGGTGATACAAGTAGTAGTACTGTCGCGGCGCCGCGCCCGCCGCACGGCGCACGATGAAGCCGGGGCTGCCGAGAATGCTGCCGTCCCCGTCGAGGCCTTCCAAAGCCCATCGTCGGCGGCGCCGGCGATGCCTTGGCGGGTCTTAGCAACGAGTTGTTCGTAAGGATGATCCTGGCTCATGTGGGTGACCTCTCCTGCAATCGGTGTCCGATGCGCGCCTGTCTGTTCACCAGCCATCTGAACCGACGCACCTCTGCGCTCGCTTGCCACAGATTTGTAGCGGAAGCACGCGGCGTGCATGCCGACTTCCTGAGACTGTTGGACGGCTGGTTTGCTGCAAACAGAATTGACCATAGTCAGAGACCATAGTAGAGAGCGTCGCATGGAAGAAATGGCGATCTCAAAGTTCAAAGCGACCTGCTTGGCGACACTCGAACGGGTGCGCCGGACGGGTCGTCCGCTGCGCGTCACGCGCTTCGGGAAACCCGTCGCCGACGTCGTTCCTCCGTCTCCAGAACGCCCGCCGCGCGCATGGCTGGGCTCGCTGCGCGGGACGCTTGAAATCCCGGGGGATATCGTGGCGCCATCAAGCGAGATGGTGACGTGGGAAACGCTCAAATGAATCTGCTCCTCGACACCCACATCTGGCTGTGGAGCCACGCCGAGCCCGAGCGACTCACCAAGCGAGTGGCTACGGCACTCGCCGACGCGCGCAACCAGCTGTGGCTGTCGCCGATCAGCATTTGGGAATTCCTGCTGCTCGCCGAGCGGGGCCGCGTGCGCGTCCAAGGCGGAACGGCGCCGCCCGAATGGGTGGAAGCGGCCCTCTCGCGCGCGCCCATGCACGATGCACCACTCAGTCGTGAAGTGGCGACACGCAGCCGTTTTGTGCGCGTCGAGCATGAGGATCCGGCCGACCGGTTCCTTGCAGCGACCGCAGACGTCTACGAGCTGACGTTGGTCACTGCCGACGACCGCTTGCTCCGCGGGAAGGGCTTTCGGACGCTCGCCAATCGCTGAGCTTGCTGGCAACCTCCTCCCGGTTTGCACGAACTGCAGGCGGCGCGACCAAACATATCGCGCCATTTGCAAACGGCCGCCAAATCTAAGGTCAACTATATGGTTGGTCGATGTCGTCCGATGCAGCACAACGCCAGCGCCAGCGTGGCGAAGCTACTGTTGGAGTCCGGTCTCGCTGCGCAACATTCGCAACCTACGTCCCTCGCATCCTGCGCCACAAGATCCCAGGCACGCCAACTCACGAGCAACTCCTGGCCATGTTCGACACCTGCGACCGCCACATTCGTTCTGTCGCAAGCAGCGAGAAGGTCGTGCTGATTGATCTCGGATCAGAGGTTACGGGGCATTCGGAATACTTCACCGATCACGTTCACACCACGCCAAAGGGGAGCCTGGCGATTGCGCAGCACGACGCGATCCTGCTCAAACCAATCCTGGAGGACGTGCAACAGCACCGCCGAGAATAAGGCGATCTCGCGCTCGTTTCGGGACGCCGGCCCGATGCCCGCTCACCGGCGCCGGACGCCACCGAATCCCATGGCGCCCACGCTGTGGGCGCGATAGGCCCGCATCTCATCGCTCGCCATCCGTCGCCCGAGCCAATCGCTTTCCAGGCCCGCCCCTGCCGCCACGCCACGATGCCAGTCGCCGCCCCTATTGCCCTCCCAGCCGCGCTCCCCTCGCCGGTACACCAACCCGTCACGACCCGCGTACAAGTCTGCTCTCCACCCTCCGAGTGCGCTGTCGGTGACGCGCGCCGACTCGGCGGCACGCGCCCGTGCACCCCAGCGGCCGTAGACGTCGGTCGCACCGAAGTTGTGCAGGCGCCAATCCAGCCCGTCGGCCCATCGCTGTCCGAGCGGCCCCCACCAGGGACCAAAGTACACATCGTCCGCGAACCCGAAACCATAGCCTACAAGCGGATCCCACGTGAGATCTGTTCCAAGCCCGTAGGTCCCCGGAGGACCGATCCAGTACGACCCGACCCAGGGCTCGTATGCCCAGCCGGTACCGTACACGACGACGCCTTCAGGGGATGCGAACGCGCCCATGTAGCCAGGCGTATAGCCGACATACACCTCATCACCGGACGCCCCGTAGATGTTCACAAACGTGGTGTAGTAGAGCGGCGAGCTCGGAGGAATCGTGTAGATCTCGCGCGGCACCGAGGTGGCCACATCCCACCTGCCGCGCGGCGAGCTGGCGCGAAACCACACGCCGTTGTGGACGGCATAGTACGGATCGCCTTGGTCCTCGATGATCGGCGTCGCCGAGTTGGCCGCGTAGCGCAGCGCGGTGCCGGCGATCGGTTTGAACTGCGGCTCACCGTCGAACGCAGGTGCGAAGGTCGCTTGGCTGCGGCTGACGGTTGCAGTTTGCGGAATCGTGTTGTCGATGAGCGCCTGTTTCGCCCACGGCGTTCCCGCGACCGACGCGAGGACCAGGCTGGCCAGGTTCGGTTCGGGAATCTGCGCGAAATCGGCCGGCAATGCGTTCGCCGGAACGAACGCCCACGGCCCGTCGGTTGACTTCGCGCGGAACCACCGTCCTGACAGAAGCACGTAGTAGTCCTGCGTCGGAGTGTACTGGAAGATGTTGTCGGTGGTGTTCTGGACTTGCTGCAGTTGCGTGCCTTCGATCGGTGCGAGCATCTGCGGCCCGGGCGCCTGAATCAACTCGGCGGGGACCGTACTCGTGTACACGGTTGGGAACGCGCCAAAATCGACGGCCATCCGCGCATTCGACCCGGCCTGGTCAAGCAGGTTGACCTGCTTGCTGGCGACCGCGGCCTGCTTCGCCGCATCCAGCCCGTCGGGAGCATCCTGCGCTCCCGACCATGGCCCATCGATGCTCGTCGCCTCCAGCCATTGGTTGACGACGTAGAGATAGAACTTGCTCGTCGATTGGTCGTTCACGATCAGCGCTCGCGTGTTGATCACTCGAGACAAATGCGTTCCGGGCACTGGCCGCAGAACCGGCTTTCCATCGATCAGCACGAGCATCGCTTTGGTGGTGCTGTAGATGATCCGCGGCGGGTCATTTTTGAGCGTGCTCTTGCGGCTCTTCTCCACCGCATGTGCGGCGGCGAGATTCGCCTGCAACCGCGCAAGTCCGATGGTCCGAGCTCCCGTCGGTACGCTGCTCCGCATCAGCGCGAGGTAGTCAGGGCCGCCATCGGATGCAGCGGGGAAGCTGGCCTTTGTGACTTGGAGATCCTTGAGGGTAACGACTCCCTTCTGCTTGTCCACCTGCGTCCGAGCCGAGAGCCAGATGACGCCGTAGGTTGGTTCGGCAGAATCTTGTGTCTGCACCGCCACCGCTGCGCGGGCTTCGAGCTTTTTCTGGTCCCATCCCTCCACTTGCGGCGCGTACAGGTAGATCGAGTATCCATCGCCGTTGATCTGCCGCGGCCAGGCCTGGTCTACCGGGCCCGCTTGCTGGGCAGACGCGCTGGCGCCGCCGGACGGTGCGTTACCGTCGTCCGGGGGGTTCTCACCGGCATCAGGCGCCTGTTCGGCCTGGTCAGCTTCTTGTTCCAGGTAAGGGTCTGCGTGGACATTCGCTGGAAGTACCAGCGCAACGGAAACGATCAAAAGACCGATCGATCGAACATACGCTAGATGCATCGTCCGCAGGGCCCCTTCCGCGAAAGACTTGGAGGACTCGTTTTCGCTCGACGTCACATACACAACGACAAGCCTTCACGCCACACGCGGAGACTGCGGCATGCTCATTCTCTGTATGCTGGCGGCGTATGTTCCTTGAGCTTGCCGCTCGGCGCGAGCCGCCTCAGGGCGTAGGTACCACGCGGTAGTAGACGCCGTTCGCACCGTAGGACGGCTGGAACCACGTATTGCCGCACAGGTAGTAGGTGATACCGCCCACGCTGGGCTTGGCGCACCCGGCAGGCAGCGTCGGATAGATCGCGCCCATCGCATACCCGGTGTTGGACGCGCCGGCGGCGTAGCCCGCGGAGTAGGCGTTCGTACTCGCTGCGTTGGCGCTGGCCGAGCCGATGGCTACCCCTGCGGCCACGCCGACCGCGGCGCCTGCAGCGGCGGCACCGGCGGTGGACCACCCTCCGCAGTTGCCGCAACTGGATCCGTAGACGTTCACGGTGGTGGGCGGATGGTACGCCGGGTAGTAGCCGCCGTAGTAAGGGCTGTGGTAAGCCGTCGCGCCGTAGGGGGTGCTCACGGTGGTATACGGCGAGCCATAAGCGTGCGTAGCGGTGGTGCCGTATTGGTTCGTGGCGGTCGTGCCCTCGCCGTAGGTGTGAGTGGCGCTGGCGCCGTAGGGGTTCGTCGCGGTCGTAGTCCCCGACCCCTCGGCGTGCGTTGCCGAGCCGCCGTATTGGTTCGTCGCAGTTGTGCCCTGTCCGTAGGTGTGCGTGGCGCTGCCGCCGTAGGGGTTGGTCGCGGTCGTGGACCCCGACCCCTCGGCGTGCGTCGCGGTGTCCCCGTAGCGGTTGCTCGCGGTCGTGCCCTGCCCGTAGGTGTGTGTCTCGCTGCCACCCCAGGCGTCGCTCCGGGTTGTGGACCCCGAGCCGTAGGCGTGTGACGTACTGCCTCCCCAAGCGTTCGCATGCGACCAAGCAGTGGCCGGCTTACCCGAGAGCGCCGAGACCAACAGACTGACAACGCCGGCGACGATCTTCTTCATGATGGGCTGTACCTCCTCACTGGGACTTGGCTGCCTTCTTGCCCTTCGCAGGTGGCTTGGAGCTCGGTGGGAGCTTCGGATCGGGGCGGGCGAACTGGATCTTCGTCGCGCTTGCCGCGTTCGTCGATCCGAACGTGTCCGCTGGTACGGCGAGGTCGAGCAGCCAGTCGGAGAGCTCCATCTGATGGCGCAGACGCGCCGAATCATCGCGGTAGATCGCCCGCACCATCCGCGGCAGCTTGTCGTCCGCCCCGATCCACGCCTGCACAAACACGCTGCCGTTGCCGTACGCCACCATGTCGGTCGTCGTTCCGCCAACGGCGCGCGATTGGCCGATGTAGAATGCGAACTTCAGGTCGTCGGAAATGTCCTTGTACGGGTCGGCGACGACGAGGTCGGAGAATGGGAAATAGATGGCAGCGGAGTCGTAGGCTGCCTTCAGCGCCGCGTCGATCGTTGGCGGGGCGTCGGCAACGGCTACCAGGTTCTCGGTCGGCGCGAACGCCATCATCATCTTGCCGTCGTAGTAGAACTCACTGGGGGGACCGTCGGCGGACGTGATCACGCGCAGCTTGTCGGGCCGCTCCAGGATAACCTCAGACTTTGTCGTATAGACGAGCGGAGGTCCGATGAGGCTCGGGTTCTCGTAGAAGACCACGGCAGTGAACTTCATCGTGTGGGCAGCAGCCAGGCGGCTGCTGACAGCCTTCAGGATGTCGGTGGCCTTGGGCTCGACCACCGGCTCGAGCATACGCGCCGCGCCCTTGCTCGGCGACTTGGGCCGTTTTGCGGAGCGCGGTGCTTGCTGCGGCCCCTGAGCCCCGGCGCTCGCCGCGGCCAAGAACACGCTCAACGCGAGCAGCAGCGTCCAGCCGCGCACCAGCGGTTGGATCATCACGACTCTCGACGAGCAACCAACCCGCAGCCCTCGTCGAGCGATGGTCATGGGAGCATCCCGCATTCGAACATCTTGTTGGCGATCGGGGCCGCGATTTTGTCGATGAAGGCGGCGCGCATCTGCGGATCGTCACGCAGCATTTGGATGGCGTTCTTTTCTTCGTCCGTCTTGCGCTTCCCTTTCTTCTGCCACAGCTGCTCGCAGGACGACTTTTGATACCTCTCGATGATCCTGTCGGCGACGATGTTCATCATCGGAAACTGTTGCGCGCCAGCGGCGCCAGCGAATAGCAGAGTGGATATCGTTGCGCACAGGTACAGTCGCTTGATCATAGCTTTCTCACCTCCGTTGGTTTGCATTGCCCACATCCAAACCACACTGGAGCCCGGTGGGTCCGGAAAGTTCTAGGTAAGTTCGAGGAAATCATGCCGCGCTCGCTCCGAAGCGTGGCGGTTCAGACGAGACGCACGCGCCTAGCGTGCCGTGTTTCCCAACCTCCATTTCCGCGCCAGCAGGACCGCCAGAGCGCCGTGCAACACCGCCACCGGCCACAAGAGTGGCCCGACCAATCCGCCGCCGATGGCGAGGTAAAAGAAATAGAGCGTCGCCAGTGAATTGTACGTCAGCATTGCCCGGAGGGCGGGACCCGTGCCGGTGGCCTCACGTCCCGGCCAGCACGCCACACCCAACGAGAGCAATCCAAAGCCGGCCACGCGGCCGAGGGGAATGCTCGCGCCGGAGATTTCACCACTGAGCAGAAGCCGAACGACGACGGTGGGCATGGCCATCAACGCCAATCCCGTGGCCGTTTCGATGATGGCGGTGACTGTGAGCAACTGGTTCATCGGGCTGCGCCCAGCGTCTTTTCTATGGCCCGCTCCCGTTGGTCGCTATGGGCTGCCCTCGCAAAAGCTTGACTCGGGCGCAACATGGTTCTCACTTACGCCGGCCGCAGGCCCTAGTCCTTCGCCCGGGCGACGGCTTCTGCAGCGGCCTTCTGATCCCCTGCCGTCAACTGCTCCGGCCCGAGCTTGAAGGTCAGCTTGTCGATTGTCCCGGTGAAGCGGAACGGCAGCTTGTAGCTGCTGTCGACGGCCGAGCGGGTGTCCACGCCGATGTCGAAGGTCTCGTCGATGGCCATCATCAATGGAATCGTGTGCGGGATCGTCTTGCGGGCCAACTCCTTGCCATCAACCGTCAGCACGCCGGTGCCACCCTTGGCGGGGCCGGGTCCGTCGTATTTGAAGTCGAACACGAGCGTGTGCTTGCCCGGCTTGAGCGCACGGCCAAACAGATCCTCGCCGACCATGCCGCCGATGCCACCTTCCCAGCGGAAGCGCTCCAGATCGAGGAAGTTGTAAACGAAAACCGGCTTGCCTTTGAGCAGGTAGAGAGCATACCCGCCGAAGCGGCCGCCCAGAGTCACGATCATTCCTTCCGCCCCGCCTTTGGGGACTGTCACCTCGGCAGTGATGGTGTAGTCCTTGCCCAAGATGCTGGGAGCATTTCCGAGGGGAATGCCGGCATTCTCACCCGTGTAAGTGAAGACGGTTTTCCCGGCGACCGCGCTTGGTCGCGGCGTCAGCAAGCGCGAAAAGGCGGTGTTATCCAAGGGGAAGACGTTGTATTTCGCCGCCTCGGTCGCGAACAACGCCTGCAACTCCTTCAATTTCTCCGGCATCTTCGCTGCAAGGTCATTGTTCTCCGAATAGTCCTCGGTGATGTTGTAAAGCTCCCATTTGTAACCGTTGATGACATCGGGCAACTTGCCCGTTGCCAAGTCCCAAGGCGGGGCGAACGGCGTCGTCGTAGCAATCCAACCGTCGTGGTAGATCGCGCGGTTGGCGGCCATCTCGAAATACTGCGTGTCGCGCTTCGACGGCGCGCCGGCGTTGGCTTTGTCGAACGTGTAGGCCATGCTCACGCCTTCGATGGGCCTTTGCGTAATGCCGTCGACCGTGACCGGTGCTTGTATGCCCGCGGCTTCAAGGACCGTCGGTACGATGTCAATGACATGGTGGAACTGGGTGCGGATGCCACCGTTGTCCGTGATGTGGCCGGGCCACGAAATCGCCAGACCCTGCCGCGTGCCGCCGAAATGCGACGCCACCTGCTTAGTCCACTTGAACGGCGTATCAAACGCCCATGCCCAGCCCACCGACATGTGCGGGTAGGTCTTGTCCGAGCCCCACTCTTCATAATGCAATAGCTGCAGGGCCTCAGGTGCTTTCAGAATTCCATTGTAGGCGGTGAGCTGATTGTAGGTGCCGGACAGGGTGCCTTCCGGGCTGGTGCCGTTGTCGCCGCAGATGTAGATGATCAGGGTGTTGTCGAGCTTGCCCTGATCCTGAACCTCCTGAATGACGCGGCCAATCTCATAGTCGGTATAGGCAGCGTAGGCGGCAAAGACTTCCGCCTCGCGCGCATAGAGTTTCTTTTGCAGCATTGAAAGCGTGTCCCACTTCGGGATCTCATCCGGCCACGGGGTGAGTTGCGCGTTGGCGGGGATCACGCCGAGCCGCTTCTGGTTGGCGAAGATCTGGTCGCGCAACTTTTCATAACCCATATCGAACTTGCCTTTGAACTTCGCGATCCATTCCTTGGTCGGCTGGTGCGGCGAGTGGGTGCCACCAGGCACATAGTAAACAAAGAACGGCTTCTCGGGCGCGGCGGCGTTCAGATCGCGCATATGC
Source organism: Binatia bacterium (assembly GCA_041497995.1). Classification (GTDB taxonomy): domain Bacteria; phylum Desulfobacterota; class Binatia; order HRBIN30; family HRBIN30; genus DATKMS01. The sequence continues at coordinate 10,240 of JBGQHM010000070.1, read as the reverse complement.
TTGATGGCCTCGTCCGCCAAGTCGGTGGTGAGGTTATAGCCGGGCTTGCCGACGAACGGGAAGATCTGGGTATGATCGCGGAACAAGTAGGGCGCCCACTGGTCGGTCTCGCCGCCCATGAAGCCGTAGAAATACTGGAAGCCCATCCCCGAGGGCCATTGGTCGAAGGGACCAGCCGCGCTGTACTGATAGGTGGGCGTGTTATGGTTCTTGCCAAACCACGAGGTGGCGTAACCGTTCTCCGTGAGGATCGTGCCGACGCTGGCGTTCTCCGGACCGATGACGGAATCGTAGCCCGGATAACCAGTGGACAGCTCGCCGATCACGCCGGAGCCCACCGAGTGATGGTTGCGGCCGGTGATCAGCGCCGCCCGCGTCGGCGAGCACAGCGCCGTGGAGTGGAACTGCGTGTAGCGCAATCCCGCGTTGGCAATGCGATCCAACGCCGGCGTCGCGATGACCCCGCCGAAGGTGCCCGAAACGCCATAGCCCTGGTCGTCGGTCATGATGAGGAGCACGTTGGGCGCGCCTTTGGGCGGCACCACGCGCGGCGGCCACCACTGTGTCGAATCCAAGGCGCTTTCCTTGATCACGCCGCCGAACTGCAGCGGTGGCGGCGGGAGTTGTTTCCCGTCGATCGTCAGCGTGGCGCTCGGTGAGCCCGGTACGCCAGTGATCTGCTGCGCCATGGAGGAGCGCGGCGCCAGCAGAGTGGAGAGCAGCATGAGCAGTACGACTGATGGCCTTATCGTCATAACGATCTTCCTTCCTCAGCGACGCGATCACGCCCAGCAGACAAGTGCTCCCGTTTCTCACTTCCTTCGACTTCCATCGCGCACATCTGACCACACCGGAACCCGTGGGTCCGGAAACTTCCCCGAAAGTTCGACGAAATCGTGCTGGCGCGCGGGCTGGCGGGCCGTCGAGTTGACCCTGCCCTCGCCTACCGAGAGAAAGGTGGGCGCCCCGATGCGGCGCCCACCTCGCGTGCGTTCACTGGCCCTGCTGGCCCTTCATCATCTCCATCTTCTTCTCGAGCTCCGCCTTCAGCGCCTCGAGGTTGAAGCTCGCACCCTTCTGCATCGGTGGGTACTTCATCACCGTTTGAATGGAATGCTGGGCCGCACCCTGTTCGGGACGGGTGCGGCCCGCGGTCGGAGAGAAGGCAGGCGACTCTCGCGAGCCGCCTGCCGTGAACGTCATCCGGTTAGTCACCGCTGCCTTTGGCCGCCTTCTCTGCCTCGGCCATCTTTTTCGCCATCTCCGCTTTGACTGCATCAAGATTAAAGCTCGCGCCCCGCTGCATCGGCGGGTAATCGAGGAAGGTCTGGATTTCCTTGCCCATCACCTGCTGGACGAACACAAAGCGCCAGAATTGGAACTTGAACCAATCGAAGTATTGCTGCGCCCCTTCTTTCGTCCCGTGGTTGGGCCAGCCTTGACGCTCGAACGGATCGAGGCGCAGGTTGATCAGGTAGGGCACGTCGACGTGGGTCTTTTCACCCAGCCAGCCGTTGGGCTGGTCAATGAAACGATACTTGTAGTCGTCAATGCGCACCGCGCCGACCGTGCTTTCGCCGAGGTAGAAGATTTCGTGACGCGTGGACGGGCCCTTCCCAGTAATCATGGCAGTCTGGTCGTAGCCGTCGAGATGGTTCTTGTAGGTCCGGTCGCCGAGCTTCACGCCCTTGAGCAACTGATCGGTGATGTTGGGATTGCCTGCGGCGGTCAGCAAGGTCGGGAACCAGTCCATGCCGGACATGATTCCGTTCTGCACCGAGTCCGCCGGCACATGACCAGGCCAGCGCAGAATCGCTGGCACGCGGAAGCCGCCTTCCATGACCGTCCCTTTGGACTGCGCAAACGGCGTCGTTCCGCCATCGGGCCAGGTGAAGAGCTCGGTGCCGTTGTCGGTGGTGAAGACGACGATGGTGTTGTCGTCCAGGCCCAGGTCCTTGAGCTTCTTCATGACCAGACCGATGTCGTCATCGAGTTGGGCCATGCCGGCTTCTTCTTCCGACCAGCCGTTCTCCGCGGTGCGCATCTTCTCGTACTTCTCTGAGAGATGGGTGACGATGTGCATGCGCGTGGGGTTGAGCCAGAGGAAGAACGGCTTACCGTCCGCCTTGGCCTTGTCGACGAATTTGAGCGCGAGATCGCGAATCTCGTCGTCGACCGTCTCCATCCGCTTGGGATAGAGCGGGCCGGCGTCCTCGATCTTTTGCTTGCCGATTTTGCCCCAGCGCGGCATCTCGGTGGCGTCATCCTTATCGCTGGCCCAGCTGTGTACCATGTTGCGCGGGCCGACGACGTTCAGGAGATTCTGCGGGTAGTTGGGGTGCGCCGGGTCTTCCATCGCGTCGAGGTGATAGAGGTAGCCGAAGAATTCGTCGAAGCCGTGCACCGTGGGCAGGAACTCATTCAAATCGCCCAGGTGGTTCTTGCCGAACTGGCCGGTGGCGTAGCCCTGCGCTTTGAGCGCGGTGGCAATGGTACAGGCTTCCGCCGGAATGCCGATCTTGGCACCCGCTTGGCCGACCGTGGTCATGCCGGTGCGGATGGGCAGCTCGCCGGTGATGAAGTTCGCGCGACCCGCCGTGCAACTCGCCTCGGCGTAGTAGTCGGTGAATAGCATTCCCTCCTTGGCGATCTTGTCGAGGTTCGGCGTCCGCCCGGCCATCATGCCGCGGTGATAGGCGCCGATGTTCCACATGCCGATGTCGTCACCCATGATGACGACGATGTTGGGTTTGTCGGCCGCCGCAGCCGGAGCAGCGGCTGCAATGAGCGCTGCCAGCAGCGCGGCCGAGGTAGCGGTGAGTGCGTTTGCCGGAAATCGTCTCCTCATAAGTTACCCCTTCCCTTCGATTTCTCCCTGCATATCAGTTTTTTTCAGACGAAACCGTTTGAAGTCCTGAAAATTCATGGAAACTTTCCGGAAATCCTGAGCGCTTCGTCCTGCAGGCGAGCGACGACTCTATAATTTGCGTTCACAGTGCCAGCTTCGGAAAGAGCATAGTGACCTCGAATTTCAACGTAGATTGCTCGGTCTGCCGAGCAAATTGGCGATACGCCGTCCACTCGCCCGCGACCGCGGTGTTGATCGCCAGCTGGTCGGCCAGTTCCCAGACCCTGCCGACTCCGGCGCTGAGCGGCATCTCCGTCGAGGTGTGGTGCCGCAAGTTGAAAGTCCAGGTAGCGTCACTGGACTTGAGGTACCAGCCGCGACCGAGCTGGTAGGTAAGGATCGGCTGAACAGTCAGCGAGGTGATCGGAGACCGGCTCGACGACGTGTACGCGAATGAGGTTGCTTGTTGCACCAGAGCGCTAACCAATAGATTTGCGATTCCCTTGTACCTGAACGCTGTCGCCCCACCGACCTGCCATGCGCCCTTGCCTACGCGGTCATCCGTGGCGGTGGGAAAGATGAAGTAGGGCCCGATCGCCCACCGGAACTTTGTCTCTTGAGCGTTTGGCCACGGTGCCACAAAGAGATCGAACAACTGCGTGTCGCCGAGTGCCGTGACGGTCGAGGCGCCTTTCCCCTGCGGCACGGTGTTCACAGAGAACGTCGGCCTGACAATTTGCTCGAGGTGCAACGGCCCGTGCGGGCGGACCGCCACGATCGGACGAATCAGGAACGTGTTGGGCTGCGCGCTCGTGCCGTACTCGGCCGGCGTGTACTCTTCCTTGAACTGCAGTGACGTCAGACTGGCGGTCGGGTCGTTGACCTTCTCGTTCAGCGTCTCTTCCGAGTCAGCGTCGCGTGCTGTGACCTGCGGGTCGGCGCGACAGGATGCGCGCGCCGCCAGGAGAACTAGCAACGCCAGACTTGTTGCCAAAGCGTGCGCGGCGCGCGGATTCACGTGCCTGCCACCACCAACAGGTCGCCTCGGATCGTCCCCATCGGTCAGCGCGGGCGCAGCAGGATCTCGGTGCGGCGGTTGCGCGCCCGCCCGTCGGCGGTGTCGTTGGAATCTACAGGGTGATACTGTCCCGCCGAGATTGACCGCAGCCGCGTCGGGTCGACGCTCTGCTCCTGCAGATAGCGCACGACCATCGCAGCGCGCGCCCCGGCGAGCTCCCAGTTGGTCGGATAGCGTTCGGCGAGCTCGCGACCGATTGACAGGTTATCAGTGTTGCCCACGACATCGATCTCGTAGGTCTCCGCGACAAACTGCGGCGCGACCTTGTCGAGCGCTGCACGCCCCTTCGGGGTGAGCTCCACACTGCCCTCGCGATAGAGCAGCACGCCCGACATGCGGACGCGAATCCCGTCCTTGAGCTGCTCGATCTGCACCTGGTCGGCGCTGATCTCCGAGCGCAGCGAGCTCTCGATGGCCTGTTGCTGCTGGAGCATCGAGTTGTACGTCGACTGCATGACGCAGCCCCCAACGAGCGTTGCGGCTCCGAGTATCCACACTCGCAATGTCGTCCGAATCCCTCTTCGTCGCATTTGAATCCTCCCTTGGTTAAGGTGCCATCATGATGGACGGTCCGCCGTGATCCTCGCAGAGATTCGCTCGGATGTCCGGAAATTTCGCGGAACATTTCCGGAAGTCTCGGCTGGCCGCAGGCCTAGAAGAGACCCGGTCATGCTCCTGAACGGCGAGGCGACCACTTACACGCACGGAATGCGGCGAGGTGCCGTGCCACCGGCGAGCCATGCGTGGCGCGTCAGACCTTTAGAGCTGCGGTGGGCGCACCCTGCCGGCTCAGCGAGCGGTGGGGGAAGTATTGGAGGCCGGCGCGCGAGCGGCCTACTTCTGTTTCTCGATGATGAACTCGTCGACGGAGAAGCCGAGCTCCCAGCCCTTGCCGGTGCCAGCAAGCGCCAGCGACACCTTCTCTTTGGTCATCACCCAAGCGTCCGCCGCCTTCCCTGCTGCGGCATCGCGTTCGGTAGCGAGGTACTTGCCGAACACTTCGTCGATGCTGGACACATCGGTGAACGAGCCGCGGCCATCCTTGATGGTAAACTTCCCGACCGACAGCCCGCCGCCCTTCGACCGGATCGTCACGGCTGCTGACTGCCCGTTGTCACAGGTGATCTTACCAGTGCCCGTCGCGCTCTCGTAGAAGGCAGCCCACTCTTTGAGATCAAACGTGAGCAAACACTTCGTCGATCCGGCGTACGCTACCGACGCCGACAGACACGCGGCCAGCGTCACAGGCGACACAGTTCTCCAGATTTTCTTCATAAGCATGTCCCTCCCGGCCGCTCAGTTAGCGCCAACCAGGCCGGGGGATCAATACCTCACTCCTCAGCACGGGTGCTTCCTGGACGGTGAACCAAGATGATCTGCGGCACGCGAACCCATCCATCATCAGTGGGTGCAGGCCTCTGTGCCTGCACGAATCCGGCGGGCACGGGTCATTTGCGAACCAGCGACTCTTGTCTGCCCTGTCGTCATTCCCGCAATCCTTCAGCGGGAATCCACTCCGCCCCCCTGGATGCCCGCTAGAAAACTGCGGGCATGACGGATTGGAAGGGCAGCCGGCTCGGTTCTGAAACGACATTGCTCACTTCGGAAACAGGAACTGCACCTGCGCACGCAGCTGCCAGTCCGGACCGAACTCGGGCGTCTCAGCGTTGTAGAATGCTTGCAATTGCGTGTTCACCGGCAGGCCCACCTTGCCGATGCGCCACAGCTTGCCGCCGCCACCGCCGACTGGGACGGTCCAATGATTGTCGCCGCTGGCCGAGAAGTCGGCGGTGATGATCGGCGCCGTGGTGAGATACCAGCCGTGGGCGATGTTGTAGTTCACGAACGGCTGCACGAGGAATGCGTTCACATGTTTGTCGCCCCAGCCGGCGAAGTCCCATTGCTGGTTGGCGAGTGCGCCGACCACCCACGGGCCATCCATCAACAGCCCGACTGCCGCCGGGCCGGCGCTCCATCGGCCGCTGCCGAGGAGCCCGGTGCTGGCCGTCGGTAACGTCATCGTCGGTCCCAGGCCCCAGATGAACTTGCTGGGTTTAGCGAGAGACAAGAACACCGTGGGGTTGATGTCTCCGAGTCCGAAGGCGTTGTCGGCGCCGGGGAAGAGCGCCGGCTGGTTGATGATCGGCATGATCGTTCGCGTGATCAGGTTCCAGTCCTCGGAGATCGAGATGGGGATCACCGGCTGGACGTTGAGGTTCCAGACCATCTTGTCCTTGCTGCCGGCGCCGAAGTTGAAGTTGTTCTGGAACGGGACGCTGATCAGGTTGGCCACCGGGTTTTGTGTTTCCTTGGCGAGCTTGGTGGCGTCGTCGTCTCCGCCGGTTGCCTTCGTGGCGTCCTGTGCCTGGGCCGCGGTCACCAGTAGCAGTGCAGCGGTTAGGGCCGCCAGCGTGCGATGCAGCATCGTCAAGAATCGGGGGTATGCTCTCACATTCATCGGCCCTCTCTCCCTGCGTGTCGTGTTGTCCTCGTCGACGGCGAAGAGGAATCGTCGTGCTGCGCTCAATCGTCCAGGAAGCCGAGCTCCCTCTCCCGCGCATCATCTCCGCGTGGGAGAGGGCCGCAGACGCCACGCTCTTCGCCCTCCGATCAGTTGCTCGGTGCCGGGAAACTCTCCAGCTCCTTCAGGCGTTTCATGGCCTCCATCGCCTTGAGCGAATGAACAGCGCCCGCTCCTTCGCCAGGCGGTTAATGTTCGGCGTCCAGTAGCCCATGATGCCGAGGCTGTAGGCGCTGATGTTGTCGCGGCCGATGTCATCGCCCCAGATGACGAGGATGTTCGGTTTGGCTTGGGCTTCGGCCCGCGCCGGCGACGCCGCGGTGAGCGCGATCAGCACCGCTGTTGAGATGATGGCAAGTGCGTGTGACCGACATCGTCTCTTCATGGGGTGTCTCGTCCTTTCGATCTGGTAGTACTCGTCCCTTCGTCAAATCGCCGTCAAGGACGCGCCTATCTTTCCTTCGCGCTGGACTGAACCTGCTTCAGTATCCATCCAGAGTAGAGTTCTCAGAAATCAAGTAATCGAACACTCCAAGAGCACAGAAGCGTCCGACAACCGCAGGAATCACGGAAATCGTTCACGAGCATGGGTCAGCAGTAGCAACAAACCCGGGGGGGCGTGCGCAATCGCACGCCCCCTTGTCGTTGTCGCGTAGAGCGTTCAGCCGCCGCCACTATTGACCTTCGGCGGTTTCGCCGGATCGAGCACGGGCACGGGGTTTCCCGGGTTCTGAAGATTCGGCTTCAAGTCGTTCGAGGCTCCGCCAGGGAAGCGTTTGATGTTCGGGTACTTCATGATGGATTTGTCGAAGTCGATGATTACCGGATAGATCAGCGCCAAGACCCAGCCGTTGTCCATACCGGCATACTTGCCTGGTGAGGCGGACACGTTCCGCATGGAGACGGCCCCGTTGAACGTCATGTCGTATTTCTCGTAGGGGTCCATGGTGAGGTTGTAGGTCGAGCCGATTGAACCGAGGTCCTGGGTCGAGCCCAGCCACGTGTCCTTCGACGTATAGAGATACTTCCACGCGATTTTCAGCGCGGGGTTATTGGGATCACCACCGATGTCGCTGCGTGCTCCCATGAAATTTTCGCCGTCGACGTAAACCCATGAGTTGCGGGCGGAGTGCTCCTCTTTCCCCAGGACGTAGGCGCTGTTGTCAATGCTGTCAAAATAGATCGGCTTCCCATTGTTGTCCTTCATCTCGCCTGTGGGAGGCGCCGTGATGCCGACCATCGTAGCGAGCGTGGACCAACAGTCGATGTGCGACATCATTTCACCACGCTTCGATCCGGCCGGAATCTTGCCGGGCCACCACATGATGCCCGGGACGCGCCAACCGCCTTCAAACGCGCTTCCTTTTTCGCCGCGGAACGGGGTGGTCCCGGCATCGGGATAGGCATCCTGCCAAGCCCCGTTGTCCGCCGTCACGACGACGATGGTATCGGGCGCCTCCGCGCGGATGGCATCCATGACCCGGCCGATGTTGGAGTCGAGCTCGAGCTCTGCATCCGAGTAGTTGCCGAGGTGCGATTTCCCAGCGAACGCCTTCGCCGGAATGTTCGGATTGTGCATCTTCATGAAGTTGACATCCATGAAGAACGGCTTGTCGTCCTTCGCGTGCTTCTTGATGTATTCGACCGCCGAGTCGGCTTGGCGGACATCAAACTCCGCGAGGTAGTCGTAGGTGATGTCGGCAACCTTCTTCGCGGGTTGACCGGCCACGCCTTCCCACTCGAAGTTGTTTACGACCGCGTCATACTCTTTCGAGAATTGCGGGTTGTAGGACGGAAACCAGGGATGCGCCCACCAATCCGTAGTTCTGTAGGTATAGACGCCGGGATAGTAGGCAGCGAACTCCTTCATCTCATCGAAGCCGTGCTCGATCGGGTAGAACTCGGGCTTGTCGCCGAGATGCCACTTGCCCGAGAAGTAAGTGCCATAGCCGTTCTTCTTAAAGAATTCGGCTATTGTCGGAGTTTCCTTCTTGAGGCCGTTCTCGTCACCCGGAGCCACCACGATCGAGAGGGCCGAGCGGATGGGGATGCGGCCGGTCATGAACGAGGAGCGGCCGGCGGTGCAGCTCGCCTGACCATACCAATCGGTGAAGTACGTGCCTTCCTTGGCAATGCGATCAATGTTCGGGGTCGGGTGGCCGAGGTCTGCGCCACCACCCGAGATGTAACCGAAGTCTCCCCAACCAGTGTCGTCGGTCATGAGCATGACGATGTTGGGCTTCTTGCCTTGCGCTTGCGCCCGCGCCGGAGCGACCGCCGCGGTGAGCGCGGCCAGTGCCGCCGCCGAGACGATGGTGATTGTGTGTGACTGAAACCGTCCTTTCATAAATCGTCCCTCCCTTTCGATATGCTCTTCCTACTCGGAAACTGCTCAGAAAATATTGGCGGCGGGCCTCTGCGCCTGCAGCGGTGGGTTCTGAGACCTCGTCATTCCGACTGACCATCACGACGGCGCCGTACCGGACGTCCACGACGACAGCCGGTTCGTCATCATCTGCGCCCAGTAGGTGAGCGCGTTCTCGGCGTCGCCCAGCTCCCATACATCGGCGTTCTTCATACTGCCGCCGCCGACGCGCTTGGACACCGCGGCCGCGAGAACCTTGCCGGTGACCGAGTCGCTAATCTTCGCCTCGGCCTGCGCCGAGCCGACGAAGGGGAACGTGCCAGTGGCCAGGTACTTCAGTGAGGCGATCAAGCGCACGTGCGGCTCTACCACCGACACCGAGCGCATCACCGGCGTGGCCGTGGTGGCGTCTTCGAGCGCCACGTGAATCGCCATCACGCCCGGGCCCGCCTGGTCTACGACCGTGAACTTCTTCGCCAGCTGCTGTTGCAAAGCCTGATAGAAATAGTTCGTCAGCGTCCGCTGATCTGCCGCGGACACCTTGGTGTCGTCGCCGCCCCAGAAGCTGACCGGCTCGATCAGGACCTTGTTGTACTGCGTCCACTGCGCACTCGGGTTGATGTAGCGCAGGTCGGCCTCTTTCTTGTCGCTGGTGGCGACGAGCTGGGCGCAGACGTTGGGGCCCAGGAATGGGCAATAGTTCTGGTCGCTCACCTTCACCTGCTGCGTCACCGCGCAGCCCGCCGCCAGCGTGGCAAAAGCGAATCCAGCCACCGCGCGACCCGATCGAAAAGTTGCTCTCGTCAATTTCCTCATGTCGAATCCTCCTCTTCTCCGTTTTAAAGTTGCTCCGTATTTCCCTCTGCGTCTCTGCGCCTCTGCGTTGAAATTCTTTCAGTTTCTTTTCTCACCAAGTTCGTCGAGCATCTTCCCGAGCGCTGCGAGTAGCTCTGTGGTCGACGCGAACCGAGCACGTCGACCCGAGCTGAGGTGCTCGATACGTCCCGAACACGTTCCAGTCCGGGCTCTGGTCTCGCGGCTGAACTGCACGACGAAAGCCTTCCAGACCGGCAGCGCCGGGACGTCTTCACTCTCGGATGGCGGCGGCGGACGGGGCGTGCCGCTCGGTTTCGACTTCATGCTGCGTAGCGTCGCAGCAATCGGGTCTCGGAGTCTGGTAAGTCTGAGGAAAGTTCTCGGAAGGATTCCGGCGGCTCAAGCCGCGGGCTCATAATCCGCGCGGCGAGCGTCCGGACGATCAAATCGTCCGGCTGAGTCGTGACAAAGCCCACCAAGGGGGCTCCCAATGGAGGGAGACGACCGCCCTCCAGCCCCTTTAGCGGGCTTCGGGCGACTCAGCCGTGGAATTTGATTCCACGGCGACGCGGTACCACGAACGGTCGCGAGCGCTGAGACACGCGCTGCATT
>JBGQHM010000069.1:0-22725 GCA_041497995.1 Binatia bacterium | reverse complement strand
GGGCCACCCTTGAAGTAGGAATTGTGCCCCCTCGACGCCGGTGGCCCCGTCGAGACGATCACCCCACCTTGCGAAACATCTCGTACCGCTCCTCCAACAGATCTGACCGTGGGCGTAAGCGCTGTTCACGCGGCAGGTGGACGAGCTGGCCCGCGATCTCTTGCAGGCCGAGCCGGAGCATCAGACCGCCCTTCGGCTCGCCGCGCGGGCACGCGACCAGTGACGCGGCGAGATCTCGCGCGCTCTCCCGCGGCGTGCAGAGACGCGGGTGCATGCCCTGACCAGGATCAGACCGCGATGCGCAGGACGATCTCGCTCGTGGTGCTGCGCATCGGACTGGTTGCTCCTCGCCTCCGGTCTGCGACCTGGACGAGTCCGAAATCTTGAAGCGCCTCCACGTCTCTGTAGACGACGTCGAAGTCGCGCTTCGCGATGCGTGCCAGCTCGGCCACGGACTTGGGCTTGCGCTTGCGGATCGCACGTACGAGAGCGAGCCGCGTCTCCGTGAACGCCGCGGGCACGGCCTCCAGACTCACGAAGTATTCCCCTTGCTGCTTCCGCACTCTTCTATTGGCCAGGATCGCTTGCATCACGCCGATCGCGTCGCCGACGGATTTGACTCTCACGTGGATGGTTGCAGGGCCATGGCGGCAGTCTCCTACGGCGACGGATGCTCCAGATAGCGGGTGACGGACGTGTTGCCTGGATTGCGGCGGATCGCTTCGCGGGCGAAGAATGCTGCACGATCGGTGTTTCCAAGACGGAAGTACGCCTCGGCAAGATATCCCAATGCTTGCTCACTAACCGCCGCTTGCTGGTCCATCCTGTGAGTGTAAAAGGTTCTAGCGATCTCGCATATGGCGGGCCGATAGCTCCCGTGATCGAGATAGAGCGCTGCCAACTTCCAGTATGCCTCACCGAACCAGAGATCGACGAACACATAGTCAGGGTTCACCGATGCCCCGACGTGGTCTAGGGTCTGCACCAAGCGGCGGTAGGCCGAAAAGGAATCCTCTCGGCGACCGGGGACCCAGTAGAGAGCCCTGGCATACGCCTCCAGAATGAAGGGATCGCTCGCCTCCGAACCGACGGCCTGCTGAACGGCAGCAGCGGCTTCGTCGTAGCGACTGTCTTCATAGAGGACCTCCGACTGCCGCAGCTCTGGCTCGAATCTGGCGGAGCGAATCGCCGGCAGGGGCGCCGCGTTTCCAACCAACTCGCCAGCTTTGACCGCTTCGTTGGTCTTCGTCGACAACAGGTGACCATAGAGAACGCCCTTGCGTTGAGAAAAGCATTCCTTCCAGAGAATGTTGTCGTTCGGGGCATCTGACGGTGTGACGGTTATGGGGAAGAATGCACCTTCCTCACTTCCATCCGGGGCGGACGCGGCCGGTGCAGCGGGCACAGGCCTTTGCTCGCGTGGAGAGCAGCCGACAACTGCGCCGGCGAGTATAACAAGAAGAACCCGCTTCATGCTGGGAGCATATGTATCGCAGACTAGAGCGGGGGTTAAGGGGCGCGTCTCGAAACAGGACTGTCGTGTTCGCTCGGCTGGTTCGACCTGAAGGGCCACTACCGGTTAGCCCGTGAGCTTGTCCCCTAGTTGCTCCAGCCTGAGGCCGCGGGTACGCTCCGAGACGTCGCCATGATCGATCCAACTCCCTCAGTCCAGCCGACCGCCTCGCATGACCAGGTGTCTCCGACGCTGACGGCGGCGCAGATTGCGCGGATCGCCACGCACGGTCATGTGCGGCAGGTCCGCAAAGGCGAGGTGCTGGTCGAGGCGGGGGAGCGCTCCGTACCGTTCTTCGTCGTCATCAACGGGCAACTCGAAGCTATCCGTCAGTCAGGCGCAACCGAGGCGCTCGTGCTCGCCCTTCAGCCGGGCATGTTCACCGGTGAGATACATATGCTCTCGAGCCGCCGCGGGTTGGTCGCAATACGGGTGCGCGAGCCGGGCGAAGTGATCCAGCTCGATCGCGAACATTTGGTTGCGCTGGTGCAAACCGACAGCGAGCTGAGCGACATCCTCATGCGCGCCTTCATTCTCCGCAGGGTGGAGCTGATCGCGCATGGCTTCGGAGATGTCGTGCTCGTCGGGTCGAGTCATTCCCCGGGAACGCTCCGCATCAAAGAGTTCCTTACGCGCAACGGCCATCCGTACTCGTCCATTGATCTCGAACGCGACGCCGGCGTCCAGGAGTTGCTGGATCGTTTTCATGTCACCGTGGCGGACGTGCCCGTCCTGATTTGCCGCGGCGAGGCGGTGCTTCGCAACCCAACCAACCAGCAGATCGCCGATTGCCTCGGCTTCAACGAGGCGATCGATCAAACACACGTCCGCGACGTGGTGATCGTCGGCGGCGGCCCCGCGGGCCTGGCTGCGGCGGTGTACGCCGCGTCCGAGGGACTCGATGTCCTGGTCCTCGAGTCGAACGCGCCGGGCGGCCAGGCCGGTTCGAGCTCCAAGATCGAGAACTACCTCGGCTTCCCGACCGGCATCTCCGGTCAGGACCTCGCCGCGCGTGCGTACACGCAGGCGCAGAAGTTCGGCGCCCAACTGATCATCGCGCAAGCGGCGACACGACTCGCATGCGAGCGGAAGCCGTACGCCATCGAGATCGACAACGGCCCGAGCGTCCGTGCGCGTGCGATCATCATCGCCACCGGCGCCGAGTATCGACGACTGCCTCTCGAAAACTTGTCGCAGTTCGAAGGCGCGGGCGTCTACTACGGCGCGACATTTGTTGAAGCACAGCTGTGCGGCGGGGAAGAGGTGGTTGTGGTGGGGGGTGGAAACTCGGCCGGGCAAGCCGCGGTGTTTCTCTCGCGCACCGCTAAGCGTGTCCACGTGCTCATCCGCTCGTCCGGGTTGGCGGAGAGCATGTCACGCTATCTGATTCGTCGCCTGGAACAGACTCCGAACATCGTCCTGCGACCGCAAACGGAAATTGTGGCGCTGGAAGGGAGTAGCCAGCTCGAGCGTCTGCGCTGGCGCGACAATCAAACCGGCGCCATGGAGACCCGGGACATCGGGCACGTCTTCGTCATGACGGGCGCCGTTCCCAATACACGCTGGCTCAACGGCTGCGTCGCTCGCGACGCAAAGGAGTTTATCAAGACGGGACCAGACCTCTTACGGGACGATTTGGACGCCGCGCGTTGGCCGCTTGCTCGACCTCCCCATCTGCTCGAAACCAGCCTGCCCGGCGTGTTCGCGGTCGGTGACGTCCGTGCCGGCAGCATCAAGCGTGTGGCGTCGGGAGTCGGTGAGGGATCGATTGCAATCGCCTTCGTGCATCAAGTGCTGCACGAGTAAACCGAGGACGACGACGTCTCTTGCTACCTGCTCTCGACCGCATGTTAGCGGTGAACGTTCGCGCTGTCTTCGTCGCGGCACAGGAGGCGTCCCGTCACATGAAAGAGGGTGGGCGCATCATCACGAGCGGCAGCGTCAACGCCGACCGCATGCCCTTCGTGGGCGGCAGCGTCTACGCCATGACCAAAGCAGCCGTCGCCCGGTCTCACCCGCGGGCTCGCCCGTGATCTGGGGCCGCGCGGCATCACGGTGAACACCGTCCAGCCCGGCCCGGTCGAAACCGACATGAACCCTGCGGAGGGCCCGTTCGCTGAAAGCCCGAAAGGCTTGATGGCGCTGCCTCGCTACGGCCAGGGCGAGGAGATCGCCGGTATGGTCGCCTACCTGGCGAGCCCCGAAGCGGCCTTCGTGACCGGCGCCAGCTTGACCGTCGACGGCGGCTTCGCTGCCTGATGTGCGTCACGCCGCGCGGGTCAGCTCCAGGCTGTGCGGGCCGCGGACGAGGAAGGAGTCGGCGTACTCGATGGTCGCGCTGCGCCGGCGCAGGTGCGGGAGGTCGTCGAGCAGCGCTTCGATCGCGATGCGCGCTTCCAGCCGCGCCAGCGCCGCCCCGAGGCAATAGTGTGCGCCGAGACCGAATCCGAGATGCGGATTCGGGTCGCGGGTGACGTCGAAGATATCGGGGCTGGAAAACTGCGTCTCGTCGCGGTTCGCTGAGCCCAGCAACGGCATGACGATCGCGTTGGCCGGCAGCCGCGTGCCCGCCAACGTAACCTCCTCGCACGTGCGCCGGAAGAAGAATTGAATCGGACCTTCGTAGCGCACGATCTCCTCGACGAGGTTCGGCAACAGCGAGCGATCGTTGCGCACCAGCGCGAGCTGATCGGGATGGTCGAGCAAGACGTTCACCGCGTTGCCGATCAGATTGGTGGTCGTCTCGTTGCCGGCGACCAGTAGCAGCAGCGAGAAGACCACCACCTCCATCGGCGTCAGCGTGCCGCCCTCTTCTTGCGCCACGATCAGCGTGGTTACCAGATCGTCACCGGGAGTGCGCCGGCGCGCTTCGATGATCGACAAGAGATAAAGGCTGAACTCCCTGATCATCTCGACGTACCCGGTTTCCGCGAACGAGCGGCCGCGCCCCGAGCCGGTGGACTGCGAGATCACGATGTCGGACCAGCGCTTGAAGTCGGCATGCCGTTCGGGTTCGACGCCGAGCATCTCCGCGATGATGACGGTAGGGACGGGAATGGCGAGGTCTTTAACCAGATCGAAGCTGCCGCCGCGGCGCAGCGTGGTCATGCATTCGCCGACCACGGCGCGGACGCGTTCTTCGTAGGACGCGATGCGACGCGGCGTGAAGCCGCGGCTGACGATCTTGCGCATCACTTCGTGCTGCGGCGGATCGGTGGAGATGAGGTTGCGTGCCTGGACCATTTCCTCGGGCGTAAACGGCAACGCGCTGGCAATGGCGAACATGCGTTCCGCCGTTTCTGGGTCGGTGGCCGCATCTGGGCCGAGCTTGGACGAGATGAACATCGTGCGCATGGCATCGGAGGAAAAGAGCTCCGGATGGCTGAGGACGAAGCGTACGTCGTCATGCCGCGCTAGCGCCCAGGCGCCGATGCCCTCCACAAAATACACCGGGGCGTGCTGCCGCAGGGCCGCGTAGAATGGGTACGGGTTGGCCCGCACCTCTTCGGAAAACGGTGTGTAGCGAATCTCCATAACGACCCCCTCCCGGTGGCTCTGAGCTACTGCGAAACGAGACGCAGTCTATGGGCTCATCGGCGCGTGTTCAAGAAGTCCGAAAGTACTGGACGAGCGGCGCGCGCACTTCGGGGCGGCGCATCTTCTAGATCAATCCATCATAAGAGTAGCGTAGCGCGGAGGTGGCCGTGTAGTAGATGACGAAGAGCGGCACCGTCAAACCTGGCGCGCTGCCGCGAAGAGCGCGAACAGGATCGCCGACGCCATCGCGAGAGGAATGCCCTCCTCGTGACCTTCCTGCTGAGTTCCGATCACAATGCACGATCGGTGTTGCCAGGAGTCGCCGCCAGATGACCGGTGGCGCCGATCTCCGCGAACAGCTCGCAGCTGGTCCGCAGCTCGGCCGCGTGAGCCACTTCGTCCCCCGCGAGCCGCGCGACCTCCGCGAGCTCGAGGTGGATGAACGGTTCGTAGACGCGCGCTTCAGTCTCGCGCGCGATCTCCGCGGCTGTCTCCAGCGCCTTACGCACAGCTCGTTGCTTCTGCACGCCCTCGGCCCGGACGAGGACGCGCGCCATGACGAGGTGCGCCCGGCATTCCTCCACCTTCACGCCGCGCCGGTGCGCCAGGTCGATCGCTTCCCGGGCGAGCGCCAGCGCCGCCTGGTGATTGCCCATCGAGGAGTGTACTTCGGCGAGATCGGCCACGATTCCCGCTTCGATCTCGCCGCCGATCCGCTTCGCGCGGGCAATCTCGAGCGACTTCTCGAAGGCACCGACCGCCTCTTGCCATTCGCCGCGGAAAGCGCGGGCGCGTCCAAGATGCGCAAACGCGACGACCTGCGAGAGCAAGCTCCCGGTCCGTTCCGCGATCTCCAGTCCCCGGTTCGCATGCCCGAGCACGTCCGTCGAGTCGCCGGCAGCTCGGGCCTGGACCACGATCCACCCGTGAATCCATCCTCGCACCTCCGAATCGACATGCTCGGCCGCGAGATCGAGCGCGGCGTCGAGCGCCTCCCGCGCTTCGGTGAGCTTCCCCAACTGGCCGAGCAGGTGACCGCGCAGTCCGGTGAGGAAGACGAACGGGTCGATCCCCGACAGCTCGGCACCGCGACTCGAGTCTCCATCTTTCTGGGAGAGCGCCCCCTCGGTGATCGCCAACGATTCCCGCAGCCGCCCGGCCGCCGCGCCGAAGTAGGCGAGGGCCATCTTGAGACCGAGCTTGAGATCCACGCTCTCCGAATCCTCCGCGAGCTGCGTCGCCTCGCGGATGTTCTTCAACGACTCCTCGAGGTAACCGGCCATTCCGCGAACGACGCCGTAGGCCAAGTACGCTGTGGCCAGGGCGTCCCTGTTCTCGCTGCGCTTGGCGAGACCCCGGACTTCCTCGAAGAGCGTTCGCACCTCTTCTTCGGCAACGCCCAGACGCCAGCTCAGGTTCAGCATCTGAATCGGCGCCAGCACGCGCAACGGCAGCGCGTTGGAAGAGCCGTCGTCTCCGGCGAGGAGCGCGCGTACCTTCTGCCAGTGGCGATAGGCTTCGGCAGGGTCATCGGATCCCACCCACTGCGCGGCGCGCGCGTACCAGTCCGCCGCCGCGCGCCCGTCGCCGGCGCTCTCGCGATGGTGTGCGATCAGCGCCGCGTGCTCGTCGGCCCCCGGATGCAGCTCCTCGATGATCCGGGCGACCTCCGCGTGGACCTGCTGGCGGCGCGACACGAGTTGGGTTCGATAGGCAGCCTCCTGCATCGGCGAATGGCGAAACGCGTACAGTGGCTCTTCACCACAGCGCGGCGGGGACAGGAGCTGCGTGTCGCTGAGTACCTTGAGGGCGGCGCGGAGCTCCGCCTTCGCATAGGGGACAATTCTCTGGAGAACCGCCAAGTGGAACTCTCTTCCGATGACTGCCGCCGTTTGGAGAACGACTTTCTCCCGTTCCTTGAGGGCATCGATCCGCGCGTCGAGAACCGCCTGAACCGTGGCCGGAATCTCGATCTCCTCGACGCGGCGCTCGGCTCGATAGTTCCCCGCGCGTCCCCTAAGCTCGCCACTGGCCTTGAGCGAGCGGATCGCCTCCTCGACGAAGAAAGGATTCCCGCCGCTCCGTTCGGCGATGCGCTGGGCGAGACTGCCGATCGAGCGATGGCCGCCGAGCAGCTCGCTCGCGAGCCTCAGGGTCGCCTCCGGCACGAGCGGCTCGAGGGACATCTCCCGGAACCCCGGGTGGTCATGCCAGGGGGGCTTGTAATCGGGACGGTAGTTCGCGACGACGAGCGTCCGGGTGCCGGCAAGTCCCGAAACGAGCTGATCGAGAACCGCCTCGCTGCCGCGGTCGAACCATTGCAAATCCTCGCCGACGATGACGATCGCCTCTTGAGCGCTACGGGCTCGCACGAGATCCTTCAGCAGTCGGAGGACCTGGCGGCGCCGCGCCTCCGGATCGATCCGCGGGGCCGGATGATCCGTCTCGGGCACCCGCAGCAGCTCGAAGACGAAGGGCAATGCTTCGCGCCACGGGTCACCGAGGAGGGTCAGCCGGCCGGCGACCTTCTCACGCACCGCGGCGGCGTCGTCGTGCTCTGCAACATCGAAGTAGCCGCGTAACAGCTCGACGACCGGCAAGAGCGGAATCGCCCGCCCGTAAGGTGCTCCGCGCGCGTGCAGGACGAGGATTCCTCGAGAGCGACACTGCGCGGCGAACTCCCAGAAGAGTCGGCTCTTTCCAAAGCCGGCCTCCGAGACGACGCCGACCGCATGGCCGCTTCCGGAGAGGGCGGCGGCGAGGCTCTCGTCGAGCCGCGCCATCTCCGCCTCTCGTCCGACGAAGGGCGACAGACCTCGGGCAGCTGATTGGTCGAACCGCGTCCGCGCCGAACCCACCCCCTCGAGCTCGTAGACGCGCAGGCCGCGTGGCTCACCCTTGATGGAGAACTTCCCGAGATCCTTCAGTCGAAAGAATCCGGACACCAGCGTTGCCGTGCTTCGAGTGAGGTATATCTTGCCTGGCTCAGCGAGCGACTCCATCCGGCTGGCGAGGCCGACGGTGTGTCCTTGGGCTGTATAGTCCATCCGCAGGTCGTCCCCGATGCGACCGACGACGACCTCGCCAGAGTTGAGGCCCATGCGCACCGCAAAGTCGAGGCTTCTGGTGCGGCGCAGATCGGCGTAGAACGTGGCGATCTCCTCCTTCAGGTGAAGTGCCGCGAAGCACGCCCGCTGCGCGTGGTCCTCATGGGCGATCGGCGCACCGAAGAGCGCCATGATCCCATCGCCCGTGTACTGGTTGACGGTCCCTTCGAACCGGTGCACGCCGGTGGACAGGATCTCGAAGAAGCGATCGAGAATCTCGTGCCAGGCCTCGGGGCCGACGCTCTGCGCGAGCCCCTGCGACCCCTTCACATCGGCGAAGAGGACCGTCACTTGCTTTCGCTCCCCCTCGAGCGCGGCGCGGGAGGTGAGGATCTTCTCCGTGAGATGGCGTGGTGTGTACGTCGCGGGGGAGCGGCTCGGTCGATCGGGCGACAGCTCACTCAGCGGCCGGCCGCACATCCGACAGAATCGCGACCCCGGTAGGTTCTGCGCGCCGCAGGCGAGGCACACCCGACCGAGCGCGCCGCCGCACTCGGCGCAGGAGAGGACCTCGTCGCTACTTCTTGCGCCGCACTTCGGGCAAAACATCTCCCGAACCGTACACCCAACCGCGCTGCCGAAGAAGGAGGGACTCCCGCTCGTTCAGGGCCCATCGGTGTGCATCGGTGGTTGCTTCTGTGTCATCAGGGTTGGGTTGTTACGATCGGACGGTTGCTGGCCCACGCGACGATCGGCGCGCGCACTTCGGGGCGGCGCATCTTCCAGATCAATCCATCATAGAAATAGTGCAGCGCCGAGGTCGCGGTGTAGTAGACGACGAAGAGCGGCACCATCCACACCTGGCGCGCCGCCGCGAAGAGGGCGAACAGGACGGCCGACAGCGTGACGAGAGAGATTGCGCTCCCGAACGTGCGCGCGCTCGGTGCCGTGTCGCCGCGCGCGATCCTGTGGTGCGAGAAGAGATACACGAACAGGATGTACTCGATTGAGTGCGCGAAGCCGAAGACGAGATACCCAACAATCGGTCCGTGCACGACGAAGACGCCGAGCAGACAGAGGCTCGACGCCCAGAACACCAGCCGCGGAGCGCGCCCCACACGGGGGCTCGCCTGTGCCTCGGCGCGGACCCACGGGATCAGCATGGCTGTGGCCATCAGACTGGCCACGGCAAGCAGCGCCCAGCCAATCGACGGATGCTCCTGTGCGACCACAACGTGGATGCCCGCGAGCGCCCGATCCGCCCGCCCGTAGAACGTGTCCTGACGGAACATGACTACGCACACCGCCGTGCACACGGCGAGCGCCCACAGCAGGCGCACATCGCGGCGGGCGTGGGCGCCGTCGTCGAGGCCACCGCCACCCTTGACCGCATAGGCACGCGCGATGCCGTGACGCTGCATCAGGGTGTGCCAGACGTTCCACGCGGCGAACGCAGCGGCGACAACGGCGAAGACGGGCGGCGACCACAGCCGCGTCGGCAACACCAACCCGATGACGACCAGCGGCGCCAACCACAGCGCGCGCGGATGCCGCGCCCGCTGCTGCGCGTCGCCGAAGAACAGGAAGTACACGAAGTGCCGATGAACGAAGTTCACGCTGAGCGCGACGACCGCCGCCAGCTTCAACGCCGGCAGGTACGCCGCGTCGGCGACGTCACCAACGACAGGCGTGCTGAGCAGCCACGCGTAGAACGGTAGCCACCCGAAGGCCATCGCCAAGTCGATCGGCGCATTCGCCAGCCATGCGGATGCGCGCGGGCTGGTCTCGCCGGACACCATGGCGTGCTCGTATCACGCTGTGCGACGGACGGCGATGCGTCGCGAGCGCGGTGCCAACACGAGGGCTGGGACGCTTACAGCCCTCGTGTCGGTCGAAGGAGTGCCCTAGCTCGACGGCGGCGGATCGCCAGGCGCTGCCGCACCGGTCGTCCAGGCGTAGACCCGGTTCGCAAACATCTGCGCCCACGCGTCCATGGCATTTTCGGCATCACCCCACTGCCATTGGGCTGCCGCCTTGACGTTGTTTCCCCCGAGGCGCTTGTCCACGACCTCGGCGAGGGTCTGGCCGGTCGATGCATCGGTGAGCCGCGCTTCCACCTGGGCCTCGCCGGAAAATGCAAAGCTTCCCGTCACCAGCGACCCCAGCCTGCCGAGGACGCGCGCCTGCGGCACAACCAGTGACACCGTACGCAGAACGGGCGTCGCGCTTTCGGCATCGGTGATCGCCACCTGCAGCTTCATCACGCCGGGACCCGGCTGGTCGACGACCTGCAATTTTCCTGCACAGTCCTTCTCTAGGGCGGCGTGGAAGTAGGTGGTCAACGCCAGCTGCGTATCCGGCGAGATCTTGCTCTTGTCATCGCCCCAGAAGGTCACGGGATCGATGATGACCTTGTTGTACTGGCGCCAATTCGCGGCTGGGTTGAGGTAGCGAAGCAGCGCCTGGCCCTTCTCGGTGTTGCCGGGCGTCAGCCGCGAATAGTCGCCGAGGAATCCCGATTTTTTGACGGACTCGAGCGACGCCTGTTGGGTCACATAGCAACCACTCGCGACGAACGTGATGCACAGCGCCGTCAGAACTCCTGCCGACGCGGCCTGCATTCCCTTCTGTGTCGATGTCTTCATGCGATCCTCCCTCTCGGTGATGTAATCGTGCTGGCGCCCACTTCGCGTGTGCCGGCTGCCGCATGCATACGAATCTTCAACGGCTCATGCAACAGGCTGCACGACCACGTGACTACGGCGTCGGCACGCTCAGATGGGCACGGACGACCTCGTTCGGTATGGTCCCTGCCGCGAGCTGCCCCGCCGCGCGTACGCGCAGCAAGTGGAATACCCCGACGGCGAACGCGAAGCCGGAGGTGACGATTGCCAGGACCGGGATCGGTCCGGGATCCACCTCCAGGCTCGTGACCTTGCTTGCGACCAGCACGGCTGCGCCCAGGCACACGCCCATCGCTCCCGCGGCCGCGAGCCAGACGTCGCGGACGATGCTGCGCTGTCCGCGCCGCAGGAAGCGGGCCAGCTCGCGTTGCGAGAAATGGTCGAGGAACCATCCATCATCCTCGCCGACGGCGCGCCCTGCCGGCGGTGCCAGCACCTCTCCGGTGAGCGGATCGACCGCATTCTCGCCTCGCCGGTGCTGCGCGATGCCTTGCAGGATGGCGCGATGCACGCCCTCGTCGATGGCGAAGCGCCAGGCGATGAAGAAGGCCAGCGTTGAGAAGAACGCCGGTGTCAGCGCGAAGATGGCTTTGATCGCCAGGACCACGCGCGCGCTCTGCACGGCGTTGGGCACGTAGCCGATCGAACCGAGGATGGCGATTGGGATGGCAGCGCTCGGGATGGCGACGAACTTCGGCAGCATTGCCCAGAAGGCGCTGTACTGCGCTTCGCGGCGCTTGCCGGTATGCAGCTCGTCGTAGTCGATCACGTCCGCCTGCATCGCCGGGCCGAGGAACAGGCCGGCGCCAAAGCTCGACCCTGCCCACGCGATCAGGATCAACAACCCGATGGTGTCGCCCTGACCGAGGAAGAACATCGCCGCGCCACCGGTAATCCCCATCACGAAGCTCGCCAACCACGTCGGGCGCTTTCCAAAACGCCGCGCCAGCAACACCCACATCGGCAGGCAGAGGAACCCGGACGCGAAATAGGTGGCCAGGAAGATCGCCAGCCAGCGCGCCTCGTTCTGCGGGCGGATGACGTAGGAGTTGAAGAACGGCATCAGCGTACCAGGAATCGCGCCGGCGATGCTGCCGACCACGTAGGTCAGCAGCAGGATGCGGAAGGGCCGGTTGCGCAATGCACGCCGCACGCCCGGCACGAAGGGATTCGATTCGCGGGTGACGAAGTCAGGACGCTCGCGTACGACGAGCACGAGCAAACCGTAAAGCACGACGAGCAAGATCGCCATCACCGCGCCGATCGACGAGAAGGCGCGCCGCTCGTCCATGCCGAACCCGTCGATGAGCACGCCTGGGGCGACCGAGGCGACGATCGTGCCGAGGATGGTGAACGCTTCACGCACGCCGAACAAGCGCGAACGCTCGTGGTAGTCGAGTGTCAGCTCCGGCCCGAGCGCGTAGTGCGGCAGCGCGTAGAGGGTATGGAACACGGAGTACAGGATGAAGGTGACCCCGAACCACAGGGCGGCCTGCGTGCGCTGCAGCACCTCGGGTGGCGTAAACAGCGCATAGAAGGCGATCGCGCACAGCGGGGCGCCGACGGCGATGTACGGTCGGCGCCGGCCCCAGCGCGTCTGCGTGCGATCCGACATCCACCCGAAGAGTGGGTCACTGAGCGCATCGAGCGCACGCGCCACGGCAATCGCGATTGCCAAGTAACCGAGCGGCACCACCACCACGTCGGCGTAGAACTTCGGCATGTGGATGAGGATGGGCACCAGCATCGCGGCGCCCGCGAAGTTGGGCAAGCCGTAGGCGAGCTTGATCCCCAGCGAGACGCGCTCATCTGTGGGTGGCTCCAGCTGCGGCGGCGCGGCCGGCAGGACGTCGCTGTGGGCTAGCATCCAGTTGCTGCGGAGAACCGAGTCATTGCATCATTGCATCACTGAGGCATTGAACCGATGATTCAGTGACTCAGTTCCGCTCTAGCGCATCAGGTACGATTTGTTGAATCTGTCGTCGGGCAGCTGCGCGTCGTACTTGATGTCGCTCATCTCGAGCTGCGACCAGTGCTTTTCTTGCACGTCCTCGATCTTCTGCCGCAGCGGCGTCCACTGGCCGTCGATCTTCTCGATCTTCTCGATAGTCCACACCTTCTGCAGCTTCCCCTTGTCGTCGAACAGCTCGGTGCGCATGACCACCAGGTCCTTGGGATCGATGGCGGTGATGCTCTTGCTGTAGAGTGCGTCGTCGAGGTTCTTCGGCACGGCCTGTACCAGTTTGCACGGGCGGCCGCCGACGGTCTCGTCGCCGACGAAGCTGTACGTGAACGCATCGATCTCCGGCTGCGCGAAATCCCCGACGTAGAACTCCGAGCCGAGGAAGGATTGCTTGCGCGTCTGTCCGCCGACCTGGATGACCCGCTTCGCCGCTGGCACGTAGATGAACTGCTCATCGCGCCCGGTCTTGTGGTCCAAGAAGAGAAAGCGCGTGTCCTTGAGGTCCATCGGCGCGGTGACCTCCATGTAGCTGGCGTCGATCTCTGGGGTCAGCTGCTTGTGACTGAGCTCGAGGTCGCGGGTGAGGCCGCGATCGGAGGTGATCTTCCCCTTGGCGAATAGCGGGGTCTTCGGTGCGGCGTCGCGGAGGCGCGTCGTGAGCTCGAGCGCGCTCTCATCGGCGCTCCCCGGCAATGCGAGGGCGGCCAGCATCACGGCCCCTGTGGCTACAAGTGACAGCAATCGACTCTTCATCTGGTCTCTCCTTCGCCGATTCGAGTTCTCAGGATTCAAGCCGTTGTACCAACCGGCAAGATGATTCGGAAGGTCGTACCCTTACCGACTTCGCTGTCGACTTCAATCTTGCCCTGGTGGTTGGCGACGATGCGATAGCAGATTGCCAGACCCAGACCCGTTCCCACGCCGACGCCCTTGGTCGTGAAGCCGGGATTGAAGATCTTCTGCATGGCCTCGGGGGGGATACCACAGCCGCTGTCGGAAATCTCGACGACGACAGAGCCATCGGCTCCCTCCGGCGCGCACCGCGTGCGGACGGTGATCGCGCCGGGGCCGTCGATGGACTGGGCGGCGTTGACCAAGATGTTGAGGAACACCTGGTTGAGCTGGTTGGCGTAGCAGTACACCGCCGGGAGCTGCCCGTAGTCGCGCTGAACGGTGATGCGGTTCTTCATCAGGTGCCCGGCCAGTGTGAGCGTCGAGTCGAGGCCTTCGTGCAGGTCGGCGGGCTTGCGCTGCGCTTCGTCGAGACGGGCGAAGTTGCGCAAGCTGCGGACGATCTCGTTGATGCGGCGGCAGGCTTCGCGGCTCACGTCGACCATGGCGGCGCCGCGGTCGAGAAAATTGATCGCCTTGTCCATCTGCGCCGGGTCGGCCAGCGCGTCCTTGGCCTTGTTCATGGCGCGGGCGACCAGGTCAGTGTTGCTCGCCACCGCGCCCAACGGCGTGTTGATCTCGTGGGCCACGCCGGCGACGAGGTCGCCGAGCGCCGCCATCTTCTCGGACTGCACGAGCTGCGCCTGCGTCTCGCGCAGCTCGGCGAGTGTCTGCATCAGCTCGGCGGTGCGTTGCTGGACATTTTCTTCGAGATTCTCATACAGCCGCGCGTTCTCGATCGCGACCGCGCCCATGCTGGCGAGCGCTTCGAGCAGCTGCTGATCCTCGTCGGTGAACGGCCCGCCGCGGCGGTTGAGCACCTGCACCACACCGACGACGCGCTCGCGCGTGCGGATCGGCAGGCAGAGGATGGACCGGGTGGTGAAGCCGGTTTCGCGATCGTAGCGCTGCCCCTCCCAGCGCGGGTCGTTGTGCGCGTCTTCGATGCGGATGACCTCGCCGGTCTGTGCGACGCGGCCGCTGATGCCTTGACCGATCGGCACCGAGAGCGTGTCCAGCTTGCCGGCCCCTTCGCCGAGCGCCACTTCCCAGCGCAACGTGTGCGTCGGCTCATCGACCAGCATCACGGAGCACGCCTCGGCGTCGAGCACCTCGCGCACGCGCTCCATCATCGCGGCCAGCAGCTCACGCAGGTGCAGCGTGCCGCAGAGGGCGGTGCCGACCTCAATGAGGGTGGAGAAGGGATCAGCGCGGTGGACGGGCGTGTCGGTCATCGATCCAAATCCTCCACCCGCAGCTGCGTGACGTCCTCAATCACCGCATCCGCCGCGTGCAGCGCGGCGCGATCGTGATGCGTGGTGACCCCCACGCACCGCATCCCCGCGGCGCGCGCCGCAATGATGCCGTTGGGCGAATCTTCGATCACCACGCAGTCGGCGGGCGCAATCGGCGCGCAGCCGGCACGCTGGATTGCTTTCAGCGCGTGCAAGAACGGGTCGGGCGCCGGCTTCCCGGCGCGCACGTCTTCAGCACCGACCAGCGCACTGAAAAGTTCACGCACCTGCGCACGTTCGAGGAGCGGCTCAATCTCGTCCCGAAAGGCGCCCGAGGCGATGGCCAGGATGAAGTGCGGGTGCAAGCGGCGCACGGTGTCGGCGACGCCCGCGTACAGCTGTGCAGACGGTGCCCGGCGCGCAAATTCCGCCCGCTTGCGCGCGCACAAGTCGTCGAGCGCTGCCGCTGAGAGTTGCCGCCCGCCGCCGGCGCACAATGCCGCCAAACAGTCCCGGTCGGGCAAGCCCAGAAAGCGCTGGAAGTAATCGTCGCGTGTCATCATCACACCGATGCCTGCTGCCACGGCCTGAAACGCGGCGCAGTGCAGCGTTTCGGTGTCGGCGAGCACGCCGTCGAAATCGAAGATGAGGGCGCGCACCGCTAGCGAGGCGAGCATGCACCGTCGCTTGACACCCGCGACGTGCGGTGTGTATCGAGATCGAGGATGGCGGTCAACGAGAGCGCAGCAACAATCCTCGTGGTGGACGACGAACCCGCGGTTGGACACACACTCGCGGCGCTTCTCGAGCTGGAGACACCGCACAAGGTGCTGGTGGAGACGTCACCGCAGCGCGCCATCCAGCTCGCCAAGGTCAACCCGCTCGACATGGTCATCTCCGACTTCCTCATGCCGGAACTCGACGGCATCCGCTTCCTGCTGGAAGTCCGCGGCCTGTATCCGGAGAGTACGCTCATACTCCTCACCGGCTACGCAGACAAGGAGAACGCGATCCGGGCCATCAACGAGGTCGGCATCTTCCACTACATGGAGAAGCCGTGGGACAACGACGACCTGCTTACCATCATCCGCACCGGCCTCGACAAGCGCCTGCAGCTGCATCGCCTCCACGAACGTGCCCGCGAGCTCGAAGCGCGCGTGCAACGGCTCCAGCAGCGCAATGAGGAGCTGGAGCGGCGGCTCAAGGAAGTGACGAGTGACAAGTGACGAGTGGGGAAGCCTCGCTAGCGTTTGGCAGCGAGCTTCCGGCGTAGAGCGTTGAGCATCTTTCGCAGCTCAGAGACCAGCACTACCGCGTCTGTTGCCTTCTGCGCGCTGCAGTACTTCAGCTCGACGGCGATTGTGAGCTGAGTATCCAGCTCCGCTGTGGAGCCCTCCGCGTGAGAGATGGACTGGATAAACTCTCCCGTGGTGTGCCGCGCTTGGCCTTCTGCAATGTTCGATGCAATTGACACCGCCGCGCGTCGCATCTGCGTCACCAATCCGAAGCGCTCGTCCCCTAGAAACGTGCGAGTGATTTCGTACACGAGCTTGTCAGCGCGATTCCCTTCTGCCACACGAGGAGATCCTTGTAGTCACCGATCTTCCTCTCCTCGCTCATCACTTGTCACTGATCACTGCCCTCAAACGGTTCCGGCTCGCGCTTCGCCTTGTGCCAGCGCCAGAGGCGGCCGGTGCGGTCAGGACCTTCGCCTTCGGCCGCAAAGTACACGAAGTACGCTGCCTCGCCTTCGGGGACCCAGGTGCCGACGTTGATGTAGTTGGCCCCACCCGGCAACGGCCACGTCCCGGCGCCGTGCGAGTGGCCGAAGATGACGTACGGTACCTTGAACAGCTGCGCGAGACGCTGAGCGGTGTGGTGGAGCTGCGCGGCTTCGGTGACCCGGCGGAAGCGTAAGGCGCCGATGTAGCTGATCAGTCCAACCGCGGCGAGGGCGCCAACCAGCGCCAAGAGACCGACGCGTGCCGGGTACCAGATCAGTACCGCCGCGGCGGCCACCGCGAGGGCCAACCCGCCGGCGAGCAGATCGATTGCCAGAAAGCGCGCCATCGCAAACGGATAACGCATCACCGGGGTTGCGCGCATGGCGTCCACGGCCGCGGCCGTTCCCTGCGGCAAGGAGTATTGCCGGTCGACCTCGGCAACGCGGCGTTCGTGTTCCGCACGCGCGGCACTGTCGGCCAGCGGGTCGGGCCGCCCGCTCTTGGCCAGCACCCGACGGACCATCCCGCCGTACAGACGCGCCAGGCGCGGCAGCATCGCCAGGTTGCCGCGCAGCACCCACCCGATGTACTCGCTCACCGACTTGATGTTCTCCGCCGCCATGGCGTTCATCATCTTCATCTGATTCGTGAAGTAGCGGATCGATAGCTCGGCGATCGACATCTGGATGCGCGTCGGGTGCTCCGGCACGACTGGATTGAGAAAGTACTGAAACGAGCAGAACGGGTCGTACTGGCAGCCATGCTCGACGTACAGGAGGTCGGGGACGTACAGGAACCATTCGGGGAATTGTACGCGTTGCGCCACCGCCTCCTTCATCGTCATGTAACCGACGTCGACCGGATGATGCTCGGCGATCAATCGGCGGAAGTGCTCCTGCACCTCGGGCCAGAACATCTCGGAGTCGTGGTTGCCGCGCAGTACGATGACGGAGTTACCTTCGGCGACGAAGCGGGCGAGGGCGAGCAGCAGCTGCGGATGGCTGCTGCGCAGAATGCGGTCGAGCTTCCAGCGCGACTTGGGCGCCTCCGTCCCGGCGCCGTAGCGGTACTCGCTCTCCATGAACGTACAGCCTTGGAGCATCCGCTCGTTCGAGTCGGGGCGGTCGGTTATGTACAAGAACTCGATGAAGTCCCCACCGATGACCAGGTGCCACGGGTGATTCGAGCCGCGGTGCACCCGGTAGTAGCGCAGGAAGTCGGCGAACTCTTCGTCGAAGTGGTACAGCCCTTCGGTGGGATTGTCGAACCCGCCGCGCAGGTGCAGATCGCTGATGATCAGGTAGTTGCACGATTCCATGAGATCAGTGACGAGTGACACGTGACAAGTGACGAGCCAAGACAACCGCTCGCGACAACTGATGGGCAGTCACGTCTCTGCTCCTATCTCGTCACTCATCACTTGTCACTCGCCACTGCTACTTCCCCCCCGCTAACTTCCACATCCCGTCGCTACGGCGCAAGATCTTTGTGAGCCGTACCGTGACGTGCATCGGGCGTCCGGTGCGCGCGTCGACGAAGTCGTCGGTCCGCGTATAGCTCGCCACGGCTTCGTCGCCCACTACCGCCACGTCGACGTGGTCGATGGCAACCTTCAGGTCGCGCACGTTCTCGAAGTACCGTTGCTGCGCCGCTTGTTGCTCCGGCGGGAACGCATCGTAAACCGCGGCCAGCGACTGCATCTCGCGCGCCTCCGTCGCCTTGCGGTACTGCTCGAGAACGTCGAGGATCGCCGCTTGCGCACCGCCCGCATCGTCGGCGGAGGCGGCACGGGCAGGGTCAAACGATGCAAGCCAATATGGCAACGACGAGCTTGGCGAGTCCTTCGCTCCGCCCGATCCGGGCGCCTGTCGTCGCGCTCCGCCCCCGGACTCGGCCTCCAGCAGCATCTTCAGCGCTTCGACGTTGGTGCTGGGCTGCTCCGCCAGTAAGGTGCGGCGTTCGTCGTCGGTCACCGGCAGGTTCAAGTGCGAGATGACCCCCAACGCCATCTTCTGTTGCAGGTCGAGAAAGTCCTGATCGCGTCCGGCGGTCGTGTACGAGGCTTCGAGCACACCCGAGGTGACGTCGACGACGTGCGTCTCGATGCGCAGCGTGTCGCCGACGACGACGAAACTGCCCGACAGCATCTTCTTGATGCCGAGCTGCGTGGCCGCTTCGATGTCCGTCAGCCCTTTGCGGCTGATGAGGAAGTCGATGAACTCCTTCGAGTAGACCTTCACCTGCGACAATTGACTGAGCTGTGCGTTCAACCCGTCGCGTAGCGCTTCGCGGCGCCAGTCCTTGTCGCCTTCGGGGGCGAGGCTCTTGAACAGCATGACGCCGAGCGTGACTTGGCCGCCTTCCTCGGCAGGCGCTGCGGCCTTCTGCGCGGCGGGAGCGCCGGCTTCCCCTTGGCGCGTCGGGATGCCCAACGGTGAGCGCTTCTCAGTCGGCTGGGCCGGCGGGGCGCTCCAGTAACGGACGGCCGCGACGCCCGAGACGAGTGCCAGGGCGGCGACCGCGGCGGCACCGACTGCGAGACGCGCCCACGAACGCCGTGATGCGCGGACCGTTACCATGTCGCGCGGCACGATCAGATACGCGTGCACCGGATCGGAGATGTTCTTGAGTTGCTGGCGGCCAAGGTCGACGAACTGTTCATTGAATCGGTTGCGCACTTGCCGGTAGACGCCTTCCGAGATGCAGATCGTGCCCGGCTTGGCCAACGTTTGCAGCCGCGCCGCGATGTTGATCGCGTCACCGAACGCCGCGCCGTCGCGCTCCAACACATCCCCGAAGTGGACGCCGATGCGCATCTGCAACCGCGTGCCGGCGAACTCCTGCTCGGCGACGCGGCGCTGAATCGCCAGCGCGGTCTCGACGGCATTCACCACGCTGTCGAACGTGGCGAGGATGGCGTCGCCCGCGAACGGGTCGGCGCGTCCTTTGGCGTCAGCAACGATGTCGTGGATAGCAGCCTGGAGCGCGTGGATGGCGCGCGCCGTGCGCTCGTCGTCCTCGCCCATGAGGGCGCTGTACCCAAAGACATCACCCAACAGGATCGCGCAGACGCGACGTATATAGGTCTCGTCCGGCGAGGTGGGTCGAGGTCCGGGACCGGGCGGTTCCACGCAAAGGGTGTAGACGATTGAGGCTAGCGAGTAAACGCTGCGTGGATAGTGCAGCCCGGGCTCGCACCGGCCAGAGGCCGGTGCGCCGCGTGGTTGTCATTCGCAGCGGACGTGGATAGTGGAAGTGCGCGCGGGGAGACATGCCAGCGGAGGTCCGGGAGGTTATCAGCGTTGCAGAGGCGCGCTTCGAGCTGTGGCGCCGGCGCAGCGGCTTGGTACTGGCGCCGTTGGCGGGCGTGCTGCTGTGGCTGGCACCACTCAGTGTCGCGCCGCCGGCGCATCGGCTGGCGGCAGTCCTCGGCGCCGTCGTGGTGCTCTGGATCACCGAAGCCATTCCAATGGCGATGACCGCGTTTCTCGGCGTTGCCGTTGCCGTCCTGTTGCGCGTGGCACCGGCGGCGGAGGCGTTCGCGCCGTTTGCCGACCCGCTCATCTTCTTGTTCATCGGGACCTTCATGCTGGCGCAGGCGATCTTCTTTCACGGGTTGGATCGGCGCTTCGCATTCGCGATCCTCGGCTTGCGTGGCGTCGGCGAGCATCCGGGCCGGGTGCTCGTGGCCTACGCGTCGGTGGCGTGTGCAATCTCGATGTGGATCAGCAACACCGCCACCACGGCAATGATGTTTCCCATCGGCGTGTCGCTGCTCAGTTTCATGGAATCCCCGCGGCACGGCGGGGTGCCCGCGCGCTACGGCACCATGCTGCTGCTCTCCACCGCCTTTGCGGCGTCGGTGGGTGGCCTGGCGACACCGGTAGGCACACCGCCCAACCTGATCGGCATCGGCTTCATCCGTCGTGAAACGGGGTTGGACCTTTCTTTCTTCTCCTGGATGGCGTTGGGCCTGCCGGTGGTTGCGCTGCTGATGGTCGTGACGCTCACCGATCTCTGGCGTGGCGGCGTGCCGCGGCATGCTCGGCTGCACGGCCTCAGCGAGTTGATCACCGCTGAGCGTGCGGCACTCGGGCCGTGGACCCGCGGACAAATCAACACGATGATTGCGTTCGCCAGCACAGTGTTCTTCTGGATCTTTCCCGGTGTGGTGGCGCTCGTCGCGGGGCAGGATCATCCGCTCTACAAGCAGCTCACCACAACGCTGCCGGAGGGGGTCGTTGCGCTCCTCGGCGCCGGGCTGTTGTTCGTGCTGCCGACGAACCTGCGCGCACACGAGTTCACGTTGCCGTGGCGTGAGGCGGTGGAGATCGACTGGTGGATCGTGTTTCTCTACGGCGGTGGCATCGCGCTCGGTACGTTGGCGTTCACGACGGGCCTGGCTGAGGCGATGGGCCGCGGACTAACGGGCTGGCTCGGCGTGCACAATCGGTTCGGACTGCTGGCGGTCTCGACGGTGGTTGCAACGCTGCTGTCGGAAACCACCAGCAACACGGCGTCGGCCAACATGGTCATCCCCGTGGTGATCGCCTTCGCGCGGTCCGCCGGGATTGACCCGGTCATCCCGGCCATCGGTGCCACCATGGGCGCGTCGCTCGGCTTCATGCTGCCGGTGTCAACGCCCACCAACGCCATCGTCTACGGCTCCGGCCGCATTCCATTGACGGCAATGATGCGCCATGGAATCGTCCTCGACGTCGCCGGCGTCATCGCCATCATCGTCGTGGTCGGGCTACTTGGCCCGCTGGTGGTCGGACCGGGTGCCCACTAACCCAACACAACGAGGGAGGCTTTTCATGCCGTCACAAGAGTCGCAGCAAATTGACTTCGACAAACTCAAAGCGTTTGTGAAGCACGTCTTCGATCACCTCAGCGGTGCCGTCGTCTCCGGGATGATCTATCTCGGCGACCGGCTCGGGTTGTATGTCGCGTTGCGTGACGCGGGGACGGCGACCAGTCAGGAGTTGGCGCGGACGACCGGACTCAACGAGCGCTGGGTACGCGAATGGCTGCGCGGCCAAGCCGCGGCCCAGCTCGTGGAATACAGAGGCGACGATCGCTTCGCGCTCTCGCTCGAAGCGGGGTTCGTGCTCGCGGAAGAAAACAGCCCGGCGTTCGCGGCTGGTGGATTCCACTCGTTGCCGCAGCAGTTCGCCGTGCTCGAACGGCTGCCCGAAGCGTTCAAGACGGGGATCGGTCTGCCCTACGATGCGTTCGGCCCCGAGGGCGCCGCCGGCATCGAACGCTTTCTGGCACCGTGGTTCCGGACGTTCCTGGTCCCGGTCGCGCTCCCGGCACTTGACGGCGTGACCGCGAAGCTCGACGCGGGTGCAAAGGTGGCGGACGTCGGCTGCGGCGGCGGCCTCGCTCTTCTGGAAATGGCGAAGGCGTATCCGCACTCACAGTTTCACGGTTATGACATCTCGAAGCACGCACTCGAACGGGCGCGCGCCAACGCCGCCCAGGCTGGCGTATCGAACGTCACCTTCCACGATGCCAGCGGCGACGCGCTGCCGGCCGGCGGCAGCTTCGACTTCGTCACCAGCTTCGATTGTATTCACGACATGACCCATCCCGAGGACGTCATCCGGGCCATCCGGGCAGCGCTGAAACCAGAGGGCACCTGGTTGATCGCTGACATCAACGCCAAGCCGACGTTCGAGGAGAACCTGGAACGCAATCCGATGGTGGCGCTGATGTATGGTTTCTCAGTGCTGAGCTGCATGTCGTCGGCGCTGTCCGTGCCTGGCGGGGCCGGCTTGGGCACGCTCGGCTTCAGCGAGCCCGTGGCCCGGGCGATGATCGCGGCCGCCGGCTTCACGCGCTTCAAACGCCACGACTTCGAAAATCCGGTGAACGCGTACTACGAAGTGCGCCCCTGATAGCGCGTATCTCGTTGCTCGTATCTCGTATCTCGCAGGGCTTCCGACGAGCGGCACTTCACGAGCGACGAGATACGTGAGGCCGCAGGCCCTAGCAGCCTGTCGGACTTGCTAGCCAGCAGCGACCCAACGGGGAGCGGGCCGTAGAAATGACGCTGGCCGCAGGCCCTATGACCTCAGCGGCTCGCCCTTGGCGTTCTTCTCGTGCAGCAACTCGATGAGATGGTC
>JBGQHM010000068.1:0-22795 GCA_041497995.1 Binatia bacterium | reverse complement strand
GTTCGAGCCGCCGCTGGTCGTGGTCGGTGTCAAGGCGGACTCCGGCGCGCATGCGCTGATCAAGGAGAGCCGCGCTTTTGCGCTGAACGTGCTCGCCAAAGGCCAGCAAGCGATGGCGTTTGCGTTCTTCAAGCCCGCCACACGCGACGGTAACAAGATCTCCGGCGAGCCGTTCCGCCGCGGCACGACCGGCGCTCCCATCTTGGAGAACACGCCCGCGTTCGTGGAGTGCAAGCTGACCGACATCGTCGAGCGCGGCGACCACTCGATCGTGGTCGGCGAAGTGGTGGACGCAGGGGTTGCGCGGCAACCCGATGGCCGTCCCGACGACGCCACGCTGTGGCTTAAGGATCTCGGCGAGAAGACCTTCTACGGCGGGTAATCTGGCGAAGGCCGATGGGGCCAGCGTCCCGAGCAAGCAGTCGCCGCACGCCGGCGAGCACTGCGTTGGCCGACCGCTACCGCGGAGTGCGGCGGGCGACGGAACGGCTGTGCGAACCGTTGTCACCCGAGGACTGCCAAGTGCAGTCGATGGACGACGCCAGCCCGGCGAAGTGGCACCTCGCGCACACCAGCTGGTTCTTCGAGACCTTCGTCCTGGTCCCGCGGATGCGTGGCTATCAGCTCTTCCATCCCGAGTTTCGCGTCCTTTTCAACTCCTATTACCAGACGGTTGGCCAGCAGCATCCACGGCCGCAGCGCGGCTTGCTGTCGCGTCCCACACTCGACGAGGTCCTCACCTACCGGGCGCACGTGGACGCGCAGATGCTGGCGCTGTTGGAGAATGAACGTACGATCGACGCCGGCATCGTTGAGCTCGGTCTGCAGCACGAGCAGCAGCATCAGGAACTGATCCTCACCGACATCAAGCACCTGCTCTCGTGCAACCCGCTGCGTCCGACGTACCGCGAGCGGTCGCAATTGCCAGACGTGGGGACGATGCCGCTGCGGTGGCAGGCGTTTGATGAAGGCGTACGGTGGATCGGCCACGACGGTCACGGCTTCGCTTTCGACAACGAGTCGCCGCGGCACCGGGTTCTTGTCGAAGCTTTCGAGCTGGCCACGCGACTCGTGACCAACGGCGAGTATCTCGCCTTCGTTGAGGATGGCGGCTATCGGCGCCCGGAGCTGTGGCTGTCGGATGGCTGGAATGCCCTCCAGGCCCGCGGTTGGTCCGCTCCGTTGTATTGGGAGCCGCGCGACGCGGGATGGGAAGTGATGACGCTCGCGGGCCTGCGCCCGATCGATGCCGGCGAGCCGGTGTGCCACGTTAGCTTCTACGAAGCCGATGCCTTCGCACGCTGGGCGGGAGCGCGGTTGGCGCGTGAGGCTGAATGGGAGGTCGCTGCAGCCGACGCCGTTGTCGACGGCAACTTCGTGGAGAATGGCTTGCTGCATCCGGCGCCGACTCGTCCCGAGGCTGTAGGCCTCACGCAACTCTTTGGCGACGTGTGGGAGTGGACGCAGAGTGCGTACTCATCCTACCCAGGCTATGAACCGCCCGCCGGCGCGCTGGGCGAGTACAACGGTAAGTTCATGTGCAACCAGCTGGTGCTGCGCGGCGGCTCGTGTGCGACGCCCCGCGATCACGTCCGGGCGACGTACCGCAATTTCTTTCCACCCGATGCGCGCTGGCAATTCAGCGGAATCCGCCTGGCGCGTGATCGGCGCTGAGTGAACCCCAGGGGCGGGGCGCCGACCACGATTGCTTGAGCCCCCCACATGGTACACCTAGCCGCGGGTGGGGGTTGTTGCCGGCGTGATAAAAGCGCTCGCAGTGGCGGCTCGTTGGTCACGCTACCGCTGCTCCTGCGGGCTGCGTTTGCCCGGCACCCTCGCCAACGGCGTCAATCGCGTCGGCGTGTTCCACTACAACGCGGGCGCCATCGTGGTGCTTCCGCGCCCCTGCTCTCTCCGGTTTCCTGTGGCGCGTCGCCGGCTCTCGTGTACCTCAGACGGGGATTGCTCACGGGTGCTTCCGTTGGCGGACAAGGCCTAGACTGCCGAAAGTTGCGCACCATTCTGTCGGGCGGCCGGGCAGGCTCAATGAAGGTCACCTTGGAGGTTGCACTCGCAGTGGACAAACAGGGTGGGTTGACTTAATGACGTTGCAATATGCTGGGGTACAACGCCACGAGGCGATCAACGTTGCTTGGCGGATCTCTACTCGGGAGGTTGCGACACGCTGCTCCCAGCAGCGTTGCAGATCAATCGCGGGGAGCGCGACAGTCACGGTGACCTGCTTGGCAACACCGGCAACGAAGCACCGTGCTTGGCCAGTAGCCAGGGTAGACCGACTCTGTCAGCACAGAGCGCTGCTAGGTGCCATTCTTGTCCTGCTGTTCGATCTACTTCCTTCTCTGGCCGTAGCTCAATACTGCGCCTACGTCACCTCGCCTGGTGGTGTCTTTGTCATCGACACAGCCAATCAGGCTGTATCAGCCGAAATCCCGCTTTCCGAAGCCCCCACAGGCATTGCCGCCACCCCGGACAGCCGATCGGTTTTCACAGCCGCCGGACCCGACGTGCTCAAGATAGACACGGCGACGAACGTGGTTGTTCGAAGCATCCCATTTGACAGAGCCGGCGGTAGTGGGATCGCGGTCGCGCCGAACGGACGTTTCGCTTACGTGACCGATGCGGCTAGGGGTGTCGCCGTGATCAACACCACTACGAATGCTGTGGTCACCACAATTTCCGTAGTCAGCCGTCCCGATGTGATCTTCATCGACAACATCGGCGTAACTCCCGATGGGCAGCGTCTCTACGTCACGAACGGCAATTCCCCATTTGATGTGTTCGTCATGGACACGGGCACCAATACCGTTGTAGGGCCGCCAATACAGATAGGATCTTTCGGCACTAACGTGGCGATCACCCCCGATGGCGCTAAAGCCTATGTCGGGGTCGCCGTGATCAACACGGCGACCAACACCGTTAGTGCCCACATCGTGCTAGGAGGCGATCAGTTCCCTAGCGGCCAGCTGTCCCCCACCGCCGTCGCGCTCAGCCCTGAGGGCCGTCGAGCGTATATTGGGACTACGATCCTAAACCCGAACGGGCCGCCGTTTGGCGGGGCAGTTTGGGCCGTCGATACAAGCACGAACGAGGTGGTCGGCGATCCGATTCTCCTCGACCAAGGTGTTGGTGACGTCGCGGTTACGCCAGATGGACACTTCTTATATGCAACGGCAGGCAGCGTCTATGCGATCGATACCACCGGCAGCACGAGACGCGGCACGATACCGTCCCCTTTTGAAGGTCAAGCAGCCAATCAGATTGCAATCATCAGCTGCCAGAGGACGAATGGGCAGAGTTGCTTGGTTGACGGTCAATGCTCGTCCGCGTTCTGCGTCGATCACATTTGCTGCGACCGAGCGTGCAACGGGGCAAATGAATTCTGCAAGCTGCCTAGCCTTGAGGGAACCTGTGTAACGGCGGCGCTGCCGAGTGGGCATGCCTGTGCGACGAGCGATCAATGTTCGTCGACATTCTGTGTTGATTCCATCTGCTGCGACCGAGCCTGTGACAAGACGAATGAATTTTGTACACTTCGCGGCCTGGAAGGGACGTGTGTGGCGGTATCGGTGCCAACCGCGACACTGTTGCCCACAACGATTGAGGTGCCGAGTCCTACGTCCACTGCCAGTCCACCTCACGCCTGCGCCGGTGATTGCAACCGCGATGGATCCGTAACGGTCGACGAACTCTTGGTGATGGTGAGCATCGCCCTCGGGAACGTGGATGCGTCTGCATGCACGAGAGGCGACTTGAACCACGACGGACAAATCGCCATCACTGAGATTCTAACTGCGGTCAACGCGGTTCTGAACGGGTGTCCTTAGTGCGTGGACGCACGGACCAATTGCGCCAATCCAAACTGAAGAGATTCCACCAGGAGTGCGCGTCATACTGTGTGCGGGTCGATGCAAGCGATGGACGCGGGCTCGACCGGAGAGGCGGGGTCTGACCGCTGTGCTCCAAGCTGCTGTAGGCCTTGGCGGCTAGTTGGGAGGCTGAGAAGCGATGGCGAACGATAGGCTTGAGTGTTCAGCCGGCCATCAGGTTTGGGAGTCTTGGCCGGTCAAGTTGCGGCGTTGGCAGACACAGCCTGTGGTGTGTCCAGACCCGTGCGGCCAACCGATGAAATGGCGTGGGGAGTGGCCCCCGCCGAAGTCAAAGCCTGCGGAAGGAGCGCGGCCATACGAGGTCCTATTCGTCGCGTTGCTGGATGAACGCGCCCCAATCGGTGACAGACAAGACCAGGGATACTTACCGGCATTGTTGCTCTGCCAGGCTTTGCCGGAGGGCGAGTACCTCGTATGGCCGCGATACTGGATGAACGGGAGATTCGGTCAGGATGGTCCGCAGTTGTGGCTTGAAGAGTACGATTACCTAATGACAAAAATCCGTGCGTTCATGGCCAAGCACGATCTATCCAACGCAGGGTAAACCGCGGTACCTGTAACTTGGCGGGCTGAATACTTCGCAGAGCAACTAAACGTTCAGGGCGACGCCGCGCTTGTGAACGCCGCGCGCAACTCATCGTACGTGCGCGTCACCGGAAACTGCGGGAAGTCGCGGATCACGTTGTCGGGCGGGCAAAAGAGGATGCCGGCGTCGGCCTCCGCCAGCATCGTGGTGTCGTTGTACGAATCGCCGGCAGCCACGACGGTGAAGTTGAGTAGCTTGAGAGCCATCACCGCCTTACGCTTTCCGTCACGGATGCGCAGCTGGTAGTCCGTCACGCGTCCCTGCTCATCAAGCACCAGCGAGTTGCAGAACAAGCATGGGTAGTCGAGCTGCGCCATCAACGGCGCAGCGAACTCATAGAAGGTGTCGGAGAGGATGATGACTTGCGCGCGCTCGCGCAGCCAGTTGAGAAACTCGCGCGCGCCGTCGAGTGGACCCATCTGCCCGATGACTGACTGAATGTCGCGCAGCTTGAGACCGTGTTGATCGAGGATGCGCAGCCGGTCGCGCATCAGCTTGTCGTAGTCGGGCTCGTCGCGCGTCGTGCGCTTCAGCGCGTCGATACCCGTGGTCTTCGCAACATTGATCCAGATTTCCGGGACGAGCACACCTTCCAGATCGAGGCACGCAATCATGCGCGCCTGGCTAGCGGTTCCGGGTAGCGAGATCAAGAAGGGGGACAGTCCCCGAAGGAGGGGACAGTCCCCTCACTCAACCTGCGGGCGGGCGCGCTCGATGATGCGAGCGCAGTCCACTGCCCGAGGCAGCGTGCCGAAGGCGCGGCCGTGGTCATCGGTCAGACGCGACGCGCAGAAGGCGTCGGCGACTGCCGCGTCGCCGTGGCGCACGAGGAGCGACGCCTGCAGTGCCAGGGCCATGTGCTCGACAATGCGCCGCGCGCGGTACTCGATGGCGTCGAAGTCGCCGAGGTCCTTGCGCAACGCGCTGACGAACGAGGCCAGCCGCGGCTCGGCACCACTCGCCAAACCGACTTCGTCGAAGAAGGCGTCGACCGACTCCGGCTCGCGACCCATCGCCCTCAGGACGTCGAGGCAGATGACGTTGCCGGATCCTTCCCATATGCCGTTGAGCGGCGCTTCGCGGTAGAGGCGCGGCAGGATCGATTCCTCGACGTAGCCGCTGCCGCCGAGACATTCGAGCGCCTCGGCGACGTGCATGGGCGAGCGCTTGCAGGTCCAGTACTTCACCACCGCCGTGGCCAGGCGGGCGAAGTGACGCTGGTGCTCGTCGTGTTCGCTTTCATCGTAGGCGCGCGCTAGCCGCATCATCGCCGCCGTCGCCGCTTCAGACTCGACGCACAAGTCGGCCAGGACGTTCTGCATCAGCGGTTGGTCGATCAGCACCTTGCCGAAGGCCGAGCGGTGCGCCGTGTGGTGCGTGGCCTGTGCCACGGCCTGGCGCATCTGCGCGGCCACGCCGATCACGCAATCGAGACGCGTGTGGTTCACCATCTCGATGATCGTCGGCACACCGCGGCCGTCCTCGCCGACCATGCGTGCCCATGCGGCATCGAACTCTACCTCACTCGACGCGTTGGACCGGTTGCCGAGCTTGTCCTTCAGCCGTTGAACGTAGAAGCGGTTGCGCGTGCCGTCGGGCAGCCAGCGCGGCAGCAGGAAGCACGTGAGGCCGCGCTCGGTGTGCGCCAGCACCAGGAACGCATCGCACATCGGCGCCGAGCAGAACCACTTGTGTCCGGTGATTTCGTACTCGCCACCCGGACCGCCGCGGCCGAGTGCGCGGGCGCGTGTCGTGTTGGCGCGCACGTCGGAGCCGCCCTGCTTCTCGGTCATCGCCATGCCGCACAGCGCGCCGGTCTTCTGATTGGAAGGAATCATGCGCGGGTCGTACTGTGTCGAGGTCAGGCGCGGCTCCCACTCGGCCGCGATCTCCGGCTGCGCGCGCAACGCCGGCACACCCGAATACGTCATGGAAATCGGACAGCCGTGACCGGACTCGGCCTGCCCGAGCAGCATGAACAGTGCGGCGCGCGCGACGTGGGCACCCGGACGCGGATCGCGCCACGGCAGCGCGTGCAGCTCGTGGGCAACCGCCAAGCGCATCAACTCATGCCAGGCGGGGTGGAACTCGACCTCGTCGATGCGATGGCCGTAGCGATCGTGCGTGCGCAGCACGGGCGGATTGGCATTTGCCTGCGCGCCCCAACGCATGGGCTCGCCGCCGGCGATCTCACCGAGGCGCCGCGCGCGTTCGTCGGCCCAGCCGGCACCCTCGCGATGCAACGCCTCAGACAAGGCGCGGTCCTGCTCGAAGAGGTTGTAACCTTCGAGCGGCGGTGGCTGGTTGAGTACTTCGTGGGTCACGCGAGCTGGCGTCAGATCACGCAGCGACATGGAGAACCTCCGGATAGTGTCTAGTGGATAGCACTTGCAGACGGCGGGGTCATCTGTGCGCGCAGCATGCGCCGGCCGTATCGGAAGCGCTGCCCGGCGGTGACCACCTCGAGCCCGGCGTAGAGGTACGCCACGGCCGGGACGAGGACGGGGAAAGCGACCACGATGAAGGCGAAGATCAGCAGCTCACTCCGTTCGAGCAGCCCGGGCGGGTAGTCGATAACCTTCACGGAGACCTTGTCACTCGCGGCGCCGACCGCGAGGAAGACGGAGATGTTGACGTACCACGTTGCCGCCACGACGAGTGCCGGCAGGTGCCAGTTCGAATGTGGCACGGCGACGCCCAACAGGATGGATGCCTCGACGACACGGTCGCAGATGAGATCGAGAACGCCACCCCACGGAGTAGGTCCCGGCCCCAGACGCGCCACCCGACCGTCGACGGCGTCGAGAAGACCGGAGAGCAGGACCACTGTATACGCCCACCAACCGTGATCGATGTAGAACAGCACCGCGGCAACGAGCCCGCTTGCGAGCGCAGCGCACGTGACCCCATTGGGCGTGACCCCGGCGCGGTGCAGCCCGCGCGCGACCGCGGAGAGCGCATCGTCCGATGCGCTGCCTGCGCGGGTCAGGAAGGTGTCGAGCATGGGGCCACTCCGGTCTCGGTGGCGGCGTGCTTCGAGAACCTTCCAATGAACGATGCAGGCTGGAAGCCTGCGCTCCCGGGAGCGCGGCCATCCTGGCCGCAGGAAGCAGGAGGGTTCATTGGCCCAACCGTCCAGCGCGTCTGCGCTGGTAAGAATCTCAGCACGAACGGTCTGGGAGTCATCTCATTTGAGAAAGGATATCTTCTCACCGTTCACCCTGAGGCTCTCGAAGGGTGCTTCACGCCCGCAGCGACATACGACAGCGGCTGCGGTCACCTACTCGTCGCGATGCACCGTGTCCGGCGAGAACGCCGGCAGGCATACCGCGATATACTCCGCCCCGTCCGCCAGCGGCGTGCTGTAGCACACCGCTTCGCCGGGCGCGGCGATGACCGCTTGTCCGGCGTGGACGTCGATCGTCCCGCCGTCGTGTTCGACGCGCAGCATGCCCTTCAGGACGATGCTGTACTCATGGAAGGCCGGCCGCTGCCGCGGCTCGCTCCAGCCACTGGGCGAACGCATGTGTGCGATACTGAGCGCCGTCGTGCCGGAGTTCACCCGGCCGATGAACTCCTGGATCAGTTTCGGCGGGGTGCCGGCGGCCTCAATCCTCGTTGGAGTTGTAATGTGGTTTGGCATAGGGCTCCTCGCCGCCATTTGGCAGCGAGGCGGGCCGTGATGCAAGAGCAGCAGCACCGCAGGCGGCGCGCCGCGGGCCTTGAGCGGCCGTCTCAGGACTGGCGACCGTTCGTGGCGCCCCGCCGCCGTGGAATCAAATTCCACGGCTGAGTCACCCGAAGCCCGCTAAAGGGGCTGGCCGCGGCCGTCTGACCTGCATTTGGAGCCCCCTTGGTGGGCTTTGTCGCGACTCAGCCGGACGATTTGATCGTCCGGATGCCCGCCGCGCGAATTTTGAGACGGCCTCCTTGAATCCCCGGCGACACGACGATACTCCTTTGCAGGGCACACTCCGACACAAGAGGGGACGAGTCACGCATGGGTAAGACAAATGGCTTCGCGCGCTTCAAAGGCACCGCAGGGTACATCGCTTCCGGGCCACTCGTTGATGCAGTGAACTGCGCGATCGCGCTGGAACGACCGCTGCTGCTCAAGGGTGAGCCGGGGACTGGCAAGACCGTTCTCGCCAAGCACGTTGCCGAAGGCCTCGGCATGCCGCTCATCCAATGGCACATCAAGTCGACGAGCAAAGCGGCAGACGGTCTGTACGTCTACGACACCGTCCAACGCTTGAACGATTCGCGTTTCGGGGGCGGGGACGTCGCGGACATCAGGCGCTATATCAAGTCAGGACCACTCGGCAGTGCCTTCGCAGCCGAAGAACGTCACGTCCTGCTCATTGACGAAATCGACAAGGCGGATTTGGAGTTCCCGAACGATCTCCTGCGCGAGCTGGACGAAATGCGCTTCACCGTCATTGAGACCAGCGAGGAGATCACCGCCCGCCATCGGCCGGTCGTGCTCATCACCTCGAACAACGAGAAGGAGCTGCCGGATGCCTTCCTCCGGCGGTGCATCTTCTACTACATCGAATTTCCCGACGTCCCGCTGATGCGCAAGATCATCGACGTGCACCATCCCAACCTGGACGCCAAGATGCTCGATCAAGTGCTCATCAAGTTCTACTGGCTGCGCGAGCAGAACGAGCTGCGCAAGAAGCCGTCGACGTCGGAGCTGATCGACTGGATCAGCGCCCTGCTGCGCTCCGGCATGAGTCGTGAGAAGCTGGAGTCGCACATCCCGTTCATCGGCGCGTTGCTGAAGAAGGAGCAAGACGTCGACGCCCTTGGCAAGTACGACGCGCAAGGCGGCCGCTATCCGGCGACGTGGGCGGATCTGGGGCCGCGGTTCAATCAGTAGTCTCACTGTCGTCCGCGACCTCGAGAACGATCCGTTGCAGTGCACCAATGAGGCGCTCAGCGTTGCTCGCCAGTAGCTGGCAGCTAAAGTTGCGCCCGTGCTTCGCAGCCGCCCGTTCGATTGCAGAGGCGACAAACCCCTCGTCGATCATCTGGGCGATCCGCGCCACGACGAACTCATCGATGACCGCCATGGGAATGGACACCCCGCTCGCCCGCGCTCCATCAGCCTCGGGATTCTGGTCAGGTGGAGCTGCCCACACAGAATCGTCCCACCCGTCGTAGCCGTCCGCGGCCCAGATGTGCAAGCGCGCGTCATCGCGCCACAGGTAGTGCCGTCCACGCATGTAGGACATCGTCGCTGTACCCTCCGCAAACCTTCGTACCACGCCTGCTGGGGAACGGAACCGGCTCGATTCGACAGTCGTGCGTCAACCGCCGAGCGTGGTGTATAGAGAACCGGTTGCCGCACGCGGTGTGACCACACAATGATATCCAGCTCTCGCGATTCAATCGCAGCCGCAATCTCCGCCGAAGAGGCACGGTTGGCGGCACTCGATCGTGAACGAGAAGACACTCGGTCGCGACTCAAACGACTCGGCGTCGAGCTCGCAGCACTCGACGTCGGAACGCCGGAGCGAGAGACCACTGCTCCGTTGTGCAATCCGTCCTCTTCCATGACATCGGCAGAGAAGGTGG
Source organism: Binatia bacterium (assembly GCA_041497995.1). Taxonomy (GTDB): domain Bacteria; phylum Desulfobacterota; class Binatia; order HRBIN30; family HRBIN30; genus DATKMS01. The sequence continues at coordinate 12,721 of JBGQHM010000068.1, read as the reverse complement.
CCCTCTTCCGCTCCCTCTTTCGAGGGCGTGACGACGTCTACCCAAAGCTCTGGGAGAACTCGCGGACGGGTAAGAAGGGATACGCACCAGCCTGTGCGAACGAGTGGGTGCGAGGGGCGTGCGAGAAGCCACGGGTGAAATGCGGGGAATGTCCGAACCAGGCGTTTCTCACAATGACCGATCAGGTCGTCGTCGATCACCTGCAAGGACGGCATGTGATCGGCGTCTACGCGATGCTCGAAGCTGAGACGTGCTGGTTCCTCGCTGTGGACTTCGACAAGCGGTCGTGGATGGAGGACGTTGCTGCATTTGTGCAGACCTGCCGGAGTGCTCACCTTTCTGTGGGCATTGAACGATCTCGGTCGGGCAACGGTGCGCATGCATGGTTCTTCTTTGCCGCGCCGGTACCGGCGGCTTTGGCCCGCAAGCTGGGTTGCTTCCTGATTACGGAGACAATGGCTCGACGCCATGAGCTCAGCATGAACTCCTATGATCGCCTCTTCCCGAATCAGGACACGATGCCCCGCGGCGGCTTCGGTAACCTGATCGCATTGCCACTCCAGCACGAGGCTCGACAGCAGGGCAATACGGTCTTCCTGGATGATCAGTTCAACCCGCATGCAGATCAGTGGGCATACCTCGCCAGGATCGACCGTATCGCGCACGCAACGGTCGAGCGCATCGCTGCCGAGGCAACGAGGAAGGGACAGGTGATCGGGATCCGCAGTGCCGATCTTGGTGACGACGAGGAGAACCGAGTGCCATGGACCCGCTCTCCGTCGGGAACGCCGAGACACCCTGTCCTTACTGAAGCCCTTCCGACGGCCGTACGAATCGTGCTCGCGCAGCGGATCTTCCTCGAGAAGGCCGGGTTGCCCCCGGCGCTGATCAACCAGATCAAGCGGCTGGCCGCGTTTCAGAATCCGGAGTTCTACAAGAAGCAGAGCATGCGCCTGTCGACAGCGCTGACGCCGCGCGTGATCGCCTGCGCGGAGGAGTTCCCGGAGCACATCGCCCTCCCGCGCGGCTGCCTCGCCGACCTCGAAGGTCTCCTGCACGAATACGGCGTGGCCTTGGTCATGGAAGACCAGCGAATTGCGGGCGATCGCTTGGAGGTTCGTTTCCATGGTCAGTTGACCGCCATGCAACAGGGTGCAGCCAGCGCGCTCCTCGCTCACGATACGGGGGTGTTCGTCGCCCCACCGGGAGTCGGGAAGACCGTCGTCGGAACGTACCTGGTGGCTGAGCGTGCCCGCAGCACCCTTGTCCTCGTGCATCGCCAACCGCTACTCGACCAATGGGTGGCCCAGCTCTCCATGTTCCTCGGCATTGACGCGAAAGCGATTGGCCGAATCGGAGGCGGGAAGCGCAAGATCAACGGCTACCTCGATGTCGCCATGCTGCAAAGCCTCGTGCGCGGCGACGCGGTGAACGACATCGTCGCCACTTACGGGCACGTGATCGTGGACGAGTGTCACCACGTCCCAGCGGTCTCGTTTGAACGCGTGCTGTCCAACGTCAAAGCCAAGTACGTGACCGGTCTGACCGCCACCCTACAGCGGCGCGACGGGCATCATCCGATCATCGAGATGCAGCTGGGGCCGGTGCGCTTCGCCATCGATCCCAAGAACCAAACCGCACGACGTCCGTTCGCGCGCCGCTTGATTGTCCGGGAAACGCGGTTCCGCCTTGCTGGCGAAGAGCGCCAGACGCCCATTCAGGATCTCTATCGAGCGCTTGTTGCTGACGAGTCGCGAAACCAGCTCATCGTCAATGACGTGCTCAACGCACTCGAAGAAGGGCGGTCGCCGATCCTGCTCACTGAACGGAAGGACCATCTCGAGTACTTCGAGGCGCAGCTACGTCCCGCCGCGCGGAACCTCGTGGTCCTGCGAGGCGGCATGGGCGCGAAGCAGAGGCGCGAGGTGAGGGAGCGCATCGCCGCAATTCCACGGAACGAAGAGAGGCTCGTGCTGGCCACCGGGCGATACGTCGGTGAGGGGTTCGACGACGCGCGGCTGGACACGCTCTTTCTCACTCTGCCGGTGTCGTGGAAGGGCACGCTGCTGCAGTACGCCGGCCGGCTGCACCGGTCGCATGAGGGCAAGCAGGAGGTGCGGATCTTCGACTATGTCGATCGACAGGTACCCATGCTTGCCCGCATGTTCGGAAAGCGCCTGCGCGGCTACCGCGCGATCGAGTACAAGCAGGCGGCGGTGCCACCGGGATACGAGGGAGCACGGGATGAACCCGTGGTCGAGCGGGATGACGAAGCGTTTCTTGGGATTTGACGACTACACTTGAGCGGCCGCTTCTCGAGCTCAGCGCGGCGCGTCTTGTGTGTGGGCGGCAAACCTGATCCAAGGGCTTTCGTGGCGGCTCCGACTACGGCAGCTATACGGTCGCTGGCGCAAGCAGGCCGATACACCCTGACGGGCCATGCGGAGCGGGAGCGTCAGGCCGACAGGATCCACACCGCTGAGTTGGAAACGGCTCTACGGAACTGCGATTTGATCGAGGACTACCCTGAGGATCCACGCGGGCACAGTTGCCTGGCACTCGGTTTTGTCGACACCCGACCCGTACACACCGTTTGCGCGATCAAAGATGATCCGCGTGAGCTGCTTCTCATTACGGTGTATGATCCCAGCCTGCGCCCCGAGAAATGGGACGCGGGTTTTCGACTACGGAGGAAGCCGTGAGAAAGCGTTACAATAGGTGCCACTTCTGCGGGGGAACGGTCGCCGAGCAGCGCGTAGTCGTTGACTATCGTTGGGGGCATGAACTGCTGGCCATTATTGAAAACGTCCCTGCCGGTGTGTGCGACACATGCGGCGAGCGGTATTTCAAAGCCACGGTGGTAAAGGCAATGGAACGCACTGCGAACTCTCAGGCAAGAGCACGAAGGACGGTCGAAGTACCCGTGCGGCAACTTAAGGTCGCGTAGGTCCATACTCGGATGGGGCTGGTGGCAGTACAGGAGCGTTGGGACGTAGGTTGCGGGAGTTGCGGAACGAGACGGTCGGAGCCGACGGCTCGCGAAAAGGACTCGCGATGTCGCACCTACCGCGACCTACGTCCCCACGCATCGGCGCGCTCCTGAGGAAGGAGCAGGACGTCGACGCCCTCAGCAGGTACGACACGCAAGGCGGCCGCTATCCGGCGAGGTGGGCGGTTCTGGGGCCGCGGTTCAATCAGTAGAACCTTACTGCCACTGTCTCGCTTGCACGATCTCCCGTAGGACACGTCGGATCGCTTGAGGCCGCTCCGACAGATCTACGGTGACGAACCTAAGCTGATGCCCCTGAATCGTCACGGTCTCATCGAAGCCCTTTTCGATCGCCGGATGAAGGAGCATGCCAGCCGCATTGTTCCAGGGGGAAGTCGTATCGTCCTGCCGTTCCTGGGAACGCAGATAGGCGTATATCTGGTACAGATATACGGGCTTCAGGCTCTCGTCGCGATACCAGCCCTTACTGACGATTGCGGTGAACTTGGTGTCGATCACGATGCGGCGACCGTCGGGCGCATCGAGGATGATGTCGGTTCTCATGGTGGGAAGGATTGCATTGATCCCGTCCGAGGCCGCAGTCACCTGCCAATGCAGCTTCTCGCCGGCGTGAACCCTCCAGCCCTTTAGCTCCACCGCATAGAACCCTGCCACCGCCTTCTCGAAGAGCCGGCGTACCCAATGCTCGTCCCGATCGGGCGTGGTGAGGGGTGTCGCTCCCGCTTCTTCAGTCGGCAGCGCGAGATCGAAGGCGAGCCTTGCGAGTGCCAGCATGAACCGGTCCTCGACATCGTTGCGGCCCATTTGATCCTTCGCGAGATCGGCGCGCGAGGGCGGAAGGCCGGAGACGCCGGCCCGGCCGAGATCACCGGCCAAGCTGCGACAACGATGCGCGAGGTCGCGGTTCGTGACGAGCCGCGCGATGCGTTCAAGCGCTGCCCGGACGAACCGGCTGCGCGGCGTGTCGAGGGTGTTCTCGTCGAACCGACAGGCGATCTCCCCACGGTCGAGAAGCCGTTCGGTGGTGGTGGCGAGCAGGTCGATTCGGCCGCGCACGCGGGTCAGCACCGCCTCACGGTGCCGATAGCCTCGGGAAAGGTTCCGTCGCATCCGCCGCTCGACCTCTCGCGACAGAAGCCGCCCCACGAGGTCCGGGAGATCATCGAGGTCCTCCTCGACTAGCGCGTCAAAGCGCCCCGTGAAACGCGCGATGTCAGAGGCATAGAGCATCAGGAGCCAGATGTTGCGCAACGGAATACGCCCGATGTGCCGCTCTCCCGGCGCTCGATCGTCGAGACTCGGTGCGGTTTCCACCTCAGAGCCCCACGACGAGGTCAGCGTGCGCCTTCTTCGCGGTCTCCGGCGCGTCGTACCAATATTCGTCGAGGAGCGGCCCGATCTCCGTTTCGACCTTGGCGCGGAACCAGATCCGCGCATCGGCGGGACGCTCGTCCTGGTCCGGCGTCACATAGCTGTGGCCGATGCGGAAGTGGGGTCCAAGCGAAGGCGCGGCGGCGATCGTCGCATTGAGCGCGCCGATACGCGCCGCGATGAGATCAATCACATCGGTCCCAAACCCACGCGCTTCACACCATGCCCTCCATTCTGGTCCGAGGCGCGGTTCGAGATCGACGAAGGCGAAGCGACGCCGAAGCGCCAGGTCGACCAGCGCCAAAGAGCGGTCGGCAATGTTCATGGTACCGATGACGTAGAGGTTGTCCGGCACGAAGACCCGTTCGCCGTCCGTCCTCCGATAGGCAAGCTCGATCGCCTCCTCGCGCCGCCGCTTGCCGGCTTCCATGAGGGTGAGAAGCTCACCGAAAATTTGGGCTGGGTTATCGCGGTTGATCTCCTCAATGACAAGCACGAATTCCCGGTCGGGTTCGCTGCGTGCGGCCTCGATCGCCTGCATGAAGATGCCGTCAACGAGGTCGAGCCCCTCTTTACCCTTCGGCCGCCAGCCTCGTACGAAATCCTCGTAGGCGAGCGAGGGATGGAACTGGACGACGCGCAAACGCGAGCGGGTCGTCTCGCGATCGTTCGAGCCGATCAGCGCATAGCCCAGGCGCTTGGCGAGAAAGGTCTTCCCCGTGCCGGGTGGGCCCTGAAGGATCAGGTTCTTCTTCGCCCTCCAGCGTTTCAAGATTTCTTCGAGCGCTTCGACCGGTACAAAACCGCCGTCAGCAACGATGTCGGCGAGCGTATAGGTCAGCCTGTCGTGGTCCGGTTCCGTATCATCATCATTCTCACCGCCAGGCTTCAAACCGGGTAGGGGAGACTTCGGCCTCACGTTATAATACTTGACGGCCCAATACGGCTGTTTCAGCCACCACTCATAGTCCTGGGAAGCCCCGTCGAAGGTGAAGTCGATCAGCTTCAACGCCAGTTCGCTTTCGGTATCGGCTTCGACGAGGGTGGTGCGATGGGTGTAGAAATACCAGTCGCGCGGTACGAAGGGCTGGTCCCAGTCGACGGTCACGGTCTTGCCGTCGCCCTTGTTCCCCGTGATCGTGCCGGTCGCCTTGATCCGCATGCAGGATACGGGTGCCCCGCCCACTTCAAATGGCAGCCGGTATTTCTGGACGAATGAAGCCTTGATGGCGATCCGGTCGCCCGGCTTCATGCGGGCCACGAGGTCCTTGAGCTGGTCGTCATAACCGTTGATCCAAACGCCCTCGGCGCGGAAACGCTCGGTCTGGTCCTCGGTGTCCCAGACCGCTCCGGCAAACCAAAAGGACGGGCCCCCGTCTGCAAGATCGGGCTCGGGTGCGGGCGTGGTGGCTTCATTTGCCGCGCCCGGTCGGTTCGCATCGCGGACGCGGACATAAAGGTCCCATGTGGTCTCGGTCGTGAGGTGAGTATCGCGCCCAGCCGGCGTCAGGCCCCAAAGGCCGCGCTTGGGGCTCGCAATGAGCCCAGCCTTTGCAAGATAGAATCGCGCCCAGTGCACGTCGTTTTCGAAGATCGTCTGGCGGCCATTGACGATCTTCCGAGACAAGTCTTCCTCTGGAACGTCGACGCGGTCGCGAACCCAAGCAAGCGCGTCGGTCGGGCGCATAGGCAGCGGGTCGACCGATCGCAGGGCATCGAGCACGAGCGGAAAATACTTAGTAAAGCGATTGCTCTTGGGCTCGCTCATAAGCATCCGTGTGCGGCCGGGACCAGCTTTTTTCGCCAACCTAGACCTAGAGTGGACGCCATTGCGCCCGCTTACTCGTAACGCGGCCAGCTTTCAATCGTAGCGATCCAGGACGAGGGCCCTAGGAGGACGCGGGGACGACATTGATGGCTCGCGAGCCTGGCTCGGCCTCTCGAACAAGGTCGGGCTGCGCGTCTGCTGGGCGATCGGGTACGAACGGGGCACGTTGCCGGCGCGTTATGACGGTCCGAGCAACGAACCCGTGATTGAACTGGATGAGCCAGCATTACCGGGGTACGAGGATCCATGAAGCGTGTTCAGAGATTGGTGCGAAATCAGCCGCGGAGCGCGGCGTCGGCGCACGCCGCTTGAGATTTCTGTCCGCGTGCTCATACTGTCCACATGAAGATCGCTGCGCAGGGACAGATCAGGATTCCCAAAAGAGTGCAGAAGCAGTTTGGACTCGAGCCTGGCACCGACGTTGAGTTGGTTCCCGAAAACGGCCGCGTATACATCCGCAAGAGAGCTAGCTCTCGCAAGGCTCACGGCTGGGATAAATGGATCGGGTATTGCCGCAAGAGCTTTGAGGACTTGGGCAACCCATCCGTGGATGAGTACATCGAGATGGTGAGGGGTCGGTGATCACGGCGGTGGACACTAACGTCCTCCTCGATGTGTTGCGCCCGAATCCTGATTTTCTCGACGCCTCGCTGAAGGCGCTCGTGGCCTGCAGCAGCGAAGGTAGACTGGTCGTTTGCGACATTGTGTACGCGGAATTGTGCGTTCATTTCCCCGACCGCAGATCGTGCGACGGGTTCTTACGGGACCGCCAGATTGGCCTGCAGGCGTTCACCCGCTCAGCCTGCGATCTTGCCGCTCGTGCTTGGAAGAAGTACCGAGAGGTGGGAGGGCCTCGTGAGCGAATCCTGCCAGACTTCTTGATTGGTGGGCACGCGCAAACACGCACTTCGCGCCTACTCTCACGCGACCGTGGCTTCTATCGCAAGTACTTCCCGAGGTTAGTCTTGATCAATCCGGCCGCTGCAGGAGGCACGGCGTCCGCATAGGCTGGAGCGGCCGTTGATACTGTCGCTATCCGGCGACGTGGGCGGATCTGGGGCCGCGGTTCAATCAGTGACGATCAAAGGTAAAGCAGCCGTCCGAGCAGCCTGTCGGACTTGGCAGCCCCGAGCGACCAACGGGGAGCGGGCCATAAAAATCACGCTGGCCGCAGGCCCTAGACTCTCTCGATGACTGATTCCGGATGCTGTGCATCGACGATCGCCCCGCCGACGCGCAGGGCGCAGGCGTGGATCGTGAGCGTCGGGTTGTGCCCGGAGCCGGTGGGGAACAGCGAACCGTCGGCACAGTAGAGATTGTCGAGGTCGTGGAACTTGCCCCAGCCGTCGGTGACCGAGGTGCCCGGGTCAGTGCCCATGCGCAGCACGCCCATGTTGTGACGCGAGGTCGGCGCCACGCCGCCATCGTAGGGCGGCGAGACGAACGCGAACTGCGCGCCCGATGCGCCGAGGATGTCGATCAGCTTGGGGGAATAGAACCGCCGCGTCGCCAGCTCCCACGCGTGCTGCTTGTGCGTGACGCGGGCCACAGGCAGGCCGTTGATGTCTTTGATGTCCGGGTCGAGGTCGACACGGTTGGTGAGCTGTGGCGCTTCCTCGGCTTGCATGGTCATCGAGTTGAGATGCGCGCCGAAGGGCGGCGTCCGCAGCAACGCCTTCAACTCGGCCCCGCGCTTGCTCAAGGTGACCATGTACTGAACCACGTCCGAGATCTTCTCGGAGTTGACTCCGCCGAGCTCGATGATGCCGCCGAGCGGCCGCTTCGGATCGTTCGGTACACCGCGGAAATCCGCCATACCTGTGGTGATCGAGCGGCCGCGCTCGCCATGGAAACGCTGCGGAAAGACGCCGACGGCAATCGTCTGGAAGTGGAACATCATGTTGCGCCCAACCATGCCGGACGAGTTGCCGAGACCCGGTCCGCCCAGGTCGGAGAGCAAGCAGAGACGCGCGGACTCGATGGCGTTGCACGCGATGACGACGCGGTCACCGCGCACGCTCGCCGCCTTGCCGTCAGGGTCGAGGTAGTCGACGCCGGTTGCGTGGCTGCCGTCTGCCGTCGTCGCGACCTTGGTGGCGATGCAGTTGTAGCGCACTTGCACGTTGCCGGTGAGCAGCGCGTCGCGCAGCACCGTCACCGCGGGCGAGGACTTCGCATTGTTCGGACAGCCGTAGCCGCCGCAGAAGCCGCAGTCATTGCACGGCGGGCGGCCGCGATAGTCGCGCGAGGTGATCGCCGACGGATACGGAAACGGCGTGTAGCCGAGCTTGCGGCAGCCGTCCGCCATCACGTTGGCGCCGTACATCGCTGGCCCGGGCGGCATGGGGAACTCGCCGCTGCGTGGTGACTCGAAGGGGTTCGCGCCGGCTTTGCCCTGCACTCCGACGATGCGCTCGGTCGCTGCGTAATATGGCTCGAGCTCGTCGTAGCTGAACGGCCAGTCGGCGAAGCTGGCACCCGTGATGTCGCCCAGTAGCGTGCGCATCTGAAAGTCGAAATCGTTGAACCGCGGATACTTGCAGTCCGCATGCACGGCCGCGCCACCGACGGTCTTGGGCGTGTTGTCGACGTCGCCGATGAAGACGCGCGGCCCATCGGCTTCCGCCCTGCGGAAGGTGCGCGGCTCGATCAACACCTGCTGGGCGATCAGGTTGCGCGCGCTGAACTTTACCTCGTCGCTCGAGAACAGCGAGATGGGATTTCCGGGCGCCGGATCGTCGAGACCCCTGAAGTAGTTGTTGCCCGCTTCCAACACGCAGACCTTGAGTCCGTTGGTGGCGAGCACGCGTGCGACAGTGCCGCCGCCGGCGCCGCTGCCGATGATCACCGCATCGAACTGCGTGAGACTGCTGTTCCCCAGGACGTTCGGGACTTTCGAGGGAAGGGACGCCATGCGTGTGCTCAGAAGAAACGTTTGCCGCCGGTCAGCGCGGCGATCTGTGCGACGAACGTGACGACACTCGGCTCCAGGCCGTTGTTCGGCTGGTTGGGATCGATGGTTTGATTCGGCTGATCGGGTCGGTCGTACAACGTCTGCGTCTCGCGATTGAACAGCGTGTGCCCGAGCGGTTGGCTGTCGCCGTCGAAGTAGTAGTCGCGCCAGCCGCGCAGGTCCTGATTGCCGCCGTACTCGGGTGCGCAGAACATGCCCTCGGCGATGTGTGTCAGCAGTGCCTGCCGGAAGTCGGCCGAGGTGTGGCCGAGGGCCTGGAGCTTTGCCGCGTCGTCGAGGTCACTGAAGCTGTCGGCGCCCGCCGCTTTTGCGCCGGCCTCGAGAGATGCGATCGCCTCGCGGTAGATCGCGCGCAAGCCCTTCGTCGGCGGAATGAGCGGCGCGTTGATGTTGCCGTTCGGCACCGCGTCGCTGCCATCGAGGAGCATGCGGAAAGACAGCTCCGGCATGCGCGAGAGCGGCAGGATTTCTTGGAAGTAGTTCTCGGGGAAACGGGTCGTGGGTGCTCCGGTCTTTGAATCGGGATACGGTGCCCGACCGCTGAACGGGCCGCCACGGTAGATCGGTGGTGGATTGTTGTCGAAGACCGCCAGGAAGCGATCGATGTACTCGACCGCGTTGGTGCCACGTGCGCCGACTGTTTGGTCCTCGGGCACGATGGCAGCGGCAAGGTCTTCAATCAGCCGGCGTTCCTCGGCAGTGAAGAAGTGCGCTTCGCCGGTCGCGGACGGTGCGGAGCCTGTGACTACGGTTCCACCGCAGCCGGGTAGCCATGGCAGCGATACCGCGGCACCGCTGGCGGCGAGCAGCTGGAGGAACGTTCTGCGGTCGTACAGGTTGACCATCAGCTCATGCGCCGGACCATGTGGACGCGGCGTCTACTCCTCGCGGGTACGTGAACGACTCCTCGATGACCACTGTTCGATTTGTACGTGACGGGCGCCGCGAAAGTCAACGCTGAAGGTCGCGCCAGCGCCGCGAGATCTGGCGTTGGTGCCGCCACTGAGGTACAGCGCTGGTGTGAAGTGTGTCGTTGTCTCCCACACGCACTGGGACCGTGAGTGGTACCGCACCTTCCAAGCGTTCCGCGCGCGCCTGGTTGACACGATTGACCACGTCCTGGAGCTGATTGACCGCGATCCCGGGTTTCACTTTCTGCTCGACGGGCAGACGGTGGTGCTCGAAGACTATCTGGAGATCCGGCCCGAGCGGCGCGAGGCGCTCGCGGCGGCGTGCCGAGCCGGCCGCATCGCCATCGGTCCCTGGTACGTGCAGCCTGACTCGCTGCTGCCGTCGGGTGAAGCGCACATCCGCAACCTGCTGGAAGGCCGCCGCAGCGGTGCGCTGATCGGTCCGGTCTCGACCGTCGCGTACACGCCCGACTCGTTCGGTCATCCGGCGCAGTTCCCGCAGCTGTTCAGCGGGTTCGGACTGGAGCCGTTCGTCTACTGGCGTGGCAACGACAATGAGATCGACACGCTACCCGCGGAGTATCTGTGGGAGGCGCCGGACGGCACCACGGTGCGCGCGCATCATCTCGGCGAAGGCTACTTCGCGGCGTGCGGTCTGCCAACGGACCCGGACGCGGCCGCCGAGTTTCTCGCCGGACTCGCGCGCACGCTCGCGCTGCGCACGCGCAACGACTGCGTCCTGCTGATGAACGGGATTGATCACGCCCAACCCGACGCCCACGTTGGCGTCGTCGCCGAGCGGCTGGCGGCCAAGACGGGGTGGGTCGTGCAACGCGGCTTGCTCGAAGACTTCGCACGCGGGATACCGCGTGACGTGCCGCGTTTCCGCGGCGAGCTCACTGGAGCGCGTACGGCCAACCTGCTCCCGGGCGTGTGGTCGACGCGCATGCCGCTGAAGCTGCGCAACCGCCGCGCCGAGGCGCTCCTCGAAGGCTGGGCCGAACCGTGGAGCGCGCTCGGCCGCTTGTTTGGGACGCCTGACGAGCGCCCGGCCTTGCGCCTGGCGTGGCGCGCCCTCTTGCAGAATCAGGCGCACGATTCCATCTGCGGCTGCTCGCTGGATCGGGTGCATGAACAGATGCAGGCGCGCTACGATACGGCCGAGGAACTGGCACACCACACTACGACGCGTGTGCTCGAGCGCCTTGCCGGCCTCGGGCTGCAACGCCGCACGCCGGCGAGTGATCACTTCGACGTTGCGGTCTTCAATCCGTCGCCGCATCCGCGTACCGACGTGGTGCGGCTGCCGCTCGATCCCGCCGTCTGGTTCGGGTTCGGTGGTGAGACGGCACGTGAGATGTCGCTGCACCCGTGGGTACTTGCCGGCATGACGACTCCCGGATTCACAGTGGACCAACAGCCGGCGCGTCTCGTTCCGGACGACGTCTCACGCCGCTTGCAGCTGACGCCGGAGATCCCGCCGCAGAGTATCGAGTTCGTTGCCGCTGATATCCCGGCCTTCGGTTGGCGGCGCTTTGCGGTGGCGCCGGCTGGAGCGCACCCGGATGTCGAGGATGACGGACGCGAGATTGCCAGCGGCACTCTCGCGGTGCGCGTCGCAGACGACGGTACATTCGAGCTGCGGACAGCAACCGAAACCTACGCCGGGCTATGCGGAATCGAGGATGTTGGCGACCGCGGCGACACCTACGATTTCGATCCGGTCGTCGACGGCGCAATCACGCTGGAGCAGGTCGAGGTACGCCGCCGCGTGCATGCGAGCGGCATCCAGCACTTGCTCGTGCGACGCACGTTGCGCGTCCCCGCCGAGCTTGCGAGCGATCGTACGCGACGCAGTGAGCAACGGGTCGCGCTCGTCGTCGAGACGGAAGCGCGCGTGGCTCCCGGCGTGGAGCGAGTGGACCTGCGGGTGCGTGTCGACAACACCGCGAAGGACCATCGCCTGCGACTCCTCTTCCCGACCTGCGAGCCGGTGGAGGAGTTCGAAGCTGCGACGACGTCCGACGTGGCCCGTCGCCACACGTGTCCGCGCGACGCGAGTCAGTGGGTGCATCCTGCGCACACGACCTGCGTGCAGCAAGGCTTCGTCAGCGCCAACGGCCTCACCGTCGCGGCGCCCGGCCTGCCCGAAGCAGAGGTCACAGCCGGCGGCGTGATCGCGATCACCATGGTGCGCAGCGTGGGCTGGTTGGCGCGCATGGATCTCACGACGCGCCCGCAACCGGCTGGTCCGGTGATACCAACGCCCGGTGCACAATGCCTTGAGCCGATCGAAGCGCATCTCGCTTTGTTTGCCGGCCGCGATTCGGGTGCCGTCCGCGACGCCGAGCTCGGCCTGCGTGCAGTAGCTGCGGGCGCCACGCCGCTGCTGGCGGAGCACCGGCCCCTGATGAAGATCGAACCCGCGGACATTTTGCTGAGCGCGTGCAAACCGGCGGAAGACGGGTCGGGGATAGTCCTGCGGCTGCTCAACCCCACCGACGTGCCGCTGGAAGCGCATGTAGCTCTCGGCGTTCCGCTGTCGCATGCGGTCAGCGTACGGCTCGACGAAGAGCCTGCCGAGCATCGGTTGACGATCCGAGGCACCTCGGTCTCGACCGTTGTGC
>JBGQHM010000067.1:0-23128 GCA_041497995.1 Binatia bacterium | reverse complement strand
CGCATCGACACCGGGGTCATCGCCGCCATCGTCGCGCGCGCACACGAGGGGCACGTGCGGGTCGTCGCACACATCGGCCAATCGCGCGACGTAGTCGACACGGTCAACTCCGGTGTCGATGCGCTCATGCACGACGTCTATACGGCTGAGATTACCGACGAAGCGGTTGCGAAGATCTCCGCGGCGCACACGCCAGTCGTTGTCACGATCGGTATCTGGGACGCCGTCGAGGAGCTCGGGACGCTGCATGCTGACACGCGGTCGCCGATCACGCGCGAAATCGCGAAGCCGGCAGTATTGGCTGCGCTCTCGACGTTCCCGAATGATCAGGAGCGCGAGCGCACGACGGCCATGACCAAACCCATCCGCGACGGACACGCGGCGCGGCGCGCTAACGTCGCCAAGCTTCGCGCCGCGGGCGTGACGATCTTGGCCGGCAGCGATGCGGTCAATGCCGGCCAGTTCCCCGGCGCCGGTCTGCACGACGAGCTGGCCAAGCTGGTCGAGGCGGGGATGACACCGGGCGAGGCGTTGCGCGCCGCGACCTACGACAACGCGCGCTTCCTCGCAGGCGCTCAGGCGGACTTCGGCGACGTCGCGCCGGGGCAGCGCGCCGATCTCGTCTTGGTCGACGGCGACCCGACTGCCGACATCGCAGCGACGCAACACATCACGCACGTTTGGCTCGATGGCGTCGACCTGCTCCGCCACGCGCGTCCGCAGCCGTGAGTGTCGTGAGGCCGGCAGCCTGTCGGAGTTGGCAGCCCGCAGCGACCATCGGGAGCGGGCCATAGAAGTGACGCTGGCCGCAGGCCCTAGAGCGGCGGCGCTTCTTCGAGCACGCCGGCGGTGACCAGGGCGTCGATGTCCGCGTCGCTCATCGCCAACCACGAACGGCAGATGCTGCGCGTGTGTTGTCCCAGCAACGGCGCCGACTCGACGCGCGCCGCCGGCATGTCAATGGTCTTGAAGCCGGCGCCTTCTAAGATCAAGGGACCAAGCCCTACCTGGTCGATGCGCTGGAAGAAATTCCGCTCCGTCAGGTGCGGATCGTTGATCTGGTGGATCGGATGCGCGACGACGGCAGCTGGGACGCCGTGGTGTTGCAACAGCGTCATCACATCCGCCGGTGCGCGCTCGCGGGTCCAGGCCGCGAGGGCCTCGTCGATCTGCGCGCTTCCCTGGCGTCGCCCTTCGACGGAGTCGTATTGCGATACGCGCATCCACTCGGGTGAGCCGAGCGCCGTTCGCAGCGCCCGCCACTCAGCGTCGTTACGCACGTTGATCACACACCACTCGTCGTCACCCGTGCACGGGTAGACACCCCACGGCGCACCGTGGTCACTGCCGTTGCCCCGCGGGTGGACCGTGCCAGGGGCCAGGCTCTCTTTCATGAACAGATCGCCGAGCAGCTGAACCAGCGCCTCGAACTGGGCCACGTGGATGTGTGCACCGCGGCCGTCGCGCTCGCGATGCAACAATGCGGCAACAACCGCCAGCGCGCCGAGACGGCCGACGAGATGATCGGGATGAATGTTCGTCGAGCCCTCGGGCTTGTCGCGGTCCTCGGGATAGTTCCACAAGTACTGCAAGCCGCTCACCGCATGCGCGTTCGGCCCATAGCCCGACCAGCCCTTCCACGGTCCGGCGGCACCCAATAGCTGTGTCGAGAACATGATGACGCGCGGATTGATACGCTGCAGATCGGCGTAACCGAGGCCGAGGCGGTCCATCACGCCGGTGGCGCTGTTCTCGACAACCACGTCCGCCATACTCACCAAGCGGCGCGCTAGAGCCACGCCTTCCGGCGTCTTGAGGTTTACACCGAAGCTCGACTTCGAACGATTCGACGACGCGAACGGCGGGTTCATCGGGCCGGGGATGACTACGCGGATAAAATCGGGTGCTAGGCGGCTTTCGACCTTGATCACTTCGGCGCCGTACTCCGCGAGCAGCCGACCCACCTCCACACCGGCCACGCCGACGCCGAAGTCGATCACACGCAGGCTGGCGAATGGGAACGAGGGATCGGCAGCTGCGGCTGCGGCGTCGCGGTCCGCCGGTGTGGCGCGCACCTCGGCGGCGACCGCTTCGTTGTGCTCGCCGACGGCGGGCGCGCCACGCGTCGGGCCGACGCGTACGCCGTCGATCTCGAAGAAGCCGGACGGCATCTTGGCGCGCAGGCCCGGCAGCACATCCAACTCGACGAAGGTGCGGCGCGCGCGGGTGTGTTCGTTGTCCAGTACCTCGCCAGGTTCGAGGACGGGTGTCGCGGGGATTCCACGCGCTTGCGCCTCGCGCGCCACCGCTAGTTTCGTCCAGCTCTCGAAGAAGCGCTGAATGACCGGCTCGATCGTCGGCCGGTTGAACACGCGCTGGAGGAACTCGTCGTACGTGGGATCTTGCAACTCCGCCGGCTCACCCATCCAGGCGCGCAGCGCGCGCCAGTGTTTGATGCCGATGACGATCAAGCGCACCCAGCCGTCGGTGCAGCGATACACCGGATACATGCCCGCGCCTTCGCGGTGCGTGTAGTACGCCATCATGGAGTACAGCGGCACGCTCCAATCGGCGAGATTGGCGGTGGCCTCTTGCACCGAGACGTCGAGCCAGTCGCCGCGGCCGGTCGTGCGCCGATGATAGAGCGCAGTCACGGTACCGAAGGCAGCGGTGATGCTGGCCGTGTCGTAGGCTTGTGACCCGGGCGCAACCACCGGCGGCCGATGCGCCGCACCGGCGCGGTACAGCATGCCGCCCATGGCGTAGCCGATCATGTCGGTGCCGCGGTAGTCGCGATACGGTCCGGACTGACCGAAGTCGGTGATCGACGTGATCACCAGCGCCGGATGTGCGCGCCGAACATCTTCGGGAGCGAAGCCGTACGACGTGAACGTACCCGGCGGGGTGGACTCGATCCATGCGTCTGCCGAGCTCAGGAGACGATGCAGATCTTCTTGTCCACCCGCGGTGGCGATGTCGAGTGCCACGGCTCGCTTGCCCGCATTGCGGAAGGCGAACGCAAGACTGGTCTTGGCGTCCGGCGCGAGCGGCGGAGCGTGCCGAAATGGCGAGCCGAATGGCGGCTCGACGTAGATTACGTCGGCACCGAGGTCGGCGAGCACCCGCCCACAGAGCGCGCCGCGCTCGTCGGTCATGTCGATGATGCGCAAACCAGTCAGTGGCTGCATGCGACCTATCAACTCCTCAGGGCAACTCGGCCGCACCGTCGAGGCGGGGCGTCAGGACCGAAACCATCGCAGCATGCAGACGACCGTTGGAGGCGAGCGTTTGCCCGCCATACAGATCGAAGGTCGCACCGCGGAAGTCGCTCACCACGCCGCCGGCTTCGCGGACGATGAGCGTGCCCGCGGCGGTATCCCAGGGGCGCAGATTCCATTCCCAGAAACCGTCGAAGCGCCCGCAAGCGACGTAGCAGAGATCGAGTGCGGCAGAGCCGGCCCGCCGGACGTCTTGCGCTTGGCGCAGGAAGTCGCGGACGAAGCTGAGGTAGAAGTCCGTGCGCACTTGGCGGTCATAGGCGAATCCCGTACCCAACAAGGCGCGTTGCAGAGCGTCAACCGCGGAGACGTGGATCGTTTCGTCGTTCAAGGTGGCGCCGCGACCGCGGTTGGCGACGAAGGTTTCTTCACGCACCGGATCGTAGACGATGCCGAAGAGCAGATCCGGGCCGCGCGCCAGCGCCAGCGAGACACAGAACTGCGGATAGGCGTGCGCGAAGTTGGTCGTGCCGTCGAGGGGGTCGAGATACCAGATGTAGCCATCGCCGCCCGGCGCCTGCAGAGTGACGCCTGCCGACGCTTCTTCCGCAACGATCAGGTGATCGGGAAAGGCGCGTCGCAACCGGCCGGTGATCAGCGCCTCGGCTTCACGATCGGTTTCGGTGACCAAGTCGACCGCGCTCTTGTACTGGACCGTCTTGGTGCCGCGCCAGCGAGCGCGGAGCAAGGCTCCCGCGTCGCTGACGGCGGTGCGGGCGACCTGCTCGAAGTCCATCGCGTTTGCGCGTTTCGCGTTCCTCGTGAAGCGTATCTCGTCAGAGTGGTGTGTGACGAGTAGCGCTTCACGAGATACGCTTCACGTATTCTTCCTCACGAACTCGCCGATGCCCTCGATCGCTTGTCGGCCTTCCGGCAGCATCGAGGCGAATGCTTGGAACACGTGGATCATGTCTTCCCACGGCTCGAGCGTCACCTGTACCCCAGCTTTGCGCGCGCGCTCGGCGAGGCGGGTGGAGTCATCGAGCAGCGTCTCCGCCGTGCCGACCTGGATCAACAACGGTGGCAGTCCGGAGAGGTTCGCATACAGCGGAGAAGCCAGTGGCGTGCGCGGGCTCTGACCGCCGAGATACGCGGCAGCCATCTTCAGCAAGCCGTCGCGCTGCACCATCGGGTCGACCGCCGCTTTCGTGGTCATCGATTCACCGATGCCTTCGAGGTCCACCCACGGCGACAGACAGACGCCCGCCGCCGGCATCGGCAGACCCGCATCGCGCACTGCGACCAGGGTCGCCACGGTGAGGCCGCCACCGGCGGAGTCGCCACCGACCGAGATCCGTGCCGGGCTCACGCCCTGCGACAGCAGCCAGCGATACGCAGCCACCGCATCGTCGACGGCGGCTGGATGCGGGTGTTCGGGTCCCAGGCGATAGTCGATGACCAAGACACGCGCTGCGGCGGCGCGCGTCAGGCGCGACGCCAGCTCGCGATGCGTGTTGATCGAACCGATCACGTAGGCGCCGCCGTGCAGGTAGAGGATCACGCGGGTGCGGTCGGCGCTGTCGGCGACCACCCACTCCGCGGCTACGCCACCGGCGCTCACCTTCTCGCACTGCACGTCGGTGGGAATCACCGCTGCCCCGGCCATGGCTTCCATGCCGGCGCGCATCTCAGGGATCGTCGGCTCGTTCAGCGGCCGAAACGACTTCAACATATTCACCACCATGCTCAGCTCTTGGCTCGCCATGCTGTCGCTCCTTTCTGCTTCAGGTGGCCTCTGGTTTACCTCCAGAGCAGACGATGGTGCAAGGAGAGACGCTCCAGAGTGGGGCGTCTCTACGGAGGAACGGGGGATGTCGCTTGCGCGGCTCGCGACTCACCCGTCGCGTAGCTGCCGCAAGACGTACTGCAAGATGCCGCCGTGGCGGTAGTACGCCAGCTCGTCCACGGTGTCGATCCGGCAGCGCACCGCAACGGTTTCCGCCGTGCCGTTGGCTCGCGTGATCCGCATACTGAGATCCATGCGCGGCTGGATGCCGTCCTTCACGCCGGTGATGTCGAAGGTCTCGCTGCCGTCGAGGCGCAGGGTCTTGCGCGTCGTGCCGTCCTTGAATTGGAGCGGCAACACACCCATGCCGATCAAGTTGGAGCGATGGATGCGCTCGAAGCTCTCGGCGATCACGGCTTTGACGCCAAGCAGGTTCGTACCCTTTGCGGCCCAATCACGCGACGAGCCGGTACCGTACTCCTTGCCGGCCACGACCACCAGCGGCACCCCTACCTTCTGATACAGCATCGCGGCGTCGTAGATCGGCATCTGCTTCCCGTCCGGCATGTGCCGCGTGATGCCGCCGGTTGTGTCGGGCGCGATCTCATTGCGGAGGCGAATGTTGGCGAAGGTACCGCGCATCATCACCTCGTGATTGCCGCGGCGCGCGCCGTACGAGTTGAAGTCGGCGACTGGCACGCCATGCGCGATCAGATACTGCCCCGCCGGGCTGTCCTTCTTGATGCTCCCTGCCGGAGAGATGTGATCGGTGGTGACGCTGTCGCCGAGGATGGCTAGCGGCCGTGCGCCGGTGATGTCGCGGAGCAGCGCCGGCTCCTTCGGCATCCCGACGAAGTACGGCGGATCTTTTACGTACGTGCTCTTGCCGTCCCACCGATACGTCAGGCTCGATGGCGTCTTGATCGCACGCCAACGCTCTTCGCCCTGGAAGACGTTTGCGTACCGCTTGGTGAACATCTCGGCCGACAGCGTACGCGCCAGGGTCTCCTGCACTTCGCGGTTCGATGGCCAGACGTCCTTGAGGTACACCGGTTGCCCGTCGCGTCCGGCACCGAGCGGCTGCTTGACGAGATCGGCTCGCATCGAGCCGGCGAGGGCGTAGGCCACTACGAGTGGCGGCGACGCCAGATAGTTGGCGCGGACGTGTGGGTTGATGCGTCCCTCGAAGTTGCGGTTCCCGGACAACACCGCGGAGACGACCAAGTCACCGTCTTCAACCGCGCGCGCGATGGAGTCGGGCAGCGGACCGGAGTTGCCGATGCACGTCGTGCAGCCGTAGCCCACGAGGTTGAATCCGATCGCATCGAGGTCCTTCTGCACTCCGGCCGCTTCGAGGTAGTCACTAACCACTTGCGAGCCGGGCGCGAGTGATGTCTTGACCCACGGCTTGACCTTCAGCCCTTTGGCCACTGCGTTGCGCGCCAGCAGGCCCGCAGCCAGCATCACCGACGGGTTCGATGTATTCGTACAGCTGGTGATGGCGGCGATGACCACGTCACCGTGCTTGAGCTCGTAGTTCGTCCCGTCGACGGGCACCTTCCGATCGAGGTTCGTAGGTTCACGCAGCGGTGCGCCGCCGCCTTCACCGACCATCGTCGATTCGGCCTGGGTGCCGTTCACGCCGAGCATCTCCGCCAAGGCGCGCTCGAACTCTGCGGCGCTCTGCGACAACAGAACTTTGTCCTGCGGGCGCTTCGGTCCGGCGAGCGAGGGTTCAACGGTGGAGACGTCGAGCTCGATGGTGTCGGAGAACGCGGGCTCCGGCGTACCGGCGTCGCGCCACAGGCCCTGCGCCTTGGCGTACGCCTCGACCAATGCGATGCGTTCGGGGGCGCGCCCGCTGAAGGTGAGATAGCGCACCGTCTCCTTGTCGATCGGAAAGAAGCCGCAGGTGGCGCCATACTCGGGCGCCATGTTGGCGATGGTGGCGCGGTCCGGCAGCGAGAGGGTGTCGAGCGCGGGTCCGAAGAACTCGACGAGCTTCCCGACGACGCCCTTCTTGCGCAGCATCTGGGTCACCGTGAGCACAAGGTCCGTGGCGGTCGCACCTTCCTTCAGCGCTCCGGTGAGCTTGAAACCGACGACTTCGGGAATCAGCATCGACAACGGCTGGCCGAGCATCGCGGCTTCCGCTTCGATGCCGCCGACGCCCCAGCCGAGGACGGCGAGACCGTTGACCATCGTCGTGTGGCTGTCGGTGCCGAGCACGGTATCGGGATAGGCGAGAGCACGGCCGCCGTTCTGCGCCACCCAGACGACCTGGGCGAGATACTCGAGATTGACCTGATGGCAGATGCCGGTGCCGGGTGGTACGACGCGGAAGTTGTCGAAGGCCTGTTGGCCCCAGCGGAGGAAGGTGTAGCGTTCGTGATTCCGTTCGAACTCGAGGACGACGTTCCTCTTGAACGCGTCGGCGCTGGCGAAGGCGTCGACCATCACGGAGTGATCAATGACCAGATCGACTGGTACCACCGGGTTGATACGCCGCGCGTCACCGCCCATCGCCGCGAAGGCATCGCGCATGGCCGCAAGGTCGACGACCGCCGGGACGCCCGTGAAATCCTGCATCAGCACACGTGCTGGCAGGAACGCGATCTCGCGCTGCGAGCGGCGCTGCTGGAGCCATTCGGCGACGGCTTTGATGTCGTCGGTCTTGATGCTGGTACCATTCTCGTGCCGCAGCAGGTTTTCGAGCAGGACCTTTAGCGAGACCGGCAGACGCGACAGGTCGCCGAGCGCGCCGGCCACCGCTTCCAAGCTGAAATAGTCGTACGTTTGGTTGCCGACCGTCAGCGTGCGGCGAGTGTGGAGACTGTCGAGGCTGGATTCAGGCATGGCGTGAGTCCTCCGGTGTTCGTTGAGCTGCATAATAGGATGGCGCCGGCGCAAGTCTAGGGCAGAGGCGGCCGAGAGCTGTGAGAACACAGCGATCGTGCGCTGCGCGTTTCCACGTTTGGTGTCTGAAAGGACTTACGAAAGGAAGGCGGCGCGCAGAGGCGCACCGCGGCAGGTGGCCATCAGCTGGGCGCACAGTCGTGCACCCGCGCTGAGAATGCGTCGAACCGCAGCCTAATCAGCCCGTCGGACTTGGCAGCCCGCAGCGACCCAACGGGAGCGGGCCATAGAAATGACGCTGGCTGCAGGCCCTAGGCGAGCTGCGTAGTGCGGATCTCTTGGCTCATCTGCTCCATGAAGGTGCACATACACAGGAGCGCGGCTTCCGGCCAGCCGCCGCCTTCCGCGAGGGCGCACAAGGCCATCAGCAGGGCACAGCGGATGACCGCCTCGGCCTGTGGATGTTCCAGCGCCTCTGTCAACGTGGACCCGCTGGTAGCAACGTCCGCCGTGATCCAACCTTGTTCATCACTTATCAACAGTCGCGTCATCTCATACCACCTGTCCCGGCTGCTACCGCTGATCCGTGCCGCCTACACCTCGTCCCAGCCCGACCAACCCTTGCCAACCGGACCGAGCGCACTGAGACGCAACTTGCGCAACGCCTGCCGTTCGATATGCCGGACCGTGCTGTCGGAAACGCCAAGCAGTCGCGCGATCTCCGGTTGCGTTTGCACCGTCCGCCCGCTGCCGAAACGCAGCCGCAGCACGAGCTCCTCACGCTCCTCCAGCGTCTCCACCATCCCGCTCTTCAGCACCGCAATGCTTCCGACCGGGTAGGGGCGTGGCGACGTGCCGTCGGCGATCAGCAGTGTCTGCCGTGAGGTCATCGACCGTGGACCAAGGCAATGTCCGTGCCGGTTCCGACGCCCTTAGTCCCGCAACGGGTGGCAATGACACCGCTGCGGTCACTGTGTAAGGAAGTGCACAACGGACGAAGCCACTTGTATAGTAATCGATACAGTGGCTGCCCGGACAGCGACGTAGAGGCTCAGGTCGGCGGCCGGTCGAGGGCGGCGAGCAGACGATCGATGTCGTCCTCGTTGTTGTAGAAATGGGGCGCGACCCGGATGCCGCCGCTGCGCACGCGCACGATGAAGCCTTGGTGGATGAGCTCAGTACAGAGGCGATGCGGATCACCGCCCAGCCGGAAGACGACGATGCCGGAGCGCTCGCCGGCCCCCCAGGGGCTGACAACTTCGGCTCCGCGAGCCCGCAACCCGCTGCCCAGCCGATCGGTCAACTCGAGGAGGCGGCGCTCGATGCGCTCCGGGCCGACCTCCAGCAGCATATCGACGGCGGCGCCCAGAGCGTATGTGCTCAACACGGACGGGCTGCCGGGCTCAAATTTGGCGGCATCAGGCCGCGGATTGAAGTGATACGGCAGGTACGTGTCGGCGTCGGTGACGCTCTTCCACCCGTGCAGCACCGAACCGATGCGGTCGATGACGCGCCGCGAGACGAACAGACAGCCGAGCCCCTCGGGCGCCAGCAACCATTTGTGGCCACCGACGGCGAGACAGTCGATGCCGGCGCGCTCGACATCGAGGCGAACGGCGCCAACACCCTGGATGCCATCGACGCACAGGATGACGCCGCGTCCACGACACCATTCGCCCAGGGCCGACAGGTCCGTGCGTCCCCCGCTGCTCCAGTCGACGAAGCTGACTGCGACCACGCGGGTGCGATCGTCGACGAGGGTTCGGACATCGTCCACCTGCACCCGTCCGTGCACCGGACGCACCAGCCGCGTCTCCACGCCCCACCGGCGCAGGCCGAACCATGGATAGACGTTGGAAGGATATTCGCCGTCAACAGCAATCACGTTGTCTCCCGGCCGCCACTCCAGGCCAGCAGCGACCAGGGACAGCCCCTCGGAGGTGTTTTTCACGAACGCGATTTCGTCGGTGTGTGCGCCGATGAGCCGAGCGAAGTTGGCACGCACTTCCTCACAGCGCTCGCTCCACTGCCGCTGCGTTGCGGCATCGACCGTAGTCGCTGCGGTGACGAACGAGGTGACCGCCGCCGCGACGCGGCGCGAGAGCGGTGCGACGCCGGCATGGTTGAGGTGGACGAGCCGCTCGGTGACCGGAAACTCACGGCGCCAGTCGTTCCAGTCCATGGCCTCTTCCTTATATGCTAGGGTTCGAGGGTTCCAGAGTTCACGAATGAGATCGCTGACCGTTCCCGCAGGTACCGGGCCGATGCGGCTCGACCGTTTCCTCACCACCCATGTCCCCGGCTGCTCCCGGCGCAGCGCACAGCGCAAGATCGCCGCCGGCGAGGTACGCCTCAATGGGCGGCGGGGACCCAAAGCGCAGACCGTCACAGCGGGGGATACCGTGGAGGTACCCGACGAGCTGTACGCGACGACGCAGCTGCAGCCGAATCCGAACCTCGTGGTCACGGTACTCCACGAGGACGCGACACTGATCGCCATCGACAAGCCTGCCGGTATGCCGTCACATGCGCTGCGCGCTGACGAGACCAGTACGGCGGCGAACTTTCTATTGGCCCGCTACCCGGAGCTTGCGGCAGTTGGGAAGAGCGAGCGGGAGCCGGGTTTGGTGCATCGGCTCGACACCGACACGTCGGGCGTGTTGCTGGCGGCGCGGACCCCTCAAGCCCATGGCGTGCTACGGCGGCAGTTTGCGGCCCATCAGGTCACCAAGGAATACCGAGCACTGGTGCACGGCGACGTCGCAGTCGGTGGCGAGCTGTGCCTGCCGATCGCACACGAGCGGCACAACCGCCGCAAGATGCGGGTGTGTGCAGCCAGCGCGTCGAGGAGCCCTGAAAGCCGCCCGGCGATCACGCGCTACCGCCCGCTCGAACGCCTGGGCTCGTGTACGCTCCTAGCGGTGGAGATACCTACCGGGGTGATGCATCAAATCCGGGTGCACCTAGCATCGGCAGGACATCCGATCGTCGGCGACCGCCTCTACGGCGGCGCCATGTGCGGCGGCGACCCGCCACGGCACCTCTTGCACGCCAGTCGCATTACCGTCGTGCATCCGCAGACAGGGCGACCGCTGACCATAGAGTGCGCGCTACCAACAGACTTCAGCGCGTTCGTAGCTCAGCAGCGTCAAGCGCAACGGGCGTCCACGAGAACCCAGAAGGCCCGGCACTGACGATATAGTCATCTAACGACGCCCCGGTGGGACGTCTTGCGGGCGACGGTCAGGCGGCGACTTGCTTGCCCTTGCCCTTTGTCTTGGCGCAGGCACCGCACACGTTATGGACGTTGTTGGGGTCCTCGACGAGGCCTTCATCCATATTGTGGCAGACTTTCTTGCATTCGGCGCAAATGAAATAGACGCCTTCGATGGTTTTGTTGATGCGCTCGCGATTGAGGATGCGGCCCTTGAGCTTCTCGACGCGAATGCCGAGGAGGTCTTCGTATTGCCGCTTGATTTTGCGGCGCCCGGCTTCGTCTTTAGGAAGTTCGCCTTCCTCGTCGACTTCGGAGCCGCTGTCATCCTCGAAGATACGTAGTCCCTTTTTTGCTTTGTCCTTCTTCGGTGTTCGGCCCATCGAGCCCTCCTGCGCGCTTACCGCGTACGTTCAACGTATCCGCAGTTCTTCTCGCACACCCAGAAGTACCCCTTGCGTCCGAAGCCCGTGAAATAGTGGACCCGGCTCTCCGTGTTGCAGCTCGGACACGGATGCTTCGACAGTGCCGCACCCGCCTTCTCCGCCGTCTTGGCCTTCTTCGGATCAGCCATGTGAGTGTTCTCCTTTGCTCGACTGTGATCTACTTAGCCGTGCCTCGACCCCGCCCCATCGCGCAAAAAAAAACCGGCCGAGCTGAGTATCTGCTTGACCGGATCTTTGCACCGCACCGGGTAGCGTATAACGAACGGGCTCAACCGTGTCAACGGCGCCTGACGGTAGGGACGGTAGGGGGATGCTAGCCCTCCGCCCCCCGCCCGGCCGGCAGCTGGAAGCAGACCCGTGTGCCCTGGCCGTCCGCCGATTCCAGCCAGATGCGCCCGCCATGCCGCTCGACAATCTTCTTGCAGATGGCCAGTCCGACGCCCGTCCCGGGATATGCCCGGCGACCGTGCAGGCGCTGGAAAATCACGAAGACACGCTCAGCGTATTCGGGCTCGATACCGATCCCATTGTCCTGCACCCTGAACTGCCACGCGGCACCGTCGCGCTGCGCAGCGATGTGCACCCGCGGCGCGGGGTCACCGCGAAACTTGATGGCGTTGCCGATCAGGTTCTGCAGCAGCTGGCGCACCTGCGAGCGGTCGGCGAGGACCACCGGGAGCGGGTCGTGCGTGACTGTCGCACCGGCTTCGATGACGGCCGCTTGTAGGTCGTCGAGCACGTCGCGCAGCACGCTCTCGCAGTCGGTTGCCTCGAACGGCTCGCCATGCGTACCGACGCGGGCGACTGCGAGCAGATCGCGGATGAGCGCTTGCATGCGGCTGACCGCCGCCACAGTCCGGTCGATGAAGCGCACGGCGTCGCCGTCCAGGCGATGCTGATACCGGCGGGCAAGCAACTGGGTGTAGCTCGCCACCGCGCGCAGCGGTTCCTGCAGATCGTGCGAGGCGACGTACGCGAACTGCTCCAGTTCGGCGTTCGAGCGTGCCAGCTCACGCGTGCGTTCCTGGACGCGGCGCTCGAGGTCGGTGTTGAGCCGGCGGATCTCTGCCTCCGAGCGCTTGCGGTCCGTGATGTCGCGAATGGCGCTGGTGAGCAGCGGGCCGTCGTTGGTGTCGAGCGGGCTGCGCTTGATCTCGATCGGAAAACGCGAGCCGTCACACCGTCGGCCCTGCGCCTCGATGCTGGTCGTGGCCGGTGCCGCGCTCAGGCGCGGCCACTCGAACGGCTCGTCGGGAATGAGGAGATCGAGCGGTCGGCCGAGCAGCTCGTCGCGACGGTGGCCGAAGAGGCGCTCGGTTTGCGAGTTGGCGAAAACGATCGCGCCGGTGCGGTCGCTGACCACCATGGCATCGGGCGCTGACTCGAGCAACGTGGCGAAGAGCTGCGCCGTGCGGGCACGTTGCAACGCCTCCTCGGCTTGTTTGCGCTCGGTCACGTCAATGCCCATCCCGATCAAGCAGACGTGGTCGTCGACCAGGATGCGATGCCCCGTGAAGAAGTACGGCCGCCGCGTCCCGTCTTGGGAGATGAACTCAGCCTCGACGGTCGACTGCCCGCGCTGGAACGCCTCGCCAATCCGCTCGGCGACGGCGTGCTGGTCGTCGCCGCCGAAGAAGTCGAGCGGGTGCATACGTCCGATCTCTTCGCCCGCGTATTGCGACACGGCTTCGAAATTGCGGTTCCAGCGCAGGAACCGGCCCTGCTCGTCGAATAGATAGAAGATGCCGGGGAGCGACTCGATGATATTGTCGGCAAATTGCTTCTCGCGCTGGATGCGTTCCTCGGCGCGGCGGCGCTCACTGATGTCGAGACCCACGCCGACCAAACACGGTCCTTGATCGAGCTCCACTCGTCGGCTGGTGAACCAGCGAGGATGGCGTGAGCCGTCGCGGGCAACCAACTCGGCATCGACGCTCGTGCGGCCGACGCTGAACGCTTCGCGCATTTTGTCGGCAAGCATGGGCCGGCTGTCGGGGTCGAAGAAATCGAGCGGGTGAAGGGTGGCGAGCGTCTCGGCATCGTAGCCCGAGACCTTCTCCACCTCATGGTTCCAACGCACCAGGCGCTCGCGATGATCGATCAGAAAGAAGAAGCCCGGCAGCGTTTCGATGATCGTGTCTGCCAGCGTCTTCTCCTTGGCCAGCGCCGCCGTGCGCTCCTCGACGATGCGCTCGAGCTGGTTGCGCGCCCGCTCCAAGGCCTCCTGGCGCGAGTCGCTGTATGCGAGACCGACCAGCATGAGGAGGTGGGTGCCGAGCTTGCCGAACGCCACGAGCTCTTCACGCTGAGAGAGCCCCCCGAGCCCGGCTTCGATCGCGCGCAAGCCGAGCCGGGCAGACGTGTAGAGACTGATCAGGGAGATCCGAGACCCGTCCACCCGCTCCATGTCAGCCTCGATCAGCCGCCGGTTCGTCTCGTAGTACACCCGCGTCAGGCCATCGAGGTCGTCGTGCCGCATGTGTTCGATAATCAGCGTGAGGAAGAATTCGTTAAGGGCGCGTAGCTGTTCGAGCGAGAGCCTGCCGTCGGAGAAGTACTCCGGCATTGCCGTGATGACGTTGGCGGACCACTCCGCAGTAATCGCCCCGCGCGCCTCCCACAGCCGCTCGCCAATCTGGGCGAGTGCCGCGCGTTCGTCAGGGGTGAGCAGATCCGCGGAGAAGGACGGCGGGACGGTCATCACAAGTCCAAAGTGAGGTCGCTGTCGCCGGGGTGGTTCTCGACAAGCAGGCTTCGAATGGTGCGACCATACGCCGTGATCATAGAACTCGTCACGCTCTCTCCGGATGGCAAATTATCATGCAGAGCAACGCGCGACCAAACAGGTCGGGTGGGCTCGGACGAACAAACGCGGGGAGCCGCGAGAGCACATTGCCGCCTCACGAGCTGGGCTCTTAGGTTCGTTGACTCTGCCCCGCAAAGCCGCTAGGAGCCGAGACCGCACGGCAACGGGCAGGTAGCTCAGTCGGTAGAGCAAGGGACTGAAAATCCCTGTGTCGAGTGTTCAATTCACTCCCTGCCCACTCTTTTCCTTTCTCAAGCTCCAGTACTTGCGCGGCGACCCAATCTGGAGGATGCGGCACGCGGCGGGCCACTGGATATCACGAACCAGGGGACTTACACTTGCAACATTCGACTCCAAAGGAGGTGCGGTAGCTATGGATGCCTACGATACCAGGTCTGAATACGGAGTGCCGTCCGTTGCAGCCGCCGAACGGGTCAGCGCCTTCTTGCGGGCTGTGTATGGCTGGATGTGTGTCGGCCTCGGGGTGACGGCCGCGGTGGCCTTCAGCGTGGCCGCCTCGCCGCGGATCGTGCAAGCGTTGGTATCAAACCAGTTGCTCTTCTTTGCGCTGATCGGCGGTGAGCTCGCGCTCGTGTTCTACTTGTCGGCGCGGGTGGCCCAGCTGGCGCCGGGAACGGCCTCGGCCCTGTTCCTGGGGTACTCGGCGCTCAACGGCGTCACCCTGTCGCTGATCCTGCTCGCCTACACGGGTGCGTCGGTCGCGAACACGTTCGCGGTGTGCGCCGTGATGTTCGGTGCGCTGGCGCTATACGGCACGACCACGTCCCGCAGTCTGGCGGGTGTCGGCCAGTTCATGTTCATGGGACTCATCGGCCTCATAGGTGCCAGCATCATCGGCATCTTCTGGCACAGCAGTGCGCTCCAGTTCCTAATCGCGTGCGTCGGCGTGCTCGTCTTCACCGGGCTAACCGCGTGGGACGCGCAGCGCCTGAAGCAGATGGCCGTTGCGTTGCCCGACGGGCAGGTACAGTCATACGCCATCGTCGGCGCCCTCTCGCTCTACCTCAACTTCATCAACCTGTTCCTGATGCTACTGAGATTTTTCGGTAGCGAGCGTGACTAATTGACGCGTCGTCGCGCCAGAGCAAGTCGTAGAGACAAACCTCCCCACCACCGAAACGTAGGCGTTCCTACCGCTGTCCAGCTTGCGGTAGGTATCCAGCACTGAACGAGACCTTCGTTCAGTGCTGGTGGAGTACTGTCTACATGGAGGCGGCGCGGCGTTGTGCCTGATAGTGTGTCGCGCAGATCCCCTTGGCGACCTTCTCGCGCTCACAGCCCTTCACCTTACAGCGCCGCTCCTTGGGCACCACTGGCTTGGGCGGTGCCTTCCACCCCCGCAGTTCCCGCTCGGCGGTATCGAGACCCTCGTTGAGAATGGCGACCACCACCTCGGTCTTTGAGGTACCAAGCTTGGCAGCTACACCGGCAAGCCGTACCAGCACTTTCTCAGGAACCTTCACGTTCATCAGCTTGGATTCCTCGCGGCCCTGCTGCCCACGAGTAACTAGATCGTCCAACCGGAGACTTGGGTTGCTCATATCTTCACCTCCTTTGACTGAAATAGAATACCATCAGGTGTGGGTAGCGACGGCTACGGCCCACCCGTTCGCCACCTTCATCCGGTATCTGCGACAATGAAGCGTCCATACCTTTCGTGGGCACAATAGCAGTTTCCTCGCACGAGGGTAGATGGGAAGCAAGACTTGCTTGATCTAGCCGCCCGTCTCTGAACTTCCTCCTGCGAGGTAGACGACGGTTATCTCCGGCACCTCCTAGTGCACGGCGAAGGGTCGTATACGCTCGAACAGGCCTCGCCCAGCGTCCAGGGGCCGTTGGGCGTTCGCCGTGGAAAGAATCGTATTGACAGCCAACGTGCCACTGTTGGAGCAGTAGCAGGATGCACTTTGACGACGAACGGCGTGCCATGGTGTTGGCGTCCATAAGCTTCATCCGGGGACAATTCGCGTCCAACGGGATTGATCTCGGTGCCTACTCCGATGACCACGTTGCAGATGCGTTGCTCATTACCTGCCCCGCGATACTCGGCTCGGAGGCGTGGTTGAATGAGAAGCACTTGCAACGGACCATTCGGCTGCTGCGAACATGACTGCCAATCACAACGCCCCCCCACGTAACTGCTCGACGAATTTGAGGCCCTTGCTTCCTCCGAGCCGCTCGCCGACGCTATCTGTATCACAAGGTGACGAGCCTGCTATAGGTGCGTTGATGAAACGGTCGAGGGCCGACGGTTGCTGCGAATGGGCGGGCTGCTAGCCTGGGTGCGCCATGCGCGTTGAGCGGCTGGCGCGGTGGATCGCGCATGCCTCTCCCGCTCTGCACCGCATCACGCAGCCATCGTGGCGCTATCTCAAGCGCTGGTTGCCGATGGAGGATTCGTCGGAGGCGCGCCGATCCTTCAAGTACTATGACGAGGTCGTACAACTGGCGCAGATGCACGTTCCGAGCGGCGGTCAGGTGATCGACATCGGCACCGGAGTCAGTGAAATATTGCAACGCTTGCCCTGGTTCGAACGGCGGGTTGCGCTGGACCGTTCCTATGCGCCCCGGCACCGCGGCATCGAGACGGTGCTGACCGACTTCCTGGCGTACGAACCGGACACCACCTTCGATCTCGTCTTGTGCCTGGAAGTGCTGGAACACCTCGAGGCCCCGTCGGCGTTCGCGCAGAAACTCCTGCGCACAGGGCGTACAGCAATCGTTAGCGTCCCCTACAGGTGGCCGAAGGGCGCATGCGCCACGCACGTGCAGGACCCGGTGGATGAAGGGCTGCTCGAGCAATGGATGCAGCGCCAGCCGACCGCGACGCGGATCGTTGCCGACGGCATGGAGCGGTTGATCGCCGTCTACCACCAGGTGGGTGGCGCGACCTGACCGCCTTCTGCCCGCGGACTATCTCGAACTCGGCGCAAGTAAGTGCTCGGCACAGCGGTAGGCGAGATCGGCGATGAAGTCGCCGCGGTAGGGCGGGTGCGCTTCGGTGAATACGACGAGCACCAGCTGCCGTCCCGAGGCGTGACGGATGATACCCGCATCGGCGTAGATCGGGCCCCAGGTACCGCTCTTCGAATACACCTCGAGGTCCGGCAAGCGCGCGGCACCGCCGGCGATGCGGTGGGCAAGATAGGGCTGCTCCGCGGCATCGCGCCGCATTCGTAGCTGTACGGCCGTGGAGCTTGCCGGCGAGAAGGCGCGATCGGTGGCGAGCAGCGCCAGAAGCTGGGCGGTTCCCACGGCGGTCATCGCGTTGCGGTTGGCGAACTCGCCATCACGCTTCGGCAGGCCGCCGGCGATGCCGCGATCAGAGAGGAACTGCTTGTCCCTGCCGAAGAGGTCGCCGTCACCGTCGTACGTCGGATTCACGCAGTGGAGGTCGGTGATACCCAACGTCTGTAGCCAGTGCTGGATGGCGAGCCTGCGCTCTCGAAATACCGCGTACGCGTCGGGGGGCAGCTCCGGTCCAGGCTCCGTTCCGGTCAGGCGAGCGAACACCTGGCGCGTCGCCTGGTTGCTGCTGTTGTGGATCATCAGCCGCAGCAAGTCGTCCATCTCCGAGTCGATGCGTCGCGTGCCGTTTTCTTGCCACGCGTACGCCGCCATCAGGTAGACGAACTTGATCACGCTCGCCGGATAGATCGGTGTCTCACCGTGGCGGTGCGCCAGGAGTGGCGCATCTCGGTGACTCAGATCGAGTAGCGCGACGCGCACGTCGGACTGCCGCAGCTTGGGGTCCGCCGCCGCCAAGGCGTCCACGGTCTGATCCAAGAACTGCTGCAGCCCAGGCGACGGGCGGACCGAAGCGAGGTAGTCGCGCGCGTCATCATGCGGCGGATCGGCCACCGCACGAGTCGCCAGCAATCCAAGGAGCAGCAGCAGAGGACTCCAGGCACAACGACGCTGCGTCATAGCCAGAGAATAGCGACAACTCATGGAAACGGACACCGCTCATGCAATGTGACGTACCCCGGTTCTCACGTGCGGAAAACTCAGCTACGGTGGCCTGCCAGCGGTGCTGTGGCCCGCCACCGCCTGTGTGCCGTGCAAGGGAGGCGAAACTTGAAGAAGCGTGTTGCCATCGCATTTGCCGTGATCGCGCTCATCGGTGCAGTGACACCGGCCACGGCTTTCCGCCCGCTGGCGTTAGACGCGAAGGACCAGAGGGCTCTGCGCGACAACTTCGCGCTGTGCACCTCGAAGCTCAAAGGGCCTTACACCGAGAACTTCTGCGTCTGTCCCAATGGCAAGAAAACCCCGGTGCGAGGAGCCGCCGGCCAGATCAGCACCGGATGCAAAGACCCGCTGTTCTGCGCCGCCTTCCGCGCGCCGTGGGCGGAGGCGCTGGCGAAGCAGCGCATGTACATCGGCAACATCTTCTCGCGCGATCTCTCCCTCTGGGACAGCTTCCCGGATCACAACGATCTGGTGCGCGGCTACATTCTCGAAAAGTACTTCACTGATACCAATCCGAGCCACAAGCTGAGTCAGCTCCGCGCGTTCGGTGGCCTCTCCGGCGCCGAGTACGAGACGCCCGCGTCGGCGACCTTCTTCGAGCGCTATCTGCATGCACCCGAGTTCAACGACAACCGTGACTTCCTCTTGGCGTACGAGCTGCAGAAGCGCTACTTCGTGCGTGCCGATCTTGGCCAGATCGAGAAGGTGCGCGCTCTGTCGGTGCGCATCCAGCAAGCCGATCCCAAGTTCAAGCCGTTACGCGATGCCGTCCACAACCAAATCTCCGCCGGGCTGGTGCCGCAGCTCGAGGCGTTTCGCGAGCCGCTGCCGCCTGGACCGGTGCGAGCTCAGATCGGCGAGCTGATCGCCGAGATCAAGAAGCTGACGTCGCTCGACGACAGCGCGCTCACGACGCAGGTCGCCGAAATCCAAGACGCGACGCGGCGCGCCCAGCTGTCTGCGGCGATTCCGGCGGCGAACGCTGACCCGGTTGGCGCGATTGTCTCCTTGGCGCAGATCATGGTGCTCGACCGGCAAACGGTGGCGACAGGCAAACTGTCTCCGGCTGACGAGCGACGCCTCATCGACCTCAGCATTACAGCCGCCGGAGTGATCCAGCAGCGCGGCAATGCCTTGCTGCAAAGCGGGAAGGGGCTCACGGTGCAGCAGTATCTACAGTTCCTCGGCGCCCTCACTGATGCGACCTATGGCACCGGTCTACTGGACGACCGCGAGCGCGAGGCATCGCGGGGCGCGCTGTTTGACCTGCTGGCTCTCCCCAAACAACCCCGCCAGGACTTCGCCGAGAAGCTGAAAGATGCGCAGCGCGCCGTCGAGTGGGCACAGAGCAACGCTGTGTTGGCGTTCGCGGAGGTGTGGGGACCGTGGACCCTTTTGCTTCCCCAAATCGCTTCGATCCGAGACGACATCCTCCGTAGCTCGCCACTGCTCCTCTACGCGCAGGTCGCGCGGCGTCTCGATGACTATGCGGCCGGGCCGCAGCGTACGCAGCATGATCTCTTCGGCACCGAGGTCGACCGCGACGTACGTGCTCTCAATCCCGGGCTCGCACTCGGACGGCTGCGGGTCGCGCCGAAGGATGGCGCGTATACCAGGGACGAGATCGTCGCGCTCCCGGATACACCGTCGGACCTCGACCCGGCCGCCGGCATCCTGACACAAGGCGAGGGCAACGTACTCTCGCACGTGCAGCTGCTGGCGCGCGCACTCGGAATTCCCAACGTCGTGCTTGGACCCAGTGCCTATCAGATGGTCGCACCCCACGACGGACAGCTCGTCTTCTTCATCGTCACGCCCGGCGGTCGGGTCATCGTCAAGGACGCTTCGACGATGACGCTGCAAGACCACACGGTCTACGACGAATACACGCGCAACCAGGCGCGCCGGTCGGACGGTGGCTTGGGCGGCGGTGGGCCTCGTCTGCATATCGATCGCGCCAAGATCGACTTGACCAAGAACATGCCGATCGACTTGATCGATGTGCGTCGCAAAGACTCGGGCCGTTTCTGCGGCCCAAAGGCCGCCTACCTTGGCGAGCTGAAGCACCTGTTCCCCGATCACGTCGCACGCGGCATCGTCGTGCCGTTCGGCGCGTACTACGACCACTACCGCAACGCCAAGGTGGCGGTCCCAGACGCGCTGCGCACCTTGGGCATTGCGAAGCCGGGCGAGCCGCTCCCGAACTTCGTCGAACGCACGTACAAGGAGTTCTTCGACGTGATGATCCCCGCCAAGAAGAGCGAGAAGCAGCTCGCAGCATGGATCACTCCGCGCCTCGCCATCATTCGACACTCCATCCGCCAATCGCCGCTTTCTCCGGAGCTGAAACAGGCCATCCGTGACGGCCTCGATCACGACGGGCTCTTGAAGAGCGACGACACGTCGCAAACCGTCGGCTGCTTCGTGCGCAGCGACACGAACGTCGAAGACCTCGACAACTTCAACGGCGCCGGGCTCAACCTCACCGTGTTCAATCGCAAGTCGCTCGATGATATCTACGATGGGCTCAAAGAGGTCTGGGCGTCGCCGTTCGAATTTCGGTCATTCTCGTGGCGGCAAGCGCTGATCGACGATCCACTCTGGGTCCTGTCCTCCGTGGTGATCCTCGAGGCCGTACCGAACGACAAATCCGGCGTGCTGGTGACCGCAGACATCGATACGGGTGACATGAGCAAGATGACCGTCGCTACCAGCGAGGGAGTGGGTGGCGCCGTCGACGGGACCTCGGCCGAGACACTGTTGTGGTCTTCGAATGGGGTTCAGTTGTTGTCGCTCTTCAAGTCGCCATGGAAGAACCAGCTGCTGCCGAGCGGTGGCAGCGCGATCGTCCCGTCGACCGGCAAGGACACCGTCCTCGAACCCGATGAGCTGAAGCAGATCACTGAAGCCGGGCAAACGATCACCCAGAAGTTCGAACCCGTACACGATCCGGCCGGCAAGCCGCGGCCTTGGGATATTGAGTTTGGCTTCAGAGACGGTAAGCTCTGGCTCTTCCAATGCCGGCCGTTCCTGGGCAACGACGAGCTGAAGAACATTCCAGCGCTTGCTCCGCTAGAGGGCCCAGACGCGAGCGCCCACAAGGCAGACATGCTGTCACTCGACGAGATCATCCGATGAACGGCACCCGGACACTGCTCGCCGCTCTCCTCCTTCTGGGAGGCTCCACCGCCTTCGCTGCACTGGATGCCAGTGATACGACGTGGGACGGCAGCGAGCCCCCCCAGGGCGTCTACTTCTATTGGTACGAGCCGTCCTTCTATACCGGCTTCGCGCCGCGCACTCAGGACCCGCAGCGCGTGCACATCCGCTTGTCGCGTGGCAACCAGGTGCGCGTCACCGTCGTGCTCGGCGACCCAGAGCTCGATGCGTATCTTGACGATCTGGTGGCGCGGCGGAAAACATACCAGGAGCTCATCGACGTCAAGGTGATCGAGCTCACCACCAACAAGGCGTACGAGCGCTTCGTCGAGAAGCTCGATCAAGCGGGCGTGGCAGATGCGGTGAAAAGCCGCGACAGCCGCGGGCCCGACGCCTATCGCCAGAAGAGCCTCGACATCATGAGTGCTCTCAATCCCGAACGTGTTTTCCGTATCAAGATTCCGGTCGAGGGGTTGCTGCAGCGCTGGCACGCGCGGCTCGCCGGTGTGAGCGCGGCCGACGTGGCGTCGACCGCACAGCAGCTCGACGCTGCCAACGCCATCCTGCCCGGGCGCGTGAACCTGTACCAGCTGAGCCCGGAGCTCGCATCCTCACTGTCCCGCGCGGTCGAGTTGGCGCACACCGAGAAGCCTGACGCGCCGGCGTTTCGCGAGCAGGCTCTGGCGTTTCTCGATCGTGCCACCGCGGGCCGCTATCGCGTCCGTGATGGATTCGTAGAGGCCGCCGAGCTCACGGCCATCTACCCTGCGGGAACGATCGACGGGACGACGACGTACAACGGCGAGCTGCTCCCGAACTTCGGCGTCACCGGTATCTGGCCGCTGATCCGCCGCACTGAGGGACGCGGGATTACCGGCATGGTGGACTATCTGTCGCCCAACCCGGGCTACGGCTTCATCACCATGCTGCCGTACCAGCATGCCGGCGGCATCGAGTACAACGCCTTCCACAACGCCGGAGTGCGCTGCGGACTCGGGGAGACTCCGTTCCTACCGAGCGCGTGGCGCAAAGTGATGGGTGAGCGCGACACCAAGAAGGCGTACCAGAATCTCTGGATCATCAGCCGCGGCCCCACGTCGCACGGCTGCACGCGGCTGGGGTCGGGGCACATGACTGAGCTGCGACAGATCGTGCCCAGCGAATCCAACATTCTCGAACGCATCGCGACGTTCCGCAGCTTGCCGCAGTGCTACGACGTCTTCGACATCCAGGGTGATGGCTCGCCCCAGGTAATGGGCGTGCAATACTACCTCGCGTACAAGAACCGCGACCACACACCGATTCGTTCGTACGTGACCAATCGTCGCGCGCCCTTCTATCACTGGCTGTATGGCGACAACATCAGCATGGCAGAGGTTGGCCACGCCAGCCTCAAACAGGTGCCTGTGTGCCGATACGTTGGCAAGAAGGCGGACGAAGCCGAGACCCTTGCGAACGTGCCCCTGTACGAGGCGAAATACGCGCCAGAGCCGATGCAGTTCTATCGCATCAAGTCGGTGCCCTTCGACAGCACGCCGGGTTACGAGCTGAACCGCGAGCTGCGCAAGGTCGGTGCCGGCCATACGCTCGACCGCGGGAAGCTGCTCTTGAAATGATGCGTGCACCTATCATCGCATTGGTGTGCTGGCT
>JBGQHM010000066.1:0-23327 GCA_041497995.1 Binatia bacterium | reverse complement strand
GTGGCTACGCCCTGGGCGACGCAGAGTCCAACCACCACAGCCGCCGCTCCCGCGACGTCGACACCCACGGCGTCGCAAGTGGCAACGGCCAGGGCGACGCAGTGTCCAACTACCACAGCCGCCGCACCCGCGACGCCGACCCCCACGCCGACGCAAGTGGCTACGCCCAGGGCGACGCAGAGTCCAACCACCACAGCCGCCGTACCCGCGACGCCGACGGCGACACCCATGCCGACGCAAGTGGCTACGCCCGGGGCGACGCAGAGTCCAACCACCACAGCCGCCGTACCCGCGACGCCGACGGCGACACCCACGCCGACGCAAGTGGCTACGCCCACGGCGACGCAGAGTCCAACCACCAATGCTGCGTCCCACGCCTTCAGTTGGACGGCAGCCGGAGGCATGATCGACCTCGGCACGCTCGGCGGGACCCTCAGTGAAGCTTGGGGCGTGGACAACGGCCAGGTGGTGGGCGATTCATTTGTGGCGTCGGGCCTTCACGCATTCAGCTGGACGCAAGCCGGCGGCATGGTGGATCTTGGGACGTTGGGCGGGGCGGCCAGCGTGGCCCGTGGTGTAAGCAACGGCCAGGTGGTGGGTTGGTCAAACCTGGCAGGCGATTCGTCCTTTCACGCCTTCAGCTGGATGCCAGCCGGAGGCATGATCGACCTCGGCACGCTCGGCGGGACGAACAGCGAAGCTTACGGTGTAAGCAACGACCAAGTGGTGGGTGAGTCAGGAATAGCCGTCAGCACTCCCTTCGCCTATCACGCCTTCAGCTGGACGCCAGCCGGAGGCATGATCGACCTCGGGGGGACGAACAGCCGAGCTTGGGGTGTGGACAACGGCCAAGTGGTGGGCGAGACCGATTATCACGCCTTCAGTTGGACGCCAGCCGGAGGCATGATTGATCTCGGTACGCTCGGCGGGACAGGGAGCGAAGCGTACGGTGTCAGTAACGGCCAGGTGGTGGGCGGGTCATCGATCGCCGGTAACGCCGCCTATCACGCCTTCAGCTGGACGCCAGCCGGCGGGATGGTGGACCTCGGGACGCTCGGCGGCACGTTCAGCCGAGCGATCGGTGTGAGCAGCGGCCAGGTGGTGGGCCAGTCATCGCTTGGCAGCGGCGCCTATCACGCCTTCAGCTGGACGCCAGCCGGGGGCATGATCGATCTAGGTACGCTCGGCATCCTAAGCGGGGAGTCGAGCGCAGCTACCGGTGCGAGCAACGGCCAGGTCGTGGGATGGTCCGCACCCCCCTGAGCGACGCAGTCCCCCGAGGAGCGGCTATCGGCCCAGATCCGACGGAAAAGAATTGACCACGGAGCCGCGGAGACACGGAGAAGAAGAACTCCCACATGCGCGGGGGTCAGACCAGATTTCATTCCGCACGAGCTTACGGAGTGGCTGCCTTGTGAGTGCCCATCAAGGTTAGTTGTTGAGCTGTTAGGTTTGATGATCACTCCGTCATGGCTCGACGGGGGCCGGTCGGGGTACGCAGCTTCGCGCCTAGGTCGATCCGATCCAGACTGTAAGGGCATCGAGGTTGACGCTCGCGACCTGATATGGCCTGATGTGGCCATGAAACGGGTCAAGATCGCCGACCTGAAGAACCAGCTCTCACGACACTTGCGCCATGTTGCTTAGCTCTCTACTGGGCTAGATGCCCCGCCAAGAGCCTCGGGAGCATGAGGCATTTCGGACTGCGGATTGCGAATTTTAGAATTGAGTCGAACCGTGAACCAACGCCAGCCGCGCAGGGACATGTGCAGACGCGTACGTTGCTACCATACGTAGCGGCGCCGCATGCCTGACCCCTACCAGTTTCCACCCCGCGGGCGGCGCGACAATCCGCTTGCCGAGATCCAGATGGTCTTCGACAAGGTGCGCGGTGCGTTCGCTCAACGGGGACCGTCGCGCGTCAGTCCGTGGCTGATCGTCGCGCTCATCATCAAGCCGCCGGTCACCCAGATTCTCAAAGAGGAGTTCGGCTTCCGCACCGTGTCGGTGGGGCCGCCGGCGCGTTATCAAGACGTTGATGCCGAAGCGCTGATGCTCACCGGCGACGAGAACATCGTCAAGCTGCAGTTCATCGTGCAGTTCAAGGTAAAGACCGGGCCGACCGGGGCCACCGACTTCCTGTTCAACGTCCGCGAGTTCTTGGTGGGTGGTTGGTGCGCGGGCAGGGGATGGACCGTCGCGGGCATAGGGACGGGTCTCATCTGATCTGCGTGGCCAGGTTGGTTCGTACAAAATGCTGCTGCAGCCACTCGTAGAGGTCGGTGTAGCTGAGTGGTTTCCGAAGCAACGCGACGTACTTGATGGTGGCGATTCGCGCTTCGAGTTGCGGCGTCGGGTAGGCGGTCATCACGACGATCGGCAGCGTTGGGTACTCGGCATGCACCCGCGCCGCGAACCCCAAGCCGTCTTCGCTCTCGATCACGTTATGGACTAGTGCGTCGGCGCGTTCGAGTGTTGTGGTCGACTCAAGGTCGCTGCAGTCCGCATATTCCACCACGCGGAAGCCGTCATCGCGGAGGTTCTCTGCAAGCGCGTGGCGGAAGGCGTTATCGTGATCAATCAGTACGATCGTCGGCTTGGCTTCCGGGACCAGACCGGGGCAGTTCGACGTGAAAGATGGTGCCATGGGGCGTTCGAGGAGCAAACGTGATGCCACCGCCGTGCGCCATCACGATCTGCCTCGCCACGGCTAGGCCAAGTCCGGTGCCCTCGGCTTTGGTGGTCTCAAACAAGCGAAACACCTCGATCGTGGGCGGGATACCGGGTCCGGTGTCTTCCACCGAGATGCGAATTCTCTCAGTTGTTGGAATCCTCGCCTCGATACGGACCGATCCCGGACCTCGGTCGATCGCCTCGATGGCGTTCTTCACCAAGTTGTCCAAGACCCGCCGCAGCTGTACCTCGTCGGCCCGAATCTTCTCCACGGCGCCCGTATCCAGGCTGAGATCGATCTCTCGCGTCGCGGCGACTGGATGCCAGAGATCGATGATCTCTTTGAGGAGCTGAGGTAACGCGACCAACTTCAGGTTGAGACGCCGCTCACGCGAGAAGGCGAGAAACTCCTTCACGAGTACGTCGAGCCGGCCGACCGTCGACAGAATCCGTTCGGCGGGTGCGCGGAGCTTGTCGTCGCCACCCCGTTCGACGCGGCGCAGGAGCAGCTGCGCCTGCATGGAGAGGCCCGCAAGCGGATTTCCGAGATCATGAACGATCCGTGCCGTGATCGCGCCGATGTCCGCGAGGCGTTCGCGCTGCTGCGCGAGCTTCTGTGCCTCACGGAGCTGCGCCTCGCCCCGCTGCCGGGCGATCGCCTCCGCGATCACATTAGCGATCGACTGCAAGAAATTGATGTCGTCCGCCGCGAACACTCGCCGACGCGCCGTATGCGCTCCGAGCACCCCGAACGCCTGATGTTGCTCGTGGATGATGACGCTGACCCCGCTCACAACACTGTGGTCCTGGAGCAGCGGCGCGATGAACCGCTGTTCCGTGCAGAGGTCCTCCACGACTACCGGCTGGCGTGTCAGCAGGGTGTAGCCACCGTGCGAGGAGGTTTCCGCTCCGAGGGTGGCGTGGCCCACGAGTCCCTCTTTCCAGCCGACACCGGCCCGTAAGCGCAGCGCCTGCGTGCCTGGCAGGAGTTCGAGGACTTCGCAGAACTCGACTTCGAGGGTACGAACCACCAACGTAGCGGCCTCATCCATGACCGCCTGCACAGTGATCTGTGCGAGCGCCAGTCGGCCAAGCTGTGCAACGGCTGCCTGTTGCTCGGCGCGTGCGATCACACTGGCGTCGGCGCGCCGGCGCTCGCTGACATCGCGGATGATGGCACTGTAGAGAACCTGCGAGCCGACGCGGGCTTCGGAGACCGAGAGCTCGATCGGAAAGGTCTCCCCGCTCTTGCGGCGCGCCTCGACTTCGCGCACCCGCCCGATCGCTTTGGGAACCCCGGTCTGGCGATAGTTGCGCAGGTACTGGTCGTGCTCGTCCACGTACGGTGGGGCCATCAGGACCTTCACGTTCTGCCCGATGACCTCGTCGGCTCGGTAGCCGAAGGTCAGCTCGGCGGCCCGATTGAAGAGGGTGATCTGGCCGCGGCCATTGATGCTGACAATCGGATCACGCGCAGTATCCAGCACCGCCCGCCAGCGCGCTTCGTTGAGCTGCAGAGTGCGCGAGGCGTTTGCCGCGCTCTGCTCGCTACGCCGGACCATGAACGACTCTGTCGAGGCATAGAGCGTGAGTGGCGCGTTCCTCGGCATCCCGTGCGGTCAGCGCGTCGGCGCCAAGGTTCATGCGTGCCACAATCGTCATTTCCATTTCCGGTCGTATCTTTTTTGGGGGAACTCAAAGTCTGCTCGATATATTAAGGGGGCACTTGAAAGATGTCTGTCAGCTAGATGACAGCGAGGGCAGGTCGCGGGAGCGGCTGCCCTAGGAGCTCAAACTCCGCCGTCACCCTACCGCAAGGAGGTGCTGGTGCAGGTGCGCCGCAGCTCCGCGGGCCTGCTCAGCACGAACCGGTTGCGGTGGCGGGCCACGAACCCTTCCTGCCGGAGCTCACGCAGGCAGGCGTTGACGCTCTGGCGGGTAGCGCCGACCAGGGTCGCCAGCTCCTCCTGGCTGAGCGGAAGATCGATCGTCAGGCCCCGGCCGTCCGCTCGACCGAAGTCCTCGGCCAGTTCGAGCAGGATGAACGCGACTCGCGAGCGGACGTCCCGGAAGACCAGGTGCTCGACGCGGCTCTCGATGCGCTTTAGCCGGGTGCCGACTTGCTTCGTCACCGCGGCGATGATGGCCGGGTGCACCGCGATGATCTCCTGCAGCGCCTCGCGCGCGACCCGCCAGATGGTCGAGGATTGGACGGCCTGTGCGAAACTCTCTCGTGGCAGCTCCGAGAAAGCCGCTAGCTCCCCGAAGATCTCGCCTGGGTTGACGTAGCCGAATGTGTTCTCCGAGCCCAGGGGCGAGAGGCGAAAGATGCGGACCAGGCCTCGCTCGAGCAGGTAGACCGACTCGGGATGCGGGGTCGGGGCGAAGATCATCTCGGCGGGCGCGTACTCGTGGCAGGTCGAGCGCTTCTGCAGGCGTGCCGTCTCCACCGACGAGAGCTCGCGAAGCCAGTCGAAGTTGTGAAGGTGCCAGAAATCCTTCACGGCCGCCCCGTCGAAGCCGCCGGCGCTTTGGTTCCTGGAGCCAGTCGCTGCAAAAGCACGGCTGCCATTTATCTAGCAACTACATCCGCAGTCAACAGGGCGCGCCAGCGGCGTACGCTAGCCCTGCTGTTACGCTCCCGCAGAGGGCGGCACGGAATCAATCGCGAGAATCCCGCCCTTACTGCTCCTGCATTTTCGCACGCTGCCACCCCATGATTCCGAACTTCGCAGGACGCGCGTCGCTCCTTGCGCTCCGAGAGGGGTTGGAAATGTGACCATGCGCGGCTGGCATGATGAATGGCCCGATGGGGACGTGACTCAACGATCCATGTGCAGACGAGTGCATTGCTGCTATAGCTAGCGTCGCCGTATGCCTGAACCCTACCAGTTTCCGCCCCGCGGGCGGCGCAACGATCCGTTTGCCGAAATCCAGATGGTCTTCGACAAGGTGCGCGGCGCCTTCTCTCAACGGGGACCGTCGCGTGTCAGTCCGTGGCTGATCGTCGCGGTCATCCTGCTGGTGTACGCGGGCACCGGTATCTACATCGTCGCACCCGACGAGCGCGGCATCGTGCTGCGCTTCGGGCGGGTGGTGCGCGAGGCAGACCCCGGACCCGGCTATCATCTGCCGTGGCCGTTCGAGGAGGTCATCAAGCCGCCGGTCACCCAGATTCTCAAAGAGGAGTTCGGCTTCCGCACCGTGTCGGTGGGGCCGCCGGCGCGTTATCAAGACGTCGATGCCGAAGCGCTGATGCTCACCGGCGACGAGAACATCGTCAAGCTGCAGTTCATCGTACAGTTCAAGGTCAAGACCGGGCCAACCGGAGCCACCGACTTCCTGTTCAACGTCCGCGATCCCGCCAACACGGTGCGCGACGCGGCGGAGGCCTCCATGCGCGAGGTGCTCGGCCGCAACGACATCGACAAGGCGCTCACCGAAGGCAAGGAGCAGATCCAGCAGGATGCGCAAGCACTGCTGCAACGCACCTTGGACCAGTATCAGGTCGGTCTCGAGGTCGTGACGGTGAAGCTGCAGGATGTCAATCCGCCGAATCAGGTGTCGGACGCGTTCAAGGACGTGATCAGCGCGCAGCAAGACAAGGAGCGGCTGATCAACGAAGCGCGCGGCTATGCCAACGACGTCGTGCCGAAGGCGCGCGGCCAGGCGGCGCAGCTGCTCAATGAAGCCCAGGGATACAGCGCTGCGAAGGTCCAGGAGGCCAGCGGCGCCGCGCAGCGTTTCATCGCCCTGCAGGACGAATACGAGAAGGCCAAGGACGTGACGCGGCTCCGTCTCTATCTCGAGACGATGGAGCAAGTGTTGCCGCGCATGAACAAGATCATCCTCGATGACGTCGCCGGCAAGTCGGTGGTGCCGTATCTGCCGCTGGATCAGGTCATCAAGGCGAAGCCCGCGGAGGCCGCGAAGCAATAATGGATCGGCGCTGGATTTCCATTATCGTCCTCGGCGCGGTGCTCGTCGTCGGCTGGAACCTCGTGGTGTACACCGTGCCGCAGTGGCAGCAGGCGATCGTGGTACAGCTCGGCGAGCCGGTGCGCACCGTGCAGGAGCCCGGCCTCTACTTCAAGCTGCCGCTGGTGCAGAACGTATTATACTTCGACAAGCGCCTCCTGGCATACGACGCCGCGCCGAAGGAAATTCTTACCAAAGACAAGCAGCAGCTGGTGGTCGACAACTTCTCGCGCTGGCGCATCCGCGACCCACTGCAATTTTATCGCACCGTACGCAACGAAGCTGGCGCGCAGTCGCGCCTCGACGACGTGATCTATTCGATCGTGCGCGAGAACCTCGGGCGCCACACGTTGCGCGAGATCATGAACGAGAAGCGCACCGAGGTGATGGCCGAGGTGACCAAGGAAAGTGATGCCAAGGCACGCGACTACGGCATCGAGGTCGCCGACGTGCGCATCAAGCGCGCCGATTTGCCGGAGAAGAACGAGCTCAACGTGTTCAATCGGATGCGCACTGAGCGCGAGCGACTGGCCAAGAAGTTCCGCGCCGAGGGCGACGAAGAAGCGCGCAAGATCCGCTCGGAGTCCGACAAGGAAGTACAGATCCTCACCGCCGAGGCGCGCAAGCAGGCCGACATCACCCGCGGCCAAGGCGATGCGCAAGCGGTGAAGATCTTCGCCGACGCCTACGGGCGGGACCCGGAGTTCTACCAACTGGTGCGCACCCTCGAGGCCTACCGCAACTCGATCACCGACGGCACTACGCTGATCCTCTCGCCCAACAGCGAGTTCTTCCGCTACCTCAAACAACTCGATCGACCCAAAGACCGATAGCCGCGGCAGACGGTACGTCCTGGAGAGGGAAGTGCAGG
Source organism: Binatia bacterium (assembly GCA_041497995.1). Classification (GTDB taxonomy): domain Bacteria; phylum Desulfobacterota; class Binatia; order HRBIN30; family HRBIN30; genus DATKMS01. Next base: position 15,805 of record JBGQHM010000066.1, on the reverse strand, counting down.
TCGCAGTAGGCGAACGATCCTCCTTCGTTCGCTTTGCAATACTCGGAGCCGCGTCAACGGGTTGAAGTCCTGAAGGAGCGTCGAGTGCGGCGAGTTAGACCTGATGGGACACTGAGCCGTCCAAACGCCGTGCGGCTAAGCGGCCGCGTCCCTCACCGACCGTACGGGGCTGTCAGACGGACGGAGAGTTGTCGATGTCGCTCATGAGTCGCTGGAGCACTGGCGTGACCGCTTCGGCGATTCGCCGATGTGCCCCCGCCGTCAGGTGCCTTCCATCGCTCAGGAGCACGTCCCGTCCTCCATCGCGCAAGAGGTAGCTGTGCAATTCGAGGTAGAGCACACCCTCGTCAGGTCGATCGAGTGCCGCTGCGAGCTTGGCGCTCCATTCGGCGGCCCGCTGTGGGTACGCGGGGTAGTAGTCCTCGCTCTGGGGTAGGAGGCCGAGAAAGAGGATCTTTGCCTGGGATTGGCTGAGACGGATCTGGTCGCGCAATCGGCCGATGAGTTCCACGTAGCGTTCCGGGGTAGTTTTGCGGGTGGTGCCATATCGCGTCGTACACCAGCGCCGGATTTGTCGAGCGGGAAACCATTGTGAAATATTCCAACGGTAGGCCGCATCCAAATAGAGGCTTTCGTACAGCGCGACGCGGCGGGTGCGGTGGCCTTCGGGGCGACGTTCGACGGCAGCGCGAATGTATCGCTCAAGGATCCATCGGAAACTCGCGTTCGGGAGGGCGTTGAGTCTGCGCACCCACGGCGGGTAGTTGATCCAGAAGGTAGCCGGGCCGCTAGGACACTGGAGGACGACAATACTGGGCAAATGCTTGGCCAACGCGGCATCGAGTCGTCCCGGGTAGATACCAAGGTCACTCTCCGAATGGGCGAGGGCGAATTGCCACGGTGGGTTGGTCAGCCCTGCCACACTGCCTTCGAGTAAGGTGGCAAAGCGGGCGGGTACTCCGACACCCGCCCCGCGTGTATTGCTATCGCCGAAGAAGAGAATCGTCCGAGGCACGCCGATGATATTACGTCATTCGATTCCGACAACTCAAGCATGCTGAACCAGTGCGCGCTCGGGGTTGTTCGCGAGTGTAGAGGCAACACCATCGCAGCACTGGTTAACCTTGTTGAGACAAAAGGAACTCACCACGGAGGCACAGAGCAGACCAAGCTCTTGGTCCGGGCAGTGATTTTGTGAGTTCGTTCAAAATGAAATCTGGTCTGACGCCCTGCGGAGTTGGAAGCCTTTCTTCTCTGTGTCTCCGCGTCTCTGTGGTGAATTCTTTTCTGTCCCACCGTGCGCAACGAAGCCGGCGCGCAGTCGCGCCTCGACGACGTGATCCATTCGATCGTACGCGAGAACCTCGGGCGCCACACGCTGCGCGAGATCATGAACGAGAAAGCGCACCGAGGTGATGGCCGAGGTGACCAAGGGAAGCGATGCCACGGCACGCGACTACGGCATCGAGGTCGCCGACGTGCGCATCCAGCGCGCCCACTTGCCGGAAAAGCGCGGATCTTGCGCTTCCTCGTCACCCTCGGCGCGGAACTTCTTAGCGAGCTGCGACGCGTCCGGAAACGGAGCCTCGGAGTACGAGGCCTTAGGCGGGGAGTCGCTTGCGCTACGCTCTGGAAAGCCGGTCGTGCCTTCATTACAGTCCGGGGCATGAAGGATAACCGCGCATGACCGCGACTGGTGTGCAGCAAATGGAACAAAACATCGCTCGTTGCCGGCTCGTTCTTTCCCTGGCAGCGATCGTGGCGATGTACGTTGATCCTGCAGAGCCGCTGCTGGCGCGGTGGATCCCGCTGGTTAGCGGTCCGTTCGTGATGGATTTCCGCTTGCTCGCGGTCATGGGGTTGCATCTCGGATATAGTGTGCTCGTGTATGTGTCGCTGTGGCGCGAGTCGCTGTCGCCGGAGCGCATCGCGGCCCAGACGATGTGGGTCGATGTGCTGTTCGGCGCGGTGATCGGAACGTTCACTGAGGGCGCGACGAGCCCTGCCTACCTCTTCTTCGCGTTTGCGGTGGTTGCGGCCGGACTGCGCGCGGGTCTGCGCCAAGCGATGTGGCTGACCGCGGCGAGTGCCGGGCTTTACGTATGCCTCATAGTGATCTCGGCGCGCAGCGGCGCGGAAGTCTACATCATGCGCCCGGTTTACCTGGCCATCACCGGCTACCTGGTTGGGTCTCTTGGTCAGCAACGCCTCGAGCTGCAGGAAGAGATGCGCCAACTCGAGGTGACCGAGCAACGCCATCGAATCGCGCGCGACTTGCACGATAACTTCGCGCAGGCGCTCGCGGGGATCGATCTGCGGCTCGAAGGCTGTCGGAGACAGTTGCGAGCAAACCCGGCCGCGGAGATGCTGACTGAGCTCACCGACCTGCAAGCGAGCGTCAAGCGCGAGTCGGAAGACTTGCGCACGTATACGCGATCACTCGCCGGGCTGGAGATGCACCCAAGCACAGGAGACGCAACTACACCGACGCGGCTCTGGGTGAGGGCCGACTTGTCCGGATCACTTGATCTTGTCGATCACATCCTGCAGATTGCGCGCGAAGGAATTAGCAACGTTCGGCGTCACGCACGCGCCAGAACGGCCAAGATCGAGATCCGCACGGAGCAGTCCCAGGTGCACGTCAGCATCGAGGACGATGGAGTTGGATTCCAAGTCGATGCGACGCCGTGGTCGATCGCGTCCAGGGTCAGAGAAATCGGCGGGCGCATCCAGATCGTGGCGGCCGAGGGACGCGGGGCGCATCTGCTGATTACGGTTCCCCAGGGGTAAAACGCAAATGCGGCAGCCCATCCGTATCGTGATTGCCGATGACCACCTCATCTTTCGCCAGGGCTTGAAGGCGCTGCTCAAGCAAGAGCCCGAGGTGCTGGTGGTCGGCGAAACCGATCGGGTCGGCGAGTTGCCGGCGCTCCTCGCGCGGACGCCCTGCGACCAACTCCTCCTCGATCTCCAAATGGAGCGCAACTCGCTGGCGGACATCGAGTCGCTGGTCCAACGGGTTCGAGTGGTTGTTCTGACCGCCAGCGAAGTTCCGGCCGACGCCCTCGCCGCGATTCGCATGGGCGCTCACGCGGTGGTGTTGAAGCAATGCGCGGTGGAAACGCTCATGGACGCAATCCGCTCGGTTGCGGAAGGCAACGTGTGGATGCCGGGGTTCATCCAGAGTCAGCTGGCGACCCGATTGCGCAATCCCCTGGTCGATGAGCTCTCGCCTCGCGAGGAGCAAGTCGTTCGATACGTCGCGCTCGGTCTGCGCAATGCTGAGGTTGCGGAGAAACTGTCGATCAGCGAACAGACAGTCAAGACGCATTTGAATGCCATCTTCCGAAAGCTCCGGATCCGCGACCGTGTGCAGCTCACGCTCTATGCCGCTAGAGCCGGCATTATCAGCCTAAAGGAGCGTTCGACCTGAGAGACCCGACCGGCGAAGACGCCGGCTTGAAGCGCCCTTGAGCACATTTCCCCATGTTCAACGAAAACAACCACTTCGTGCATGTGCTCATGGGCAGGTGTCGACGGTACCGATCCGCGGTGCCCGTTTTCCTCGACAGATCGTTTAAAGAGTCGTGGTTGGCCAACGGCTCAGCGTGATCTGCGCGTCCCTACCCTTTCTTCATAGTACGGCCGCGATCGCACGCACTCTCGTTGCTCTTACCAATCCCTATCTTCCCACCCGAACTGATCGTGTCTGGCCACTGCTTCGGCTGCCAGATCGGTTCGCGACATGCGGCAGGATGGACTGCAACTTTCGGGTGGGTAACATACGCGCAAGGTTTCGACGACCTGCCTAGCTCAAGGGCATGCGGCAAGAAAAAATTTGGCTCAGGCATCCAGAAGTACAGCGCTTTCTGGTTCCTGAAGGGTGCGTGCTCATATTTTAGGAACTGCCCGCAAGATGAGCGCCCCGCTGAGCGCATTCAGTCGCTCCTGCAGCGCACTATCAGAACTGTGAGAAGTGGCACGAGCGCTGCTCCCGCGATCGGCAGAGGAGAAAAGCAAATGCCGGAACTGGGTCAGCACAGCGCCGTCGCGGGCTCGTCGGATGCGCGCGGGGTCGCGGCGCGCGACGAGTGTTCTCGATGAAGCGCATCGAGGCGATCATCAAGCCACATCAACTTGACCCCGTGAAGGAACAGCTGGCGAGTGCTGGCGTGCACGGCCTCACGGTGGTCGAGGTTCGCGGCTTCGGTCGACAGAAGGGGCACACGGAACGGTACCGCGGCGCCGAGTACGTCGTTGACTTGCTGCCGAAGCTGCAACTGACGGTTGTGGCTCGGGAGGATCAGGTCGCCGGCATCGTACAGGCCATCGTCGCCGGTGCGCGCACCGGGACCATCGGAGACGGCAAGATCTTTGTGACGTCGCTGGACGACGTCATCCGCATCCGCACCGGTGAACACGGCGCGGATGCCATCTAGTCGATGCCAGGGAATACAGACACCGGAGCTCGGTGTGGCACTGGCTCACGGGCCTTCGAGACTACGAGAGTGAAGGAGGAAGAGATGATGAGGTACTCCGTCGTGACACGCTGCTGCCGCGGATGGGTCCTGCGCACCGCCATGCTGGTTCTTTCTACCGGCTTGATCGCTGGATTCCCACGAGGGTCGTTGGCAGATGGAGAGGTCAAGCCTGATCCGGCGGGTATCGCGACCGGAGACCGCACCAGTGCTGTGGACGCGGGTGGCAATGCGTTTGTCGTGACGGAGCCGACTGACAAGTCGGCACCGGACTACGCCCAGAAGGCGACCGACTATAGCGAGTACCAAGCGATGGCCGCCAAGGAACCGCTGGCGGTGAAGTTGGCCGACGCCGTCGGGCACGTACGCATCGCGACGAACACTTCCTGGACCTTGAACACCGGCTACCTGGTGCTCTTCATGCAAGCGGGGTTCGCGCTCCTCACCTGCGGCCTGGTGCGCAAGAAGAACGCGGGGCATCTGATGATGCTGAACTTCGCGGCCTATGTCTTCGCGTTCCTTGCCTACTACGCCGTTGGGTTCGCGTTTCAATGGGGCGGCGTCGCTATCAATGCCGCGCCCGCTGCCATCGGAGGCACGCCCACCCTCAACGAGTACCTCATCGGCAGCGGTCAGTGGGGATTCCTCGGTGGCAAAGGTTTCTTCCTGAGCGGTCCCGCGTACGACGCCAGCTCGAACACGTTGATGCTCTTCGAAGTCGTCTTCATGGAGACGGCGGGCTACATCATCGTCGGCGCCATTTGCGAGCGGATCACGTTCAGCGCCTTCATCCTCTGCGAGCTGTTCGTCGGCGCGATTCTCTATCCGATCTTCGGGTGCTGGGTCTGGGGTGGCGGCTGGATGTCGCAGCTCGGCGCGACGATGAACATGGGCCACGGGTACGTCGACTTCGCCGGCTCGACCGTCGTCCATGCCGTGGGCGGCTTCTGTGCAATGGCCCTGGCGGCGGTTCTCGGTCCACGCATTGGCAAGTACGGCGCGGACGGGAAACCCCGCGCCTTCCCGGCACACAACATCCCATTCGTCGTGACTGGAACCTTCATCCTGCTCTTCGGGTGGATGGGCTTCAATCCTGGTTCGACCCTCGCGGCAACTGACCTGCGGATCTCTGTGATCGCAGTAAACACCAACCTGGCTGCCGTCTCCGGCTCGGCCACCGCGATGATCGTTTGGTACTACATGTTCGGAAAGCCGGACGTTACGATGGCGTGCAACGGCATGCTCGCCGGACTCGTCGCGATCACCGCGCCCTGTGCCTTCGTCACCGCGAATTCCGCCATCATCATTGGCGTCATCGCGGGAATCATCGTTTGCCTGGGCGTGCTCTTCAATGAGCGCGTTCTGAAGGTCGATGACCCCTGCGGTGCAATCTCGGTCCACGGGTATTGCGGCTGGTTTGGCGCCGTGTCCGTCGGCATTTTCGCCGATGGCGCCTACGGTGCCGGGTGGAACGGCGTTGGCGCGGCGACGTACCTGGGGCAAGCGGGGCAAGGCGTCACAGGGCTGCTGTATGGCGACACCAGTCAGTTTCTCTGCCAACTCATGGGGGCGACACTGTGCGCCGTCTACGCCTTCGGCCTGACGTATGGCGTCTTCAGCGTCGTCAATGCGATCAAGACGATGCGCGTGGCGCCCGAGATCGAGCGCGAGGGGCTCGACGTTCCCGAGTTCGGGTTGCCGGCTTACCCCGAGGACGCGTTGCCAGCTGAGTCATAGAAGGATTCGCACGGGCGCGCTCGAAGGGCCCCAGGAAGGAGGAACGTTATGCCTAGCGTCTACATCCAGCTTCTCCTGGTCAACATGCTGCTGGCGGTACTGACCTCCACCGTGGTTCTCGGCGCGCCCATCCTTCCTGCGGTTGTGGGTGCCGTAGGAGCGGGAGCACTGCTCTTCGCCGGACACAGAGCCAGGAATCACCGCGCGGCCCCCTCGGGTACTATGCATGCCCCGGACCCGAATCACACCCGGGGTCAAATCGAAGACTTGGCGAGATCGTCCGCGACCATGTCCGGCCCTAGCTCGACGCAGCGCGGCAGTAGATGAGTGTTGTGCCTGGACTCTACCAAAACGCCGCGTGCGAGCGCAGCAGGCCCCACGGCCGGTCCCCAGTCCTACCAATGAACCGACTGTTCCGGGCCGTCATGCCCGCAGTCTTTAGGCGGGTATCCAGGAGGGGGCGCGGAGTGGATTCCCGCTTAAAGATTGCGGGAATGACGAAAAGACAGACCACCAGTGACTGGTTCATTGGCCCAACTGATCAGCACGCACCAGCTGATTCGCACCTCAGAGCGCTTCGTCGTAGCGCTTGCGCTTCCGCCAGAGCGTTGACGAATCGATGCCGAGAATGCGGGCGGCGTCCTCCAGCGTCGGCGTGCGGGCGATGACTTGTAGGATGTGCTCCCGCTCAACCGACTCGAGCGTGAAGTCGCCGCCGAGCCGCGGCGCTGCCGTTGCCTGCGGGGCGATGCGATTCGGGAGAGCGGCGGGCTCGATCACCTGGGCCGGCCAGAGGATGACGGCGCGCTCGATGGCGTTGCGCAGCTCCCGAATGTTGCCGGGCCAGCCGTACGCCTGCAACGCCGCCGCAGCCGCGGGAGAGATCTCCTGCGTCGGACGGCGCGCGACGCGCGCGAAGAACGCCAAGAACTTGTGCGTCAGGGGGAGCAGGTCTTCTTGGCGGTCACGCAGCGGCGGAATGTGGAGCTCGATGACGTTGAGGCGGTAGAGCAGGTCTTCCCGGAAACGCCCGCTCTTCACGTCGCTCTCCAAGTCGCGATTCGTGGCGGCCACCACGCGCACGTCCGCATGGCGTGTCAGCGTCTCACCGACGCGCTCGAACTCCTTGTCCTGTAGGAAGCGCAGCAGCTTGGCTTGGAGGCCGGGAGAGATCTCGCCGATCTCGTCGAGGAACAGCGTGCCGGCTTGCGCCGCTTCCACACGTCCCGCTTGGTCGCGGACGGCCCCGGTGAAGGCGCCTTTGGCGTGACCGAACAGCTCACTGGCAAGCAGCTCCTCCGACAGCGTGGGGCAGTTGACGACGACGAAGGGGTGTGTCCGTCGCGGGCTCTGTGCGTGCAGCGCGCGCGCCAGTACGCCCTTGCCCGTGCCGTTCTCGCCGCGCAGCAGCACCGCGACATCCGCGGCAGCGGCACGCGTCAGGGTATCAAGCACGGCCCGCATCCTCGGCGAGTCGGTGGCCAGGTCGGCCTCGGGGGCAGCGTCCTGTAGCTGTTGCTCCAGATCCGCAACACGGAGTGCGATTGCCCGTTGCTCGGCGATCTGCTCGACCACATGACGGATCTGCGCCGGCGTGAAGGGTTTGGGGAGGTAGTCGGTTGCCCCGCGCTTGATGGCGTCGACGGCGGTCTCGATGGTCGCATAGGCCGTGATCACCACGACCGACAGGTGCGGACTCTCCGCCAGGAGCTTCGGAAGGACCTCCAGCCCGTTGACGGCGCCCAAGCGGATGTCGAGGAAGGCGATCTCGAAAGCCTGGCGCCGCAGCGCGTCGAGCGCTGCCTCCGCCGACGAGACGGCAGTGACGGCGCACCCCGCTTCTTCGAGGCACACCCCGAGCATGGTTCGGATGTTCTTCTCGTCGTCGATGACGAGGACACGCAACGCGCTCATGCAACCGCCAAGGGGAGGGCAAACGCCATCACGGTAGAGACTCTACGTGATATGGCCCGTCAGGAACAATAGTCCGCCCAGTGGGGGTTGAGTCGGGCGTTCCTACACGCGCGCTGCCCGCTCAGCGCAGGCCGAGCGCGACGCGCGCGTACTCGCGGCGCAAGGTGGCGATGTTCTCGAGCGAGATCGCCTTGGGACAGGCGGCTTCGCACTCGCCGTGATTCGAACAGTGGCCGAAGCCCTCTGCATCCATCTGGTGCACCATGTGGAGCACGCGGTGCGCGCGCTCGACACGACCCTGCGGCAACAACGTCATCTGCCGGACTTTCGCGCCGACGAACAGTGCGGCGGCGGCATTCGGGCAGGCAGCCACGCACGCACCGCAACCGATGCAGGCGGCGGAGTCCATGGCATCCTCGACGACGTCCTTGCCGATCGGGGTCAGGTTTGCTTCGGGTGCAGAGCCGACGCTGACGGAGATGAACCCGCCACGTTGAATGATGCGATCGAAGGCGCTGCGATCGACGACCAAGTCCTTGATGATTGGGAAGGCGTTGGCTCGGAAGGGTTCGACAGTGATGAGCGCCGCGTTGGGGAACTCGCGCATGCGCAGGGTGCAGGTCGTCGTGTGCGGCAGCGGGCCGTGCGGCCGCCCGTCGATGCAGCAGCCGCAGGTGCCACAAATCCCTTCGCGGCAGTCGCTGTCGAAGGCGACCGGATCCCCGCCTTTCCGGATGATGTCCTCGTTGATCTGGTCGAGCGTCTCAAGGAACGACATGCCGGGATCGATGCCGGATACCTGGTAGTCGACGAAGCGCCCTGGCTTGTCGGGACCGGCCTGTCGCCAGATCTTCAGGGTGTACGAACGGGTTCCATTCTGCGCGCTCATTTGTAGCTCCGCGTCGCCAGGTGGACGGTCTCGAAGTGCAGCGGCTCGCGGTGCAGGGTCGGCACGACGTCGTCGCCCGCGTACTCCCAGGCTCCCACGAAAGCAAAATGCTCGTCGTCGCGCTGCAACTCGCCCTCGGGCGTCTGATGCTCCTCACGGAAGTGGCAGCCGCAAGACTCTTCGCGCTGCAGTGCGTCGCGGCAGATCAGCTCGCCGAGCTCGAAGAAGTCGGCGACACGACCGGCCATTTCAAGGCCCTTGTTGAACTCTTCGCCGCTGCCGGTCACACAGACGTTGTCCCAGAATTCGTGCCGCAGGGCAGTGATCTTGTCGATCGCGCTGCGCAACCCGGTGGCGTTGCGGGACATGCCGGCGTGGTCCCACAAGATGCGCCCGAGCTCCCAGTGGAAGTCGCGCACCGTCTTCTTGCCGCGGCCAGCCAGCAGGCGCTTGATGCGTGCGCGGACCTGCGTCTCCGCCTCACCGAAGGCCGCGTGCTCCGTGCTCACCTTGCCGAGCGGTGTACCCGCCAGATAGTGGCCGAGCGTGTACGGGATGACGAAGTAGCCGTCGCACAGCCCCTGCATCAGCGCGCTGGCACCGAGTCGGTTAGCGCCGTGGTCGGAGAAGTTGGCTTCGCCGAGGACGTGCAACCCGGGGATGGTACTCATCAGGTTGTAGTCGACCCACAGTCCACCCATCGCGTAGTGCGGCGCCGGGAAGATGCGCATCGGCACCTTGTACGGGTCCTCGCCGGTGATTTCGTCGTACATCTGGAAGAGATTGCCGTAGCGCTCGCGGATGATCTCAACGCCGAGCAGCTTCACTGCATCAGCGAAGTCGAGGTAGACAGCTAGCTTGGTCGGGCCGACGCCGCGGCCTTCATCGGTGACCCGTTTGGCGGCGCGCGACGCGATATCGCGCGGCACCAGATTGCCGAACGCCGGGTACATGCGCTCCAAGAAGTAGTCGCGTTCCCCCTCGCGGATCTGGTCTGGCGGACGGGTGTCGTTCGGGCTCTTGGGCACCCAGACGCGGCCATCGTTGCGCAAGCTCTCGCTCATCAGCGTCAGCTTGGACTGCTGCTCGCCGACGAGTGGAATGCACGTGGGGTGGATCTGGGCGAAGCACGGGTTGGCAAACAGTGCTCCATGCTTGTAGCAGCGCCAGATGGCCGTGGCGTTCGAGTTCACCGCGTTGGTCGACAGAAAGTAGACGGCGGTGTACCCACCGGTGCACAGCAAGACGGCGTCGCCGGCGTAGCGCTCGATGGCGCCGGTGACCAAGTTGCGGCAGATGATGCCGCGGGCGCGGCCATCGACGAGCACCAGGTCGAGCATCTCGCGACGCGCGAAGAGCTGCACGCGTCCCGCTTCGACCTGTCGCATCAACGAGCCATAGGCGCCGAGCAGCAGTTGCTGTCCCGTCTGGCCGCGTGCGTAGAAGGTGCGCGAGACCTGCGCCCCGCCGAACGAGCGATTCGCCAGCATGCCGCCGTACTCGCGTGCGAACGGCACTCCCTGTGCGACGCACTGGTCGATGATGTTCACCGACAGCTGCGCCAGACGGTAGACGTTGCTCTCGCGGGCGCGGAAGTCGCCACCTTTGATGGTGTCGTAGAAGAGGCGGTAGACGCTGTCGCCGTCGTTCTGGTAGTTCTTGGCGGCGTTGATGCCGCCTTGCGCGGCGACGCTGTGTGCCCGGCGCGGGCTGTCCTGGATGCACAGGTTGATCACGTTGTAGCCCAACTCGCCCAGCGTTGCGGCGGCGGACCCACCGGCGAGCCCGGTACCGACGACGATGACCGTGAACTTGCGCTTGTTGGCTGGGCTGACGAGCTTGAGGTCGCCCTTGTGCCGGTCCCAGCGGGTCTCCAGTGGGCCGGTCGGGCAGTGCGAGTCGAGTGTGCCGTTCATGCTGGTACCGCGGCGAAGAGATAGATGTAGATCGGCAGGATGAAGAAGCCGAATGCGAGTAGCGCTGCGACGAAGACACCGGCGGAGAACGCCAGCGTCCGCAGCCGCTGGTTGAGCACGCCGAGAGACTGGAAGGCGCTCCAAAATCCATGGCGCAGGTGCAGACCCAACACGACCATGGCTGCCATGTAGGCGACCACGAACGGTAACTGTTTGAACTTCTCGACGACGAGCCGATGCAGGTCGCGCACCTGTTCGTTGGCCAACGGGGTCACGTACCCTTCAGGCACGGACGGACCGAAGCGGAACTGCCACACGTGCAAAACCACGAAGACGAAGAGGATGGCTCCGGTGATGATCATGCTGCGCGACGACGTCGTCTGCCGACTCGGCGCGCCCTTGCTGCGGACGACGCTGTTGCGGACGGCGCGTGCGCCGCGGTTGGCGTTCCACACCGTGACCGCGGAGGCTATGTGGACGAAGAACACCGCCAGGAGTCCGACCTCCGCGACCACCAGCAGCTCGCCGATGCCCTCCAGCTTGTGCGTGTAGCCGTTGAACGCGTCCTTACCGAAGAGCAGATTCAGGTTTCCCGCCAGGTGCAGCACCAAGAAGCCCATGAGCCCGATCCCCGTGAGACCGGTGAGCAGCTTCTTGCCGATCGACGACCAGAGCTGGAAGCGCGGCGCCTGCATGGTTGTGGCGCCAAAATAGCCTATTGCGTTTTCGATTCAACGGCGCGCCGCGCCGCGCACCGGCTCAGCGCGCGCGCCGCGGGCCGTGCATGGTACCATCGCCCGTCGCAGCCGATCAGGGAAATGTACGGGAAGCCTTGTGCGAGTGGGGTTTCCGCACACTTGGCGACGGAGTCCGTTGCATCGTAGAGTGTGGCGTCTAATGGATTGGATTAGAAGATATCCGGCGTGTTCTGTCCCGCAGTGTCGCGGCGCGAGTTTCTGACGGATGTATGGCGCGTTCGTAGCGCTTGGGTTATCGTGCGCCGCAAACGTGATTGCCGTTCAAGGAGGGTGCCGTGAAGCTCGATACCGGACTGATGCCCGCGTCCCTGCATGACGCCGCTGCCGCCGCTCAAAAGGCGGAGGACATGGGTTTCGACGCGCTGTGGACCGCGGAGACCAGCCATGATCCGTTCTTCCCGCTGGTGCTGGCCGCCGAACACACCAAGCGCATCAAGCTCGGCACGTCGATCGCGGTCGCGTTTCCGCGTAGTCCGATGGTGCTGGCGCAAATCGGGTGGGATCTGCAAGCGCAGTCGGGCGGCCGCTTCATCCTCGGACTCGGCACGCAGGTCAAAGGACACAACGAGCGCCGCTTCGGCGTCAAGTGGGAACACCCGGGACCAAAATTGCGGGAGATGATCCAGATGATCCATGCCATCTGGGATTGCTGGCAGAACGGGACCCGCCCCAGCTTCGCGGGCACGTTCTACAACTTCACGCTCATGACTCCGTTCTTCAACCCCGGCCCGATCGACTACCCGCGCCCGGCGATCTACATCGCCGGGGTGAACGAGTACATGTGCCGGCTGGCCGGCGAGCTATGCGACGGCTTTCATGTCCATCCCTTCCATTCCATCAAGTACCTGGACGAGGTGGTACTCCCTAACATCCAACGCGGCCTCGAAAAGGCGGGGCGCACGCGTAGCGACATCAGCATGTCGAGCACGGTGTTCGTGCTCACGGGTGAGAACCGTAAGGAGATCGAGGCGGCAAAGGGTCCGGTGCGGCAGCAGATCTCGTTCTACGCATCGACACCAGCGTACGCCGGCGTACTCGAAGCGCACGGCTGGGGTGAGGCCGCGCGCCGGCTGACGGAGAAGTCGAAGCGCGGCGACTGGAGCGGCATGGCCGAGGAGATCACCGACGAGATGCTCGAGGTGTACACCCTGACCGCCACCTATGACGAGCTCGCGGACAAAGTGAAACAGAAGTACCGCGGCTATCTGGACCGGGTCGCCTTCTACTTTCCGTTCGCATCGGGCAACCGAGAGCGCTGGAGTCGCCTCGTGGCGGCATTCAACGGCTAGCGGGCTGCGCCCAGCGTCTTTCTATGGACCGCTCCCGTTGGGGCTGCGCCCGGCGACTCTCTATGGACCGCTCCCGTTGGTCGCTAGGGGCTGCCCTCGCTGACTTGACTCGAGCGCGATGCGTGTCTGCCCGCGGAGATACGTAGCATCCGAGGTGATCGTCATGGCCGTTGATCTGACGTCGCACACGAAGCAGTCGACGATCCGTCTCACCACCACTGGCCGGAAGTCAGGCCGGCAGCACACGGTCACCATCTGGTTTGTGGTCGCGGACGCGCGGCGCCTCTACGTGCAGCACGTTCGCGGGCCGACAGCCGACTGGTACAAGAACCTCTCGAAACAGCCGGAGGTACAGCTCGACTTCGGCAGCGGAGCCCTGGCAGCGCGAGCCACACCCATCGCCGATGCGGCAGAGGTGCAGCGCGTGCTGGCGCAGTTTCGACGCAAGTACATCTTCGCGTGGGTCTTCCAGTTGCTTGGGATGACGAAGCGCGCCGTTGTTGCGTCAGTCGAAGTCCTGAGCCCCGGGTCCTGAGTGGTGAGCGCTGAAGCGGCATGAAGGGGGAATCCTCAGGGCTTACTACTCACGACTCGGGATCGATTCCTCCGTGGTGCGAGTGGAAGAGGGGAGGGCGCGCCATCCTGCTCGTTGCGCCGCACGGCGGGCGTCGCCCTCAGGTTGACGCGACGGCCCCGCCGCCACACTTGCGCGTCAACGACGTTTACACGCCCGAGATCACTCGCGAGCTCGCCGCCGTCCTTGACGCCAGCTTCGTCACCAACCGCGGGATGGATCGAAACGTCCTCGACCTGAACCGCATCTCTCGCGTGCGCAAGGATGCGCCGTGGTTTCTGGAGCTGCTGGTGCAGCAGATGGAGTACACCATCCTACGCCACGGCCGGATCGAGGTGCTCTTCGTCCATGGCTGGAATACCGGGCAAGCGATCTGCGACCTCGGCATCGGCGCTGTCGACACGCCGACGGGCCTGCACGTTCCCGATGGTGCGCACCTCACGGTGGACGAGACATACCGGCGCCGGCGCATCGAGCCCTTACGGGCGGCGTGCGCGCGCGGACAGATCCGTGCCCCGCTCGGCGAACGCTATCCGGGCAGCCACCGCAATAACCTGCTGCAGCTATTCACGCCGCGGGCGGCGCTGATCGACCATCCGTGGGCGCGACGCATCGCCGCGTGGGTTGCGGAGGGGCGCGTCAACGCGCTGCAGTTGGAGCTTGGGATTCCCCTGCGCTGGCCCGGGCGTTGGCGAGACCGTTTTGTTGCGGCCATGGTCGAAGCCTTCGCACACGAAGGAAGTACGGCCCGCCAGAGTGCAGACCCGTACCCGGCAATTGATCTCAGGACTCAGGACTCCACGCACAAGAGTCCCTCAGCGGCTCTCCAGTTCTACGACCCTACGGCCGACATCGGCTTGTCCGCCGGAATTGGTCACGCCGGGCCACGCGTCCGCAGTGGCCGGCTGCTCTTGTTTCTCGGTGGCCAACGGGTGGCGCTGTTCACTGGTGAGGACGTGCACGCAATAGGAGATGGTGTTGGGCCGTTGCGTATGCTGTGGAGAGACGGGCAGCTGTGCGTCGATTTTTCTGGGCCGATGCTCCAGCTCGATGATGCGGTGGTTTACCTCGACTTGGAAGCGGCGCTGGCGCGGTCCCGATTGGTCGACGCTGAAGTGCAGATCGAGTTCACGCCGAGCTCGGACATGGGCACGGGTGATGGCGCAGCGCGCTTTGGTGCAGCGCGTGGCACGGTAGCCATCGACGGCAAGCGACGAGATGTGGCAGGCGGCGGCTTCGCCAACGCGGCGGCGTTCCGCGCCTCCGGGGCCCGTCAGCAGACAATGTTGGCCGCCGCGTTCGGCAACGCGCGCGGCGTGTTGACGCGTGTCGTGGATGGAGCGAGCGACGCGATCGCCATGTATTTCACGCGACCAACACCGCAGTCGTGGGGACCGGTTCGCATGGCGGTGACGACAGACGATGACCCATACAGCCCGAACGGATTCGAGCTGTCGTGCGATGGTCAGCCGCCACTGCGGGCTCAGCCGATGTCACGCATGGCGATCCTGCGGCCGACTGGTGGCGGCGGATACGTGCGCGTGACCTTCGGAACCGCCCGCTTCGATTGGAACGGTGACACCGGATACGGGCTGTACGAGTACGCAAAACCAGTGACGAGTGACGAGTGACAAGCGCAGAGCACCCCGCCTCTGCGGCTCATCACTCATCACTAGTCACTTGTCACTGTTTACTTGGCAGCTCCGCGGTGAAGCTCCCGGCGATCGCGGTCTCGCCCTTCTGATTGAGCGCGACGAGCTCGCCCTCGATGAGGTGCTTGCCGCCGGCCTCTAGCTTCTTGGTAACCGTCCCCTTGCACGTGATCGTATCGCCGGGCCAGACGCGTGTGGCGAAGCGCACTTTGAACTTCCGCAGATTTTCGCGCCCGACGTAGTCGGTGATGCACTTGCTGGCGAAGCCGGCGTTGAGCATGCCGTGCGAAAACACCGTCGGTAGCCCCGCCTTCTCGGCGAACGTCTGGTCGTGGTGCATTGGATTGAAGTCGCCCGACGCGCCGGCGTAGCGCACGATGTCGGTGCGGCTGAGGTTCTCGACGATGAAGGGCGGGACGGCGTCGCCCTCCTTCACATCCTCGAAGTACAGCTTCTTTCTCTCCGCCATGTTCGTCTCCCTGTCTTCTCGCCTGCGCTCATCCCGCGGCGGCGTGGGCTTCTTCCGGCTGATCGAGTACCAGCTGCGCGACCAACTCGCGGTTCCACGTGGCATCGCCATAGGTCACTTCGGAGCCCT